>NZ_CP089980.1:565000-882500 GCF_021389955.1 Fulvivirga maritima
CCTCAGGGATGTTGTTAACATAATAATAAAAATGCTTGACACCCGTTTAAGTGGGAGTAGATATATACTTAACGGAGGAGCCCTGAGTTACAAAGACTTTTTTGTGCTGGCAGCTGAAAAATTAAACAAAAAAGCACCTCACATAAAAGCGGGAAAATGGATGACCACCGCTGCTCTGTTACTACAAAAAATAAAATCATTATTCACTAATAAAGAACCTGTTATAACAAAAGAGACGGCAAGACTTAGTAAAAACAAAATATACTTTGATAATAGCAAGATCAAGAGTGAACTAAATTATACCTTTGCCCCTCTTTCCGATACCATTGATTGGATCTGCGAGTTTTATTTGAAGAAGAATACAAATTAAAATTCACCTTTAGTCTTTTTTGAAAAAATTAAGATTATTTTAATTAAATTGTTTAAACTTTTTGAGGTGATTGAATGGCTGAAAACTTTAAGAAAAAAGAAGAAAACGAACTCCTAAAAAGGTTCGAAGATCATATAAAAAACAGAGCTAATTATTTTTTGAACTCGAAGGATTTGAGCAAATAATTGGCATATACCTCGATAGAGGACAGTATAAAAAGGCTCTGACAGCAGTAAACATAGCCGGTGATCAGTATCCATTCTCCACAGAACTACTTATTACCAAGGCACAAATACTGTCTAACCTGGAAGAATACAATGAAGCTTTAGAGTTACTTGACAAGGCCGAATCTTTCCAGCCTAATGATGCTGAAATATACTTTCTACAAGGCTCCATATTTTCTTTAAGAGCAGATTATGACGCGGCTATAGAAGCTTACCTTAAGGCTCTTCCTTTTACTGAGGAAAGAGATGAGGTGTTTTATAGCATTGGCTTAGCTCATCAGAGTAAAGAAGAATATTTAGAGGCTATTAAAGCTTACAAGATGGCCATTGAAGAGAACATCCTTCATGATGGAGCGCTATATGAGCTGGCCTACTGCCTGGATCTTTGTGGCGAGCTGGAAAGTAGTATATCCTATTATAAAAAATTCATTGACGCTGATCCTTACTCACAAGCCGCTTGGTATAACCTGGGTATAGTATATAATAAACTCGGGGAATACGAACAAGCAGTAGAAGCCTATGAGTATGCGGTAGTAATAGAAGAAAACTTCTCTTCTGCTTACTTTAATATGGGAAACACCTACCTGCAAATGGAAAAGTTTCCTAAGGCGCTTGATGCATATGTTAAAACCCTTGACATAGAAGGACCTAGCCCTGAAGTATATTGCCAAATAGCCATTGTTTATGAAAACATGGAGCAATATGAGCTAGGGTTAAAATACTTCCAAAAAGCAACAAAACTCGATAATTTATACGATGAAGCATGGTTTGGTGCAGGAAAATGCCTATTTCAACAAGAAAAGTGGTATCAATCCTTGCATTTCTACAATAAAGCACTGAAACTTGACCACGAAAATGCAGAGTATTGGAAAGCTGTGGCACAAACAGAGTATAATATAGGTAATATAGTATCTAGTATAGATGCATACGAAGAAGCTAGTATGTTAAATCCGGACGACAAAGAAATCTGGATGGACTGGTCCTATATTTATTACGAGCAAGGAGAATATGAAAAAGCAATTGAACTCATTTTAAGTGGCCTAGAAGAGGCTCCAGACGCCCCTGAGTATTTTTACAGGCTTACCGCTTATCTAATAAGTGCCGGAAAATATAAAGAAGCCTTTAATTATCTAGAAAATGCCTTAATTTTGGACTTTGATATGCATGAAGTTCTTCTTGAGTTTTTCCCTCGGCTAGAAACTCAAAAAGCATTGTATAAAATCATTAACCAATTTAGAAAAGAAAATTCATAATGAATTATACTTTGAAAAACGTTCCTGAGCGCACTGTTAAGCCCAGGCAATATGGCTTTACTATGGCCATGGACAAAGGTCTAAGCATAAGAGAAGCAGAAGATTTTATTAGCATCTGCGGTGATTATGTAGATATCGTGAAATTTGGCTGGGCCACGTCCTATGTTACTCCAAATCTTAAAGAAAAAATCAAAGTCTATCAAGATGCAGGCATTCCTGTATATTTTGGCGGCACTTTATTTGAAGCTTTTATAACCAGGGGTCAATTTGACGACTACCGAAAAGTTCTAGATAAATACGATTTGCAGTATGCAGAAGTTTCAGATGGCTCTATTGAATTAGATCATGATAAAAAATGTGACTACATCAATAAACTTTCTGAGCAAGTAACTGTACTTTCTGAAGTTGGCTCTAAGGATGAAGAAAAAATCATTCCTCCTTACCAATGGATTAAATTGATGCAGGAAGAACTAGATGCAGGAGCCTGGAAGGTAATAGGCGAAGCAAGAGAAAGCGGAAACGTAGGCCTATTTAGATCTACGGGTGAAGTAAGATCAGGTCTGGTTCAGGAAATCTTAACAAAAATACCTTTTGAAAAAATCATTTGGGAAGCTCCTCAAAAAGCACAGCAAGTGTGGTTCATTAAGCTATTAGGCTCTAATGTTAACCTTGGTAACATTGCTCCAAATGAAATCATACCACTAGAAACAATTAGATTGGGATTGAGGGGAGATACTTTTAGCCATTTTCTTTCATTACAAAATAACTTATAATCCCAATAAACAATGAGCAAATATAAAAAGAGCTTACTCATATATCTTAAAGGTTTAGGTATGGGAGGAGCTGACGTAGTGCCGGGTGTATCAGGTGGTACTATCGCTTTTATAACAGGTATCTATGAAGAACTGCTAGACTCTATCAAAGCCGTCGATCTGGATGCATTGAAGTTATTGCTCAAGTTTAACATAAAAGAGTTTTGGAAAAAGATCAATGGCAACTTTTTGTTGCCTCTTTTTCTGGGCATTATCACCAGTCTGGCCACTCTATCAAAGATCATTCTGTACCTTTTGGAAAATCACCCAATACCAATTTGGTCATTTTTCTTTGGTTTAATTATTATCTCAGCCATTTTAGTGTTGAGAGAAGTTAAAGAGTGGAAAGCAGGTGTGTTTGTGTCCCTCATTTTAGGGATCATCATCGCTTACATCATTACAGGCGCTACGCCAGCAGAAACGCCAACAGCTCCATGGTTCATTTTTATATCAGGAGCCATTGCTATTTGCGCCATGATTTTACCTGGTATTTCCGGGTCATTCATCCTTTTGGTTTTGGGTAAATATGAATACATATTCAAAGCCCTAAGCAATCTGGATATTACCACCATACTCATATTCATAGCGGGTTGTGTTACCGGACTACTATCTTTTGTAAGAGTAATATCATGGCTATTAAAAAAATATCATAACCTGGCTATATCTCTACTTGCAGGTTTTATGCTAGGGTCGCTTAACAAAGTTTGGCCATGGAAGATACCCACAGCCTACAGAGTTAACCATGATGGTGAACAAGTAGTATCTTTCACTAAAAACGTTCTCCCTACAGAATACCTGGAACACTTTAATAAAGACCCTCAAATATTGATCTCAATCATATTCTTGGCAGTAGGTATCTTCGTAGTAGTTTTAATTGAGAAAGTAGCCAATTACAAAGTAAAACCTGCTCAGTAATGGTTGAATTTGGTCTGATAGGAAAAAAGCTCACTCATTCCTTCTCTAAGGATTACTTCTCTAAGAAATTCATGGAACTAGGCCTCAGTGATCATGCTTATGAGCTTTTTCCTTTGGCTGATATTAGTGAGCTAACTGCTTTAATCAAAAACCACAAAGACCTTAAAGGCCTGAATGTAACCATTCCTTATAAACAAGAAATTTTGCCATTTCTAGATGCTATTGACCCTAATGCAGAAACTATAGGAGCGGTAAATGTAGTGAAGATAGAAAAGGGTAAGCTAAAGGGGTATAACTCTGATTTTTTCGGATTTAAGCAATCTTTAGAAGAATGGCTTCCCGATAACTTTCAAGATCCTGCTCTTATTTTAGGTACTGGTGGGGCTAGTAAGGCTGTAGCCGCGGCACTAAACGCCATAGGCATACCGTTTCAATACGTGTCCAGAACAGCCTCTTCTTCAACTATAAGTTATTCTGATCTTCAAGAAAATCAGCATGTTTATAAAAGCCACAAGCTTATAATTAATACCACCCCTCTTGGTATGTCTCCTAAAACGGATGAATATCCTGATATACCTTATCATCAGCTTACTTCAGATTATTTTCTTTATGATCTAATCTATAATCCTGAAGAAACTCAATTTCTAATTAAAGGTAAGGCCCACGGGTGCCACACCAAAAATGGATTAGAAATGCTACACCTCCAGGCTGAAAAGTCTTGGGAAATATGGAACTCATAAGTTCTTTCCTATTAAAGCAAAACTCCACAAGTAATTTGTAGCCAAATAGTTGAGAAATATCAAGCTATATTCTCAAAAGCTTCTATAACTTTCTTGACCTCCATTTACATTTCTTCCATTTATAAGTACAATTTTTCACACTTCACCAATTGAAGTAATATTGAATATTTCATCTTCATAAATCTCTATTTCTGGTTTGTTTAATGTAGGGTATTTATTACTTAAGTAGAGTTTAACAAAACTTAGATATAAGGTTTAATTCTTAAGCTTATAATTTCATAGGTGGATTATTTAATTGCCATCGACGATGATATCAGGGAGAAGTGAAAATGTGGGGAAAAGTGTTAAACCTATTGCCATTGTTGGTCTGTCCTGCAGATTTCCTAAAGCTCATAACTTACAAGAGTTTTGGAATATGCTGGAAAAGGGAATTGATGCTGTAGAAAAAATCCCAATTAACCGCTGGGATATTGAAGAGTACTACGATGCTGATAAGTCAGTTCCAGACAAAACACATCAAAGGCATGCCGCCATGCTCGATGATCTGGATAAATTCGATCCATTCTTTTTTAATATCTCTCCTGCTGAAGCCTCAGAAATGACACCTTCCCAAAAGCTTATGATGGAGCTCACTTGGGAATGTATAGAAAACAGCAATATCGCTTATAACCAATTGGCAGGGCAAAAAATTGGAGTATATATTGGCAACATATGGAATGATTTTGAACATCTGAGAAAGCATAAAAACGCAGAAATTTCCTCTCACTCTGCTATGGGGCAATCTGCAAATATCATTGCTAACCGTATTTCATATTTCTTTGGCTTCACCGGCCCAAGTTTGGTGGTAGATACCGGATGTTCGTCATCATTGGTAGCCCTTCATTTATCTTGCCAGGCACTGTGGGATAACAGTATAAATCATGCCATAGTGGGTGGTGTAAATCACACGCTAGATCCAGATCAAAACATTCTTTTATCTAAGTTTGGAGGGCTTTCAGCCAAAGGGAGTTGCAGCACCTTTGATGCTGCTGCTGATGGCTTTGTACGCGGCGAAGGAGGTGGTATCATACTCTTAAAAAGGCTGGAAGATGCTGAAAGAGATGGAGATAAAATTTTCGCCGTGATTAGAGGTAGTGCCATGAATAACAATGGTTTTAATGTAAACTTACCTGCCACCAGTACTGCCGGACAAAAAAGTGTATTGAAAGATGCTTATAAAAACTCAGGAATAGTTCCTGAAGAAGTTCATTACGTTGAAGCTCATGGTACGGGCACTAAACTAGGAGATCCTACCGAATGCCGTGCATTAGGCGAGTTTTTTGGAGAAAATAGGAAATCTCCACTTCATATTGGCTCAGTAAAAACTAACATTGGGCACCTGGAAGGAGCAGCCGGAATTGCAGGGTTGATAAAAACCATCCTAGCTATAAATAATCGCAAACTACCCAAAAACCTTCATTTCAATAATCCCAATCCTAATATTGATTTCGAAAATCTTAAGCTCAAAGTACAGCATGAATTAACCGACTGGCCTTCCTCTACTATTGAAACTCTAAAAGCAGGAATCAATTCTTTTGGCTGGGGAGGCACAAATGCTCATACTGTGATAGAAGAGTATAATCCTAAATCATGTAGTGTTAGTATTGAAAATCACAATCATGCTAAATATATTTTACCCATCTCAGCCAGGTCTGAGCAGGCATTCTTTAAAAACATTGAAAACCTACTCTACCATCTAAAAACACAAGTTAACGGTGTAGCTTATCAGTTTAAAAACATCTGCAAGTTAGCCGCCACCAGAAGGCAACATTTTGAATACCGAACAGCCTTTTCTGCCTCTGATAAAGATGGAATGATCGAGCAGATAAGCACGTTTTTAAATACTAACAAGCAGTGGTCTGCTTCTACTCCTGCCTCTAAAGAAGATAAGACAGTATTTATATTTCCCGGGCAAGGTTCACAATGGCTGGGCATGGGAAAGCAGCTTTTCGAAACCGAACCTGTTTTCAAAAAGGCGATACTAGCTTGTAATGAGGAATGGAAGAAATATACTGACTGGTCACTTATTGAGCAGTTATATGCCTCCGAAGAAACTTCCAGACTATCTGAAATAGATGTTATACAACCATTACTATCAGCTGTACAAATTGCCCTGGGAAAACTATGGTTATCTCTTGGAGTTATTCCTGATGCGGTGGTAGGCCATAGTATGGGAGAAGTGGCCGCAGCCTATATTGCAGAGGCTATATCATTAAATGAAGCCGCTCAGATCATTTGCACAAGAAGCAAACTAATGAAAACTGTAAGTGGCAAGGGTGGAGCCATGGCTGTAACCGAGCTCACAGTAGAGCAAGCAGAACGATTTATAGAACAGTACCCATCAGTATCTATTGCAGTTAATAACAGCCCCAAATCTACAGTAATAGCCGGAAATGAGTTAGCCATTGAAGAAATAATAGAAGCCTTAGACAAGCAAGGCAGGTTCGCCAAACGCGTTAAAGTAGATGTAGCTTCTCACTCATCTCAAATGGACGACCTAAAAGAACCATTAAAAAACAGCTTAACTGTTAATCCCCAAAAAAGTCAGATTGATTTATACTCAACAGTTAGAAACCTAAAGGTGGACGGCCCTGAGCTCACAGAAGATTACTGGACTGATAACCTTAGAGAAAGTGTGAAATTTGCATCTGTAATGGAGCAGTTGATAAAAGATGGTCATAAAACTTTTATTGAAGTTAGCCCCCACCCTGTGCTTATCACTTCTATACAGGAGTGCCTCGAAGCTCACCAGCAAAAAGGAGCAGTTACCTACACACTTTACAGAGACAAACCTGAGCTAAATGAACTTTATAACAACTTCAATAACCTGTATGAAAATGGAGGGTACATCCAATGGGATAAGTTTTACAAAAATGTAAATTCATACCATACTTTCCTTCCTAATTATGCTTTTGACAGAGCTAATTACTCGCTTATAGAACGTATTATCATTGATAAGAACAAACAAGGTCACCCTTGGATAGGCAGAGAGATAAAACTCGCCAACCTACCTGAAATTCACTTTTGGGAAGCTCATATTAACATTAATCAGTTTCCATTTCTTAGAGATCATCAGGTAAACAATGTGGTGGTACTTCCTGGTGCGAGTTATGTAGAAATGCTTCTCGCTGCCTTAACAGAGTTCTCAGGATCCAACCATTGTGAAATAGTAAATCTGGAATTTAAAAATGCGGTGACTTTTGACAATAATGAGTCAATCAAAATTCAACTTAAAATCCATGATGAAGACAGCGGGCTTTCATCTTTTAAATTTTATCATGAGAGCCAGGATCAATGGATATTAACCGCACAGGGCCAATATCATATTAAAGATGAAGTAAGAAGTTATAATATACAAAAGTTTAAATCTGTAGCAGGAGAAATTATTGAAGGGAAAGACTATTATGACAAACTCCAAAATATAGGACTCCAATATGGCCCATTATTTCAGGGGATTTCTCAAATTATAATAGATGGTGAAGACATTAAAACAACTGTAAAAGTAGATTCCAGACTTGCCGGCAAGCTCAAGAAATACCATTTTCATCCGGCCATAATGGACAGTTGTTTTCAAGCCATTTTTGCCAATTCAGTAAATAACAGCAATGATGATTACCGAACTACCTACCTCACAAAAATCGGCAACATAGAAGTTTTTAATGACATACCTGCCAATTCAGAATTACAGGTAAACGTAAAACTATATCCTCAAAAATCTAATGATCATCATAGCGAAATAGTAGCGGATCTATTTATTTATGATCAAAATGGCACTGCTTTATTGAAAGCCGACAAGGTATCAGGTAAGATTCTAACAGTCTCGGATTTCCATCAGGAAGATTCAGAATGGTTTTATCAAATTAATTGGTTAAAAACAGAACTAATTAAAAAACAGGCACCATCAATTTCGAAAAAATATCTCATAATTACTGATGCCTACACTACTGTGCACCAGCTTGCAATTAAACTGATTAAAAATGGGCACTCTGCCGATATCATATGCAGCAAGGTAGACCACCATGTCATTCCAGAAGTAAAAGTACATAGGGTAGACTTTGAAAATCATGAACATATTGCGGCTACTATCAGTAACCTCCATATTGACAGCACCGATGATATTATATTCTTTTTCAACAAAGAGCTTCGTCATGAGAAATTTCAGCCCAAAACAGAATCAGCTTTTTATCTTATAAGCATATTAAAATCTATTAACGAGCTGCATTTCAAAAGATACCCCAGGCTTACGCTAGTTACTAATGGAGGCAAACCTATAGAAAGCTCTATGTTAAATGTAGAGCATGGCCCATTGGTAGGTATAGGAAGAGTTACCGCTAATGAATTACCACAATTCGAGACTCAACAGGTGGACCTCAGTCTGCATCCCAATAATGTTGAGATAGATGCTCTTATAAATTTGCTACAAAATAGATTAACTAAAGAACCTGAAGTAGCCATTAGAAATAACAACACCTATGTAGCCCGATTAGAAAGAACTAAGCCTGATGTATTTAAAATACAAAACACAAAATTCAACGGTGAGGGTTATTACTTCATAACCGGATTCAATGGTATTGCTTTCAGACTAGTAGAGTGGATGTATGAGAAAGGTGCCAGAAAATTTGTGCTGGCCAGCCGCAGTGGAAAAGTAGATGAATATGTCAAAGAAAAAATAGATCTACTATCTTCCCAAGGTGCCAGTTTTGATGTAATTGCTTGTGATGTAGCTGAATATTTTTCATTAAAAAGTGTCTTTGAAACTAAGTTTGAAAGAAATACACTGAAAGGCATTGTCCATGCGGCAGGCCTTATCAAAGCCTCTCCTTTAGTAGAACTTGAAAGTTCAGAGTATTCTAATATTCTAGCTCCTAAAGTAAAAGGAGGATGGAACCTGCATCTACTTTCACAAAATTATGATTTAGACCTATTCCTATTATTCTCCTCCGCCTCATCTATGATAGGCCTCAGTGGACAAGCTAGCTATGTGGCAGCTAATGCGTTTTTAGACGCTTTAGCGCAATACAGGGTTATGCTCGGTCAAACAGCCATTTCAGTTAACTGGGGAGTAATGAAAGACGCAGGCATGGTCGCTAATGCACAAGACATGGCCAAATATGCTGAAGCAGAAGGCTTCACCCCTACTCCCATGCAGGATGCCGTACATGCTTTAGAGCATATCATTTTTATGAATCCAACCAATATTGGAGTATTTAAGCTTAATGCTGAGCAGACTGCTGACTTCTTCCCGGTCTTAGGTGCCAGCAACTACTTCAGCAATCTCCTAAAAAAACAAGTGCAAAACGCAAATGGTCAAAACCTACTTCAGACACTTGAATTACTTCCTAATAAAGAAGAGAAACAGCTGGCTCTGGAAAACCACCTTAAACAGCTAACGGCACAGATAATAAAAACCACTGCCGATAAACTCTCTCCTGATATGAAATTTAAGAGCTTGGGCATTGATTCTATTATGGCAGTACAACTCAGAAATAAGTTAGAGAAAGATTTATCTCTTAAGCTGTCTGTAACCAATATATGGGAATATCCTACTATCGCTGAATATGCCGAGTTTTTGCTCAACAGAATTATTCCAAATGAAAATGCAGACATTGCTTCCAACACAGAAAATAATACTGCACCAAAAGGAATAATTATTCCAAAATATAACCCAGAAGCCAAATTCCGTGTAATTTGTATTCATGATGCAGGAGGAAGTGCTTCCCTATTTCATGGCTGGGAGAACCAATTAGTAAACGAACTAGAACTAATAATTGTAGAGTTGCCTGGCAGAGGCAAACAACTATCTCAAAAGCCATTTAATGATATACAAATAGCAGTAAACAAAATAATGCTAGATCTGCAGGGTTATTTAAATAAGCCTTATATCCTGTTTGGTCATAGTATGGGAGGATTAATCGCCTTTGAACTTATGCGTTTATTAAGGCAGAAAAAGCTCAATCTTCCGCAGCAACTTTTTGTGAGCAGCACGCCACAATTAGCAGTGTATGAAAAAGCATACCTGAACCCGAAGCAGGACACAGACCAACTAATGTCTTCTTTTCCTCATTTAAAACCAGAAAACATCCCTGATCCAGAACTTAGAAAAGTACTTATCAGCCTATTACGAAATGACCTGAGCCTAATAGACAGTTTCAGCTACCAATTTGAACCTCCGTTTGACTTGCCCATTACGGCCATTCACGGAGTTCAGGACAACAATATTACTCCTGCTCAAATGCAGAATTGGAAAAATGAAACCACCCAAACATTTAAGCTAATACAGCGAAAAGGCGGGCATCACTACCTACACCATGACAGTGAATTCGTAACTCACCTTATTAATTCTGAGGTATCTCAGGCTATAAAAATTTTAAGTAACAGGTAATGGAAAATTCTATGACAGAAAAAATAATAGGCACGTGGAAACTGGAATCCTGGTATTATGAAGATGAAAACGGACAAAAGATTGATTATTTCGGAAAATCGCCGGAGGGCATTCTTATTTATGATAAAGTAGGCTACATGAGCGTTCATATCATGAAGCATGACCGTCAACTTTTTCAGCTCAATGGAATGTATGAAGGCTCCTCAGAAGAATTAAGCTCCGCCTTCAGAAGCTATTTCGGTTATTATGGAAGGTATTATTCTGACGAAACAGGCACCTTAACCCATATTGTAGAAGGCAGTGCTTTTCCTAACTGGAAAGGCAATATTGAAAAACGGTATGCCAAAATTGAAGGTGACAGGCTGATCATATATACACCACCTATAGAAACAGAAAACGGAAGTATTATATTTTTCATCACTTGGGAAAGATGTAAGAAATGAATTAAATACATGGATTTTAATCATAAACAATCATTGATGCTACAACATATTAAAATGGCATATTATCACCCATGAACACACCATTTATGTTCAACGCACCTAAATCCTGTAAATCAACACGTTAAAGAGATATCAATATTTCAGAAAACGTTAGAAATAATGAACTTTTATTAATTTCTGATGTAAATATTATTAGCGCACATATTGATTCTTTTTTTATAATAAAAAAATGAAAATTAGATAAATCATTAACTTATAAACAAGAAGGAAATGGACAGGGAAATTTTATTAAAGCAGTCAAATTTGGAAGTTAGTTTTGATAAAACCAATAAAATCATGTACTGCACATGGTTAGGTTTTCAAAACAAAGAAAAGATAATGACCAGTGGTGAAAAAATCATTGAACTTCTTAAAAGCAAAAAATGTGGTAAAGTTTTAAATGATAATACCAGCGTATCTGGCCCATGGCAAGATGCCGCAGAGTGGACTGCTAAAAACTGGTTTCCCAGAATGGAAGAAGCTGGGCTTAAATACTTTGCATGGGTATTCTCCCCTAATATTTTCGCTGAACTTTCAGCTCAAAAAGCAAAACCCGATTCTGAAGTAGTCACAACTTTTCATTCAGTATATGATGCCGAGCAATGGCTAAAGTCCAATGAGGTAGTATTTGATGAATAATTATTACTACCTCTAAAACAGGTTCCCAAAAAAATTACATCACAATATCCGGTGACACCTAACGTCATCGGATTTTTCATGTTTGCTTGAGCGCCAAAAGCACTGATAATTACAAACATTTTTAATCCTAGCCGTATTATAAGATATCAGTTCTTTAGATTTGAATAGAACGATTAGCTTATGCAGTTTAAAATTTCAAGTGAATACGAACCTACGGGTGACCAGCCTAAGGCTATAGAAGAATTATCGTCAAACATAGAATATGGAGAAAATTTCCAAACTCTATTGGGGGCCACAGGTACCGGAAAGACGTTTACTATGGCTAATGTTATTGCTAAAGTAAACAGGCCTACTCTTATACTTTGCCATAATAAAACCCTGGCAGCGCAGCTATACGGAGAATTTAAAAGGTTCTTCCCGGAAAATGCCGTAGAGTATTTCATTTCTTACTATGACTATTACCAACCGGAAGCGTTTATACCTTCTTCTAATGTATATATTGAAAAGGATCTTTCCATTAATGAAGAAATAGAAAAGCTAAGACTAAGCGCTACCTCCTCTTTGCTTACGGGGCGTAGAGATATTATTGTAGTAGCTTCGGTTTCTTGCATTTATGGTATCGGAAATCCTGATGAATTTGGCAGAAACATCATTAAACTAAAAGTGGGTGAAAGCATCCCAAGAAACAAGCTACTGTTTTCTTTGGTAGACATCCTCTACAGTAGAACGGAAGGTGAATTCAAAAGAGGAAATTTCAGAGTGAAAGGTGATACGGTTGATATTTTCGTAGCTTACGGAGATTTTGCCTACAGAATCATGTTTTGGGGTGATGAAATTGAATCTATTCAGCAAGTAGATCCTATTAGCGGAAAAACTATCTCCAACGAAACCAGCATTACCATTTTCCCGGCTAACTTGTTTGTAACGGGTAAAGAACTTTTGCATAAAGTGATCCACGAGATACAAGATGACATGGTATCTCAGGTGGAACATTTTCAAATCGAACAAAGGCACCTGGAGGCCAAACGACTTCAAGAACGTACCGAATTCGATATAGAAATGATGAGAGAACTCGGCTACTGTTCAGGTATAGAAAACTATTCCAGATATTTTGACAGGAGATCTCCCGGCGCACGACCTTTCTGCCTTTTAGATTATTTTCCTGATGATTATCTAATGTTTATAGATGAGAGCCATGTAACTGTGCCACAGGTAAGAGCTATGTGGGGCGGTGACCGTGCCAGGAAAGTCAATCTGGTAGACTTTGGCTTTAGACTTCCTGCTGCCCTGGACAACAGACCTCTCACTTTTAATGAGTTTGAAGGTATGCTTAATCAGGTGGTGTATGTCAGTGCCACTCCGGCTGAGTATGAGCTGCGGAAATCTGAAGGTGTAGTGGTAGAGCAAATTATTAGACCTACTGGCCTATTAGATCCTAAAATAGATGTAAGACCAAGCCTTAATCAAATAGATGATTTACTTGAAGAAGTAGATGAACGCACTAAGAAAGATGAAAGAACGCTGGTAACTACTCTTACCAAAAGAATGGCTGAGGAGCTCACGAAATTCCTCGAAAGAGCTGGCGTAAAATGTAGGTACATACATAGTGAAGTAGATACTTTGGATCGTGTGGAAATTCTACGGGAACTTAGACTGGGGGTATTTGACGTTCTGATAGGTGTAAACTTACTTAGAGAGGGACTTGACCTGCCAGAAGTGTCTTTGGTAGCGATATTAGATGCTGATAAAGAAGGATTCTTAAGAAACCAAAGGTCTCTGATACAGACAATAGGTAGAGCGGCACGTAACGTAAACGGTATGGTTATCATGTATGCTGATTCTATAACCCCTTCCATGAGAGCATCTATTGATGAAACCAATAGAAGAAGGAGCATACAGATGGCATATAATGAAGAACATGGCATCACTCCTCAAAATATTATCCGTTCTAAAGATTCTATACTGCAACAAACTAATGTAGCAGACAAGAACAAGAAACATAAAAAATACTATACTGGTGAAGAAGCTCCTTCTGTAGCTGCCGATCCTGTTATAGAATACATGGGTAAAAATGAGCTTGAAAAACTCATCACCAAAACTCAGAAAAACATGGAAAAAGCAGCCAAAGATTTAGATTTCATTGAAGCTGCAAAACTGAGAGATGAGTTAACAGAGTTAAAAAAACTAGTGAGCGAAAAAGAGAACTGATAGAATATATGAACAAACGTAGCTATTTCCTGGGAATGTTTTTGTCTTCCATATTAGGAGGCCTTATCGCGGCCTCTGCCATTTTCATATACCTGGAAAGAACGCCTCAAAAAACATATAATTCAATCTCTGAAAGACAAAAACGCATAAGCTTATCTTCTAAAAAAGATACCGCCTACATTGTTCCTCAGGGGCTCGATTTCATCTATGCGGCGCAAGAAGTTACCACTGGCGTAGTCCACATCCGAGCTATATATTCTTCAGGAAAATATAGTCTAAATCCACTAGAAAGCTATCTGGGAGGCCCATCACAATCTTCAGGCTCTGGGGTAATCGTATCTGATGATGGTTATATCGTCACCAACAACCATGTAATTGAAGATGCCAGCCAAATAGAGGTTATACTCAATGATAACCGCACTTACTTCGCTAAGGTAGTGGGCACCGATCCTACCACTGATCTGGCACTTATAAAAATCGCCGCTGAAAGCTTAAATTTTGTAGAGTATGGTGATTCGGATAATGTGAAAACCGGTGAATGGGTTCTGGCTATAGGAAACCCGTTTGATCTTAACTCTACCGTTACTGCTGGCATTGTAAGTGCAAAAGCAAGAAATATTGGCATATTAAGAGATAAGAACAACCTACAAATAGAATCATTCATCCAAACAGATGCTGCTGTAAACCCTGGCAACAGTGGTGGCGCATTGGTAAACCTAAAAGGTAAACTCATAGGCATTAATACTGCTATAGCTACTCCTACCGGGAATTATACAGGCTACTCATTTGCAGTTCCTGTATCTCTGGTGAAAAAGGTTATTGATGATTTACTAGAGTTTGGTGCGGTACAAAGAGCCTTGCTGGGCATTAGAATCGGAGATATGAATTCCAGGATAGCTGCCGCTGAAAATCTGGATATATTCAATGGCGTTTATATTAGCAATGTTAATAAAAACAGTGCCGCTGAAAAGGCCGGCTTACTTCCTGGTGATGTCATTATATCAATTAATGGCACTTCTATTAGTAATGTTTCTGAACTACAGGAGATGGTAGCCAGAAACAGACCTGGCAATAAAATAGAAGTGACCTACATAAGAGATGGTAAGAAAAGCTCCACTCAAGCCACACTTCAAAATACAGCTGGAAACACTGAAATTATCACTAAAACCTTTGACGGTGTTATTGAAGGAGCTACTTTTCAAAACTTCACTCCACAGGATGAAGATCCATCATTTAAAGGAGTCAAAATAATTGAGCTCCAAGAAGGTAAATGGAAAGAAGCCGGTATTAAAAAAGGCTTTATTATCACGGCAATAGATAAAACTACTATTGAAAGCATAGAAGATCTCAACAGGGTACTCACTAACAAGCAGGGAGGCATTCTTGTAGAAGGCATTTACCCTGATCAATCTAAAGGAGTCTATGGTGTAGAATGGTAAATGCCATTCTTTCTATTTAAAAATTGCACCTAAGGCTCATTTTTTTAGTTTTGTAAGCAAAATATAATCTCATGAATATAACAGCATCAGGTATTCAAGAAACTCTTGAAGCACTCAACATACAATCTAATAACAAGGGAGCCTCTACCGGATCCAACTGGCTTTCCGGAAGTGGAGAATCAATAGAATCACAGTCTCCTGTTGATGGTTCACTCATCGCCACAGTAGAAATTTCATCTCCTGAAACTTATGATGAAGTAGTAAAGCAAGCCGCAGCTGCATTTGAGCAATGGAGAATGACTCCTGCACCTAAAAGAGGTGAAATAGTACGCCAAATCGGAGATAAGTTAAGAAAGCATAAGGCTGATCTGGGGAAACTAGTTTCCTTTGAAATGGGTAAATCATACCAGGAAGGGCTAGGTGAAGTACAGGAAATGATAGATATCTGTGACTTTGCAGTAGGCTTAAGCCGTCAGTTGCACGGCTTTACGATGCACTCAGAGCGTCCCAGCCATAGGATGTATGAACAATATCATCCCTTAGGCATTGTAGGCATTATATCGGCTTTTAACTTCCCTGTAGCCGTATGGTCCTGGAACACTATGCTAGCCTGGGTATGCGGAGATGTGTGTATATGGAAACCTTCTGAAAAAACACCTCTATGTGGTATTGCTTGTCAGAATATTGTAGCTGAGGTTTTTAAAGAAAATGATGTACCAGAAGGTGTTTCATGCCTACTTAATGGTGATGCTAAAATAGGCGAATTGATTTCTAATGATAGTCGCATACCTTTAGTTTCTGCTACAGGATCTACCAGAATGGGTAAAAAAGTAGGAGCAGCAGTTGGCGCCAGACTAGGCAAGGCCTTATTAGAATTAGGAGGTAATAACGCTATGATTATCACTGAAAACGCTGATCTTAAAATAGCCATTACAGGGGCTCTTTTTGGTGCTGTAGGTACCTGTGGACAAAGATGTACCTCTACCCGCAGACTTATCATTCATGAAAGTATCTATGATCAGGTGAAAGAAAAACTGGTGAATGCTTATGGCCAACTGAAAATAGGTAACCCGCTGGACGAAACTAATCATGTAGGTCCACTTATAGATACTGATGCTGTAAAAATGTACTCAAATGCCATTGAGCAGATTAAAGATCAGGGTGGAAACATTTTAGTAGAAGGAGGCACATTAACTGGCGAAGAATATTCATCTGGCTGTTATGTTAAACCAGTGGTAGCAGAGGTGAAAAATGACATGCCTATAGTGCAGCACGAGACTTTCGCCCCTATTTTATACCTTATCAAATACAGTACTTTTGACGAAGCCCTAGCCATGCAAAATGGTGTTGCTCAAGGACTATCTTCAGCGGTAATGACCAACAACATGAGAGAAGCAGAGCGTTTTCTTTCTCATGCCGGCTCAGACTGTGGTATTGCTAATGTAAACATAGGAACCTCTGGTGCTGAAATAGGTGGAGCCTTTGGTGGCGAAAAAGAAACCGGAGGAGGAAGGGAGTCTGGATCTGATGCCTGGAAGGTATATATGAGAAGACAGACCAACACAATTAACTACGGCACAGAACTTCCTCTCGCTCAAGGAATAAAATTTGATATTTAATCCGTATATTCTATATATAAAGTAAAAATCTTATTAAAAGTAGCCGTAATATACTTTTTTATCTTGTATTGATAATTTTGTAATTACTGCGGTATGAATTATATTTAAATATACATTAAATCAACTCCATGTCTGAGAACGAAAAAAAATACATTTCAGTAATGTTAATCGACGATAATGAGATAGATAATCTCATTAATCAAAAGATGATTGAGGCAGCAGATATTTCTAAATATATTTATACTCACACTGGTGCCAAAAGTGCAATTGAATTTTTAAAAAACATTGAAAAGGTAGAGGAGATCTCTGCCAATGTACTACCTGATGTGATCTTTCTGGATATCGACATGCCCCTTATGGATGGTTTCCAATTCTTAGATGAGTTCGAAAAACTTTCAGAAGAAACCAGAAACAAATGTAAAATTGTGATGCTCACCTCCTCTATTAACCCTCAGGATGTGAATAAATCCAAAAAGTACAGCTACGTAAAACAATACATCAACAAGCCATTATCTCAGGAAAACCTTGAGAAACTAAATATTTAGCGGCTAACTTGATAAAGAAAAACAAAGGCTGATTAAATTAATAATCAGCCTTTACTTCACATCTGTAAATGTGATTTATATTATGGTTGCGTGCTTAATCTACTTATAAAGTCCTCATCTAACCTGATAAGAGCTGTAGGCGAAAAATGATCAATCTTCACACTCTCCGTCTTTTCTATTAAAGACTTAATCTTATCTACTTTATTCCTTTTTATATCACTGATAGACACTTTCATTATCTTAGATAAAAGAAGAATGTGTTCGCAGTTCTCTTTTCCAAGTAATCTTATTTGCCGTTGTATACTGTTTATCAGCTGATTAAATAGATCATAATCATTCATAAGACAATACTGTAAAGCCAGCACTATCTTAATCTCTAACTGCATAAACGGAAATTTCTTAAGACTTATCTCGTTTAGCAAGTTGTTAATCCATTTACTGGCTTCATCATATTTCTCTACGTAGTAACAAGAAATAGCCCTGTACATGGTGTAAGTAACATAGGTAGGCACATCCTGTTTATCAATTTCAAAATCATGGAAAATGCCTTCGTTCTCCTCATATACCTTTCGCACATTACCTATTCTGATATGGCGCTCCATTTTGGTTGCCAAAAACTGAGCCGGATAGGTATATAAAGTATAGTTAGTGAGCAAGTTACTGGCAGCATCATTCACCTCTTCATAAAATCTTTCAGCCTTTCTAAACACTCTATAGTGAGTATAATATTCGAATTTCAAAAATTCAAACACCAGATTAAGATGATAATAGATGGAATCTAGTTGATAAGAGTTGAAGATCTTCTGTACATTCTCCAGGATATCCTCTATTGGCTCATTATCTTCATCCATAGAATCTTGCTGATCCACAAATAGACGATGGAATATAACCATACAGCTGTAGTAAACATATAGCCTGTGAGATTCATAAAGTACGCTCACATTATACATTTCCTTTAGTAACAGCGTCAGTCCTAGTTTATCCGTTTCATCTCCTGATAAAGAATAGTTGCCGTACTTTTTAAAGTACTCCGCTAATAAATCTTCTGACTTATCTACTGCCAGCATATAAGCCACATGGCGGTTATACAGCTGAGAGTAACTATAATAATCAGGTGAATTGATATGCAGCTTTTTCAGAGATTTATAAACAATGGTAAGCTCATTAGAAAGATCGTAATCCAAAAGCTCCTTTTCTAACTTTTTCAGGGTGGCTACAGCAATGGCTCTTTTCTTAGTAAAGATGATCTCATTAATATTAGCCACCTTTTTCAGAATGTCCGTTCTAGGACTCTCCATTTGCTGAAGCAGATATTCCTCAATCTTTTGATTCAGACGAGACCTCAAAGTATAATACGCATTAGTATTTACTTCCAGCTCCAGCATAATTTTGGTATCAGAAAGCTGACGCTCACGCATTGCCTGAATCAGATAAGCTGATTTATCTGCATTACTTTCTAGTAACGAATCATGTATAGCTTTATAATCCCTTGTCGAAAGTTGTTTAATAATGTTCTTCAGCTTAGCCATAGACTCTAATTATTTCAAAAAAATTTATGTTATCAATATTAAAAGAAATATGTAAGCCTTACAACTTACATATAATATGAAAAAGTTACTAAATATATTGCTTACTTACATTATAGCCACCATATAATTTGATATTCTTATTAACATTACTATCCAAAGTAAGGCAAAAAAATACAACCCCTCATGTAAGATTTACTCGGCAACGATTCGAAAAAAAACAAAATAATAAAACCCAATTTAGTTAATTCAAATCAAAAGATTGCTGCAATGCTAAAATTTACTGCAATCGCACTATTTATAAACCAATATTAGCCGCCATCTTAATTTTTAATTAAACCCTACACAAAAACATACAACGTAACAAATCAGGAAGGTATTGCTCACCTCTATTCAAATAGGCCAAATACATTACAAGATGAGATGAATGTATATTCCTTTGATGAAATAGTTTTCCAAAGGAGAATGGTCATTAACCTTACTTTGAGAATAGAATAATAAAATTTAATTGGATTGGACGGAATATAGAATTGAGTATTCCGAAAAGAAAAATTGTGGAGAATACCGGATTCGAACCGGTGGCCTCTACACTGCCAGTGTAGCGCTCTAGCCAACTGAGCTAATTCCCCATTTTTCAATTTCCCTGTAAAAGGAGTGCAAATATATTAATTTTATAAATACTAAAAAGGCCTTCTGGCAGTAATAAATCTTTTTTTGTAATATTTTGTATCCATATCACTTTCTACCACTCCCAGAGAGGATGAGCTATGGATAAAACGCACGGTACCGCCTCTGGAGTAAGTCACCAAACCCACATGTGTTATTTTCCTTCTCTTTTTGCCGGTAGCAAAGAAAACCAGATCCCCAGCTTCAATTTTGTTTTTACTTACCTTCTTGCCAAGCTGACTTTGCATAGCTGAGGTTCTGGGCATATTAAACCCAATAGATGAATAACTATTATAAAGTAGTCCTGAACAATCCATTCCCCCTCTGGTAGTTCCTCCCCATTTATAAGGAGTACCCATAAAACTTTTTGCAGTTTTAATAACAGTCTGAATTTTATCCTGCCTAACTTTAGCCTTTCTGGCCGATGCACAGGAAGCAAGAAAAATGATCAAGGCCAACCAAATAACGATGCGGTTTTGCTGCATTTATAAGGTATAGTTTAAAAAATTTATTTTTCCTTTAACTTAAATGGTTAAGATCTTTTTACAAAAGACAAAAGGTTTTAATTTTCGAAAAAAAATAATTTACCAAGGAAGTTGGATACGAAGATAGATTTTACAGCATTAAAAGCTCAATTTGAAGGTGAATTTTATACTGATGATACCATGCGAACCTTATACGCAACGGATGCATCAGCTTACCGCGAATTTCCTTTGGCAGTAGCCATACCTAAGCATAAAAAAGATATTAAAGCGCTCATTACTTTTGCGCATAAAACCCAAATACCGCTTATACCGCGTACGGCAGGTACTTCGCTTGCTGGTCAGGTAGTAGGTGCAGGCATAGTGGTAGATGTATCTAAAAACTTCACCAAAATACTAGAAGTAAATGAGGAAGAAAGGTGGGTAAGAGTAGAACCAGGTGTCATAAGAGATGAGCTAAACATGCACCTGAAACCTTTTGGACTGTATTTTGGTCCGGAAACGTCCACTGCAAACCGAGCTATGATCGGTGGAATGATAGGCAACAACTCTTGCGGCTCTAACTCCATAGTGTATGGCAGCACCAGAGATCACCTTATTTCTGTTAAAAGCTTCCTATCTGATGGCTCAGAAGTAGAATTCGGCTCTCTTAGTAAAGAGGCCTTTGAGTTAAAAACAGCTCAGATAGATCTAGAGGGCAAACTTTATAAACATGTAAAAACAACCCTTTCTGATCCTCTTATTAGAAAGCAGATAGAAGATAACTTCCCTAAAAAATCTATTCATAGAAGAAATACAGGCTATGCTATTGATCTACTTAAAGACCTGGCTCCCTTTGCTGAAAATGGTGAAGACTTTAACTTCTGTAAACTGATAGCTGGCTCTGAAGGCACCCTAACCTTTGTTACAGAAGCCAAATTGGCGCTTCAGCCCTTACCAAAAGCGCATCAAGGCCTGCTATGTGTTCACTTTGAGTCTGTATACGAGGCTTTAAAAGCTAACCTTACCGCTCTAAAATATGAGCCCACAGCTAGTGAGCTGATGGATAACTATATATTAGAGTGTACTAAAGAAAATGTAAACCAAAGACAAAATCGGTTCTTTGTAGAAGGAGATCCTCAAGCCATTCTGGTGGTAGAGCTCAGAGAAGATAGCGAAGAGGAGATGCAAAAAAAGGTACTGGCGCTAACTGAGGAGTTAAAAGCTGAGGGGCTAGGCTATCATTTTCCGCTAGTGACCGGAGAAGACACCAAAAAAGTTTGGACGCTGCGTAAAGCAGGCTTAGGGCTTTTAAGCAACCTGCCGGGTGACGCTAAACCCGCACCTGTTATAGAAGATACAGCGGTAGATGTAAATGACTTACCAGATTACATCAACGATTTTAACGAAGTACTCACTAAGCACAACTTGTTTTGCGTTCATTATGCGCATGCAGGATCAGGAGAGTTACACTTAAGGCCTATTTTAAACCTGAAAACAGCTGAAGGGCATGAGCTTTTCAGAACTATTCTGGATGAAATAGCCAAATTGGTAAAAAAATATAAAGGTTCTTTAAGCGGAGAGCACGGGGATGGTAGACTGAGGGGAGAATTTATTCCTTTTATGATCGGTGATGCCAACTACCAGCTCCTCAAAGAGCTTAAAGCAGTATGGGATCCTAATCATGTCTTAAACCCAGGCAAAATAGTAGATACTCCTGCCATGAATACCATGCTACGGTATGAAGCAGGTCAGGAGACCAGGCAGTTCAATACTACCTTAAACTTTGACCAGTTTAAAGGCTACCTGCGAGCTGCTGAGCAGTGTAATGGTTCTGGTGACTGTAGGAAAACACATCTCTCTGGAGGAACCATGTGCCCGTCTTACATGGCCACTAAAAGTGAGAAAGACACTACCAGAGCACGAGCTAACATATTAAGAGAGGTGCTCACTCATTCTAAAAAGGAGAATCCATTTGATAGTGAAGAGATAAAAGATGTAATGGACCTCTGTCTTTCTTGCAAAGGCTGTAAATCAGAATGCCCCTCTAATGTAGATGTGGGTAAGCTTAAAACAGAATTTCTACATCAATATTATAAGTCAAATGGAGTGCCTTTCCGCACCAAGCTGATATCCAATTTCTCTGCTTTAAATAAATTGGCCTCTATTGCACCAGGTATTTATAATTTCACCTTCACCAATAGCATCACCGCCCCTATCGCCAAGTCCATGACAGGCTTTGCGAAAGGAAGAAGCATGCCTCTATTGCATAAAAAGTATACGCTCAAAAAATGGTTCGATAAAAAATTCACCCCTACAGGCAATAGAAATAATGGATCTGTTTACCTGTTTATGGATGAGTTCACCAACTATAATGACGTAGACCTGGGTATAAAAACAATTCAGCTTTTGGATAAACTGGGTTATGAAATAAAAACCGTAGAACACGAAGAAAGCGGCAGAACTTATCTTTCAAAAGGGCTTTTAGATGAAGCTAAAGTGGTAGCTCAAAAGAACTACGATATATTTAAAGATATCATTACTTCAGAGGTTCCGCTTATAGGTATAGAACCATCGGCCATACTGTCTTTTAGAGATGAGTACCCCGATTTAGTTAATCCTGCTGAGCGCAAACAAGCCCAGCAGCTGGCCAAGAACACATTAATAATTGATGAGTTTCTTGATCAGCAAATGGCCGCAGGTAAAATAAAAGCTGACCTATTCACTGATGAGCCAAGGTTAATAAAACTTCATGGACATTGTCATCAAAAAGCTTTATCATCTCTGGTGCCAACTAAAAAAATATTATCATTACCTAAAAATTATCAGGTACAATTAATTCCTTCTGGCTGTTGTGGTATGGCTGGTAGTTTTGGCTACGAAAAGGAACACTTTGATATTTCTATGAAAATAGGCGAATTAGTACTTTTCCCTACGGTAAGAAAACAAAAGGAAGATGTGATCATAGCGGCTAATGGAACCAGTTGTAGACATCAAATAAAAGACGGCACCAAAAGAAAAGCTATGCACACGGTTGAAATTCTTTATGAAGCATTGATTTAGAAATAGAATTTTTTCTATATTAAAGAAATTTGTCTCTATGAAAATAAGAGGACTCTTCTTTATAATATTATTTTTTTGTCTTTCTATTGCTAAATCACAGGATAGCACGGTTATTCCTGATTTTATATTAAAAAAGGAAGACGGTAACGAGCTTCAGGTTCATCACTATTTTGATAGTATCCAGTCCACTCAGGATTCGGCTATGCTATCAGAAATTTATAATACCCTGGAAAAGCATGGCAACAAAAACAAGTGGCCACTGCTCCAGGCTGCATTATATAAAAGCCGAGGAGACCTATACTTTAACCAAAACAGCTTTGTAAATGCTATCCATAGCTATCAAAAAGGCTTAGACCTATGTGAAAAATATGAGCTAGAACTCACACAAGGCCTCATTCTTTTCGAAATGGCACAAGTATATGAAGCTATCGATAAAAAACCCGAAGCGCTTGAATCACAATTAAAAGCCTATTCTTTATTAATTAAACATGATTCAGAATATGCTTACAATAGCCTTTCTCATATGGCAGACATTCATTATAGTTCAAAAAACTATGATGAAGCCATTGAAATAGGAAAGCAAGCCATAAACCTGATAGAATCACTACCTCCACATCAAACCGATTATTCAAAATACATTAGTGTATTAAATACCATTGGCATTGCCTACCGAGAGAAGAATGAGCCTGATAGTTCTATTTTCTACCTAAATCATGCCGCGGTTTTAGCTAAAGAAAAAGGTTTTGAATTCTGGGAAGGATTAGCACTCGGCAACCTTGGTTTAATGTATCAGAAAATGGGCAAAATCAATATTGCCAGAGAGCTGGTTTTAAAAGATTACAGAATAAGTCTTTATCATGATCAAAATAGAAGTGCTATTAAATCAGCCATTGAAATTGGAAAAATGTATCAAACAGAAAAGAATTTCAATGATGCCAAACACTATTATGATACCGCTCTATTCCTCATAGATAATGAGATCATTCAAAACAAACTACCATTATATGTAAGACATGCAAAGGCTGTGGCTTCATGGTATGAAGCTCAAGGCGATTTTATTAACGCCTTTAAACTTCAAAAGCAATACATAGCTATGTCAGACAGCCTTAGCGCTCAGGCCATACAGCTTAAGCTAGCAGAGATTAAGGCTACTAACGATTTTGACACTCAGGTAAATGCCATAAAGCTACTTACAAAGAATGGTGAACTTCAAAAACAAAAAATACAAAAGCAAAACCTTATTATAATAGCTTCTATCACCTCTTTGCTATTCATTATCACTACAGCTATACTTATATACAGACAGTTGATCCTCAAGAAAAGAGACCATCTTCTTTTGGAGAAACATAAAGATAAAATTGAAGCCCAAAACACTGAACTAGAGGCCCAAAGTGAGCAGCTAAGCCATCAGAACAAGCTCATTCAGCACATTAACACCAACCTGGAACAAGAAGTACAAAAGCGTACTATAAAGCTTAAAAAGCTCAATGAAGAATTAGATACCTTCATTTACAGATCTTCACATGACATCAGACAGCCTATTGCTACTATATTAGGCTTAGAAAATATAGCACGGACTTATGTTAATGATGGCAGGGTACTAGAGGTGCTAGCAAAAATAAAAGCTACTGCCGCCAGCATGGATAACATGCTATGGAAACTACAAATGAGTTATTTGCTTAACCATGACCATAACCAGCTGGCTGAAATACAAATAGAACCCTTCCTGCTGGGTATTATAAGCATCTATAATGATTACATTACCCACAGGAACATAAACCTGACTACTCAAATAACACCATTTTCGATTACCAACAATCCGGAACTGCTTAAAATAGTTCTTAGAAATATAGTTGAAAATGCCCTGCATTTTAGTGATGAAACCTCTCCTGAAGTAGAAATTACTGGATATGAACAAGAGGGAGAATATATATTGAAGGTTTCTGATAATGGAGAAGGGATTAACCCTAACCAGGTAGAAGATATTTATAAAGCCTTTTATAAAGCCAATACAAAATCACAGGGAAATGGCTTAGGTTTGTATCTGGCAGCCAAAGCTGCAGATATTCTAAATATTAATATTGACGTTAACTCTAGTTTTGATAAAGGCACCACTTTTACTTTATCAATCCCTGTAAAAGCTTAAGATCTCATGTGTGGCATTACTGGTATTTACGCGTTTAACATGGTCGGACGAGTAAGCATGATTAATGTGGCTAAGGCCACTTCTGCTTTAGAAAAAAGAGGCCCTGATGTACAAAACACATATAATGATCATTCGGTAGCCTTAGGCCACAGAAGACTATCTATTATAGACCCCACACCCGAAGGCCATCAACCCATGTATGATGAGTCGGGCAGGTATGTAATAGCCTTTAATGGTGAAATATTCAATTACAAGAGTCTTAAGGAAGAGCTGCAAGCTCAAGGCCATACTTTTTCGCTCACAGACTGACACTGAGGTACTGCTGCAGCTGTTTATCAAAGAAGGGAAAGAATGCCTTCAAAAACTCAATGGCTTCTTTTCTTTTGCCATCTGGGACACTCAAGACAAGTCTTTATTTATAGCCAGAGACCGAATTGGTATAAAGCCACTCTACTATATGATGGATAATGACAGGCTGCTTTTTGGTTCAGAAATGAAAGCCATAGAAGCTTATGGCATTGAAAAAGAATTAGATTACACTTCACTCAACACTTACCTGCAGCTTAACTACATACCTGCCCCCAGAACCATATTTAAGTCAGTAAAAAAGCTGATGCCCGGTCATTACATTGAGGTTACCCCAGAACGCTTTTATATAAAAGCCTACTATGATATACCTACACCAGACAAAAATAATAGCACTAAAAGCTATGAAGAACAAAAAACTGAGCTAAGCCAACTTCTGGAAGGTTCAGTGCAAAAAAGACTTATGGCTGATGTTCCGCTAGGTTCCTTTCTCAGTGGCGGTATTGACTCATCAGTAGTAGCTACTCTGGCTGCAAGACACAAACCCGATCTGCATACTTTTTCTATAGGCTATAAAGATGAAAAATTCTTTGATGAATCTGACTATGCCCGGCTAGTTGCCAAGAAAATAGGTACGGATCACACGGTTTTCTCACTCACTAATCAGCAGATGTATGCACACTTGCATGACATACTTGACTATATGGATGAGCCCTTTGCAGACAGCTCTGCCATTGCGGTGTATGTACTCTCTCAGGAAACCAGAAAGCATGCTACAGTAGCTCTTTCTGGAGATGGAGCCGATGAGCTATTTGCCGGATATAATAAACATGCCGCTTTCTTTAAGATTATTGAAGGTGGGCAAAAAGCGGAATGGGTTAAAAACCTTGGCCCCGTTTGGGGATTGATGCCCAAGTCAAGAAACAACAAGCTCACCAATCTTTTCAGGCAATTACACAGATTCAGTGAAGGCATGAAGCTTAACAGTCGGGAAAGATACTGGCGATGGGCTGGCTTTGCGACTGAAAACCAGGTCAGTAAATTATTAACTCCTGAAAGCCGGCAGAAAATAGATCAGGAAGAGTATTTAACCTTTAAAAATAGCATTCTTCAGCATTTACCAGACCAAGAGTCTATCAATGACATTTTATATACAGATGTAAAATTAGTTTTACCAGACGACATGCTGACCAAAGTAGACCGCATGTCTATGGCAAATAGCCTGGAGGTGAGAGTGCCTTTCCTCGATCATGAAGTGGTAGAGTTTGCCTTCAGCATCCCTCCTTCTTCCAAAATCAATAAAGACATTCGTAAGCGAATACTTCAGGATACTTTTAAGGGTATTTTACCAGAAGAGCTGTATAACAGGCCCAAAAAAGGGATTTGAAGTACCGCTTTCTAAGTGGCTCCGTACCGATATGAAATCAATGATTACCGATGATTTGCTAAACGATAAGTTTATTGCCGATCAAGGTGTTTTTGATGTAAAAGCCATAAAATCATTAAAAAAGCAACTGTTTTCCAGCAACCCGGGAGACGCACATGCCCGGGTTTGGTCAATTATTGTATTTCAATGGTGGTGGAAAAGGTATATGGCCTAAGCCTATAATAGGCCTATGCTTTATTCTTCTAGAATTTCTATCTCTACCCTAACGTTTTCGCGAGCTTTAGGGCTGTTTTTATCATAAAGCATGCGTCTGCCGCCCCATGCTTTTATTTGGATGCGATCTTCATCTATACCCTCATTTAAAAGGTATTCTTTTATAGTTAGTGCTCTTTGTTTAGAAAGCTCTTTGGCTGAGCCAAACCCTTCCTTATTCTCTTCATTAAGCGCAAAAAACTCTTCTGAATCCCCTTTAGAAATTATCTTACCTGGTCTTCTACCATTAGTATGCCCGTGAATCTTAATGGTATATCCCTCGTTTTCTTTTAACATTTCTAACAGGCTATTCACTTCATATCTGGACTCTGGCCTCATTAGCGTCGCGTCATTATAAAAATGCACATTAAACATGGTAACAATATCGCCTATATGATATCTTACCAATTCAAAGTTCACTACATAAACATCTGATAGCAGCTCTACATCTTCAGAAACCGTGTCCTGCAAAGGGTGGTAATAGTTGATTTCCTTTTGTACTTTTCTATATCCAAAAATATCACACAAAAGCGTGATATCTCCGCTGCCATTTTCAGGATCAGACAGCTTTATATAATCCCCACCTTCCTCTTTCCTTAGCAGCTTGGCCCTTTCAGTATCAATTATTTTTACTTTGCCGTCTACATCTTTATGATTTCTGCCATTAAACAGATTTATAAACAGGGAATAATTAGAAAGACTGAGCGAATCCTCTTCCTCTTCAATATCTTCAATCTCAATCTCTTCTGTCACATCATTTTCAGCTATTACAGTAAGTGAATCGACTGCATCTTCTACAAGATCATTTTCTTGACCTTTGTTTTCAGTCAAATCATCAGTCTTATTGATGTCATCTGTATCTGTTTCTTTCGGAGACTCTTCAGCAGCGGCTGTTTGCCCGGACTTCACCGGCCCTGTTTTGCATACAAAAACCCAGGCATCCTTATATGAACTACTCTTTCGGATTTCTCGCATTTGCTGAATAGAGGCCCCGTAATTTTCAGAATAGTGTAGATACACAAAAAGAAGATTTTTCCTGGCATTAAAACCATATTGAGCGCCAAGACCTGATTTATTCACCTCATTAACAAACCGTTGCGCTAAATCTTCTTTATTAGGTGAGTAAGCTCCAATAACTACATAATAGCCCTGAGCCATTGTGAGATCATCCTGAATCTGAACAGACTGAGACTGACTATAAAAAGAAGAAGCAAGCACTACAAGTGCTGTTAACCAGATTCGGGTAGATAATTTCATTAAGATAAAATCGATTTATACGCTAATTAATGCTAAAAATAATATTATGGAAGCAAAAATATTATTTTTACAAATATATTAATCATCGGTAATTTCAATCTCAACCCTTACGTTTTTATATGCCTGAGCATCAAACTTATCGTAAAGCATTTTTTTACCACCCCAGCCCTTCACCTCCATTCTTTCAGGATCAACCCCTTGCTCTATCAACCATTGCTGAATGGTGCTAGCTCTGTAAAATGAGAGTTTTTTAGCACTTCCTTTAGTTTCCTTATGCTCATGATCTAAGCTAAAGTAATTCTTATTCTCTTCATCCAGATGAATAATTTTTCCCATCGAGTTTCCATTAGTATGGCCATGAATAGTCACTTTAAACTTTTTGTTTTCATTGAGCATATCTAGCAAGCTATTCAACTCAAAGATGGATTCGGGCTTCATTATAGCAGCATCTTTAAAAAAATAGACATTGTACATCACCAGTACATCTCCCTTTTTAAACCGCTGCATATCAAAATTAACAATGATAGAATCACCTTGAGTTTCTACGAATGTTTCTGTAGAATCATTGATTGGGTTATCAAGATACAAGTTATGTTGCACCTCTTTAAATCCGAAAATATCAGTAATCAGTTGTATCCTTTCTGTGCCATTATTAGGATCTCGCAGCTTCACCAGTTCATGCGTTTTTACTTTATCGAGTTCTTTTAACCTTTCAGAATCAATGATTCTCACTTTACCTTTTACTTCCTGATAATTTTTAATGTTTACACTATTCAAATACAAATAATAATAGCCTTCTTCAGGCACCAGATTGATTGATTTTGCCTCCTTTCCCTTTATGTCAGTACCAAAATCTGTAATTTGCTCCTCGGGTACTGACATAGGCTTAGCTTCTGTGTCATCCTCCTCTTCAGCTATAACTGAAACAGGCTTTTCTTCCGCAATATCTTCTGAAGGCAACATGGTTTCCGGCTGTTCATTAAAGCTGCCGGTAAAGACCCATACATCATTAAAATCATACATATTACGTATCCTGTTAGCCTCGCTTACGGCCTCTTCTTTATCATCAGAAGAAAATACATATACATAATAAAGGTCTCTATCTGTTCGCTTTTCGTAATGAGCAACCAAGTCATTCTGCTGAGCATAATTCATCAGCTTGATGGCATTTTTCTCATAAGCAAATGCTCCTATTACTACGTAACTCTTATCGGGATTTGGCTCACTGATTATGCTACCCTTCATATCATATGAACACAGCACCAGCAACACACTTAAATAAAGAGGGGTGAACCTGAACCTCTTAAGGTATTCTTTCCAAAACATTGCAAAGTTTCAAATGGTATCTTACTCAATATAACAGATAAAAAGCTTAATTTAAAATGAAACAGAACAATCTATTAATCAATATTTTACAGAAACGCTATTCTGATATCACTTTAAAATGGCGAGTTACTGTTTCGCCAGCTTCGTCTACAAGGGTTAGTGTATAGTCTCCTGCCCCGGGATTAATAGACATTTGATGTATACGTTTGGTCTCTCCGAGGTATTGATCATTCAAATGCCAGTAAATAGTGGTTTCAGGTCTTCTGTGAGCCACCTCTAGCACGGCACTACCTGGGCTGCTATCCAACTCTCTGGGAATGAATATTTCTGCATTAGCCTTGGGATAAATGATTTCCATAGCCTGTCTTCCGTTCTCCTCAGCCATGCAATCACTTCTATATGGAGGTAATTTTTTATATGATGGATTATTAGACCTGTAATAATATTCCTGCACCGGAGGAAGCACAAACCAGCTTACATGCTCCATATTATTCACTGATTCGCAATTAGAGTTCACTCTATAACCATTATGATCCAGATGTATTCTATGATGAAAAGGGCAAGGAGACATCTTTTGACCAGCAGATATCACCTCCAAAGTATCTACTTCAGGGCACACATCAGAAGCCTGATAACCAGACACAAGACATATCGGCAACTTTATCATTTCAGAAGAAGGAGACTTAAACCATTCTGCTTTAGGCAAAACATCAAAAATATCGAACAAAATGGGAGCTGCCGCTTCAACTCCTGTAAGTCCGGGGCGGCCTTCACCATCAGCATTACCTACCCAAACACCTACCACATAATCGGCAGTGGTACCTACTGCCCAGGCATCTCTGTAGCCAAAGCTGGTTCCTGTTTTCCATGCGATCTTCTGAGAAGACTCAAAAAGCTGCCAGGGCCCTTCATCTACCGGGCGATAGACCTCAAGCATAGAGGTTAGTGTATGATAAATAGCGGCCGCGCTCAGCTCTCCTGTCTTGGTTCTCTTGCCTTCTCTTTGCTCTTGAAGATAAGTGAGCGGCATGAAGTTATTAGTTGCATATTTATAACTGTCTGTCTGCTCGTAGAAAGATCCTAATGTTCTGGATAGCCCGGCATACATACCCGAAATATCCCACAGAGTACCTTCTGCACCGCCTAGCACTAGTGCCAAGCCATAATGATCTGGTGATTTGGTAAGGGTGGTCATGCCTAATTCTTTAAGCAGTGAATGAAATTTCTCATACCTATACCTTCTTAAGAGCTGTACGGCAGGCACATTTAAAGATCTGGCCAGGGCTCTATCTGCTGCTACGGCACCATCATAAGTTTTAGAGAAATTTTTAGGAGCAAAGCCACTAAAAAACACAGGCACATCAGGAATTAACATTTTAGGAAGCAACTGCCCCTCATCCATCATAGCAGCATATAAAAAAGGCTTGAGAATGCTGCCTGTACTTCTAGGCGCTGTAATTATATCTACCTGACTATCATGATTAGCACCCGCAGAAGAAACATTACCTACATAAGCCAAAACCTGACCAGTACGTACATCTGCCACCAAAGCCGCTGCATTATGCACTTCATTACCCTTCAAGTGTCGATGGTGCGTTTCTAAAATTTGAGATACTCTATCCTGCAAGCCTGGTCTAATGGTGGTATGCAAATTTTGCTGCGACTTACCATCATTAATAGCTCGGGTAAGCAGATGAGGAGCCTTTTGAGGCAATGGCAACGGTTCTTCGGGAATAGGCTCAGCCATAGCCAATGAGCATGTCATTTCATCTATAACACCATCATCTCTTAGTTTCTTTAACAGCCGATTGCGTTTACTTTCCAGCTCATCTCTATTTCTACCAGGATGTATCAAAGCTGGGCTATTAGGCAGAACCGCCAGGAGGGCCGCTTCTCCCCAACTCAGCTCATCTGGCTCACGATTAAAATATCGCCAGGTAGCTGCTCTGAGTCCAACCACATTACCTCCAAATGGCGCATGAGAGGCATACATAGCCAAAATCTCATCTTTAGAATATTTTACTTCCAAACGAGTAGCCAGCACTATTTCTATTATCTTTTCCCAAATGCTTCTAGGCCTATCTTTTCGACTCAGCCGCATTACCTGCATGGTTATAGTACTACCTCCACTCACTACATGCCCTGCATTTATATTTTGCCAGGTGGCACGCACCATAGAAAATGGATTCACCCCGGGGTGCCAGTAAAAAGATTCATCTTCAAAATAGGTGACCGCAGTTGCATATTTCTCAGGTACCGAATCTAATGCAGGGAATCGCCATTGACCATCAGGAGCCACAGAAGCGGAGAGCAGCTGACCGTCTGCGGCGGTAATGACGGTAGAATAAGGATCATTGAAAAGCTTGCGCGGAAGAATTAGGCTATACGCCAACAATAATACCACAATACCACCAACCCAATAATACTTATACTTTTTAAAATGCTGTTTCACAGCCGCAAATGTAGGCGAACCACCTTTATTTAAAGGTGCTTATAATGAATAATTTAAAGAATGAATAGGGTGATAATCTCTTCAATCGCATCTCACTAAAAGCGCTAATTTCATGTATTCTGCGAAATAACTAGAGCTTTTTCTGAAAACACCGGCTATTATCAACACCTATATACTGTCCATAATTAGGGATCGGTGAATAACCACACTTCTCGTATAATCTTATTGCTTCAGGCTGTCTTATGCCTGTTTCCAGCACACACTTCTTATAGGAAAGTTCTGCTGCCCACTTTTCCAATTCACTTAGAATTTGTACTGCTATCCCTTCTCCACGGCATTCGGGTGCGGTAAACATCCGCTTCACTTCCATAGTAGACTCATTAAATTCTTTAATAGCACCACAGGCAACAGGCTTGTCATTTTTATAGGCTACCAATGCATATTTAATGCTATCCAGCTTATTATATTGATCATAAAATGCATGTTCATCTCCATCTCTTACCGCCAGATCAGCATCTAAAATGGATACCAAGCTTTTAAAAGCCGAATCAGAAGCATCAGTTCTAACTATTTTAATCATCTCAATATAATTATAAATTCATGAATTAACTAAGCTCTACCTATTCCGCCTTTTCTTCCTTTTTGACTTTTTCTCAATACTATCGGAAGAATCCTCGATTCGGTAACAAAAGGAAATGGGTATAATTTGTACTACTTCAACTATTCTACCTTCATGTACACCTGGCGTAAACTCAAACGGCATTTTGCCAATTACATTTAGGCAAAAAGTAATAAAATTCTCATTCAAGTGTCTTTTTAGTCCATAATGACGTAAACTAAAAAGTCACATAAAGCCTTATTAAGTCGTATAGCTAACCTAAAACTACTTTTTCAGTACTATTTCTGCTTTACTAATTTTTAGGGTAGGATTTTCTGAAGTAACCAAAATGGCCTGAAAAGTATAATTTCCATCTTCTTCTATGGTGAGGTTTGCATTTCTAGCATTAAACTGCCATTTTGTTAGACCTCCTGCCTGCACTTTGGTCTCAGACATAGTCATATCACTCTCAAAAGGATCAATTTCCATACCTCCGAATTTGGCTCCATCTTTAAGCACCTCCATTCTGAAACTCATTACCACATCACCTTCATATTCTACGTCTATATCAGACCAAATACTCAGTTCATCTCCCTTTTCCAGGTCAATGGATGTTTCTTTAATGATGAGGTTATTGTCATCAGTGCTTACTTCATTAACGGGTATACGCGCCACTTCTTTGCCAGTAAGGGCATCACAGCTTGCTAAAACCAGTACTACTAAAATTATTGAGAGTGTATTAAATATCTGTTTCATCATATTTGCTTTTGAGAAAACAAAATTAGTATTCCGATAAGGAAAAACAATTGGCGAGTCCTTATTTTAAAAAAATCACTTTTTTAGCAGGATGAAGCCGTGCTGCTTCCCTTCGCAATTGTTATATAACAATATATGCTTAAATTCTTTTTTGCCCGCATTTTTCCATAGACAAATATCAGGCAATGCACTTCCTGTTATCAACATAGCTGCAATCCACAAAGAAAAGGCTGGCACCGAATAATAATCACCTGAAAGGTGCTTATAAACATATAAATTCTGCTCTTTAAACAAATGCTTTTCTACGTGATCATAAAACCTGTCTGCCACCACATCTCCATTTCTGCCCAGCACTAAAGCATCAAGGTCATTAACATCGAGATGATTTCTGCTCAAAAACTGTTTTATCTTATCCTCAACCATAACCTCATCTACATGCTGAATGGAGTCTACATCCACCACCTCGGCTATACTTCTATCACTTCGGTTAGCTTCAGCCACAAACATGGTTACCCCTTCACCAGGCAACGTACCTTGAGTGCCTGACTTCAGCAGATGTTCCGTGGAGATCTCCTCCTTTTTAAAAAGATTCCTTTGAGATTCTATATTGTAGTTACTCGAAGACTGTTCTTCACCCCCTCCAATTAATAATGCTTTGCAGTTGCCTTCTTCCAGCAACATTTTGGCGTCTAACACTGAAGATTCAAAGCACAACCCTTGGTTTACATGCGTAGTATTATAACCTCTCTTCTTGCCCATTAAGGCCAGCATACCCGCTACACAATTAGGCGTAGACTGCACAAAATCAGTTGGTGTGAGTGTTCCTTCGTTATAATCTATGATTTGATTTAAAAAGCGCAATGAATGGTCTACACTTCCATTTGACGAAGCAAATATTACGGCATCTACATCGTTATTCTGCTCCATTAGCGGCATACCTGTAGCTACGCTCATGCGCACTAACTTGCTCATTCTGCGCAGCAGCCCCATAGGAATAATGCCTTTGTAGCTAGGCTCATTGGCCAGCAACTGAGGATCATTATAGAATTTTACACCTTCCGTGAACAGAGCTCCATAATAAGTCTCCTGAGGTGAAATGCATGACATATCCCGGATAAACATACTACTCAAACTTTAGAAAATATTAATGAAGAACAATTACCGCCAAATCCAAATGAATTAGAAAGGACATGATCTACTGCTTGCCTTTGCTCATACTTCATTACCGGAACTAAACCATACTCTGCTATTGGTTTAGCACAATGAAGACTGGGATACAACTCTTTATTATTCAAGACCAGCAAGCTAAAAACAGCCTCTATGGCTCCTGCTGCGCCAAGTGTATGACCAGTATAGGTTTTGGTGGATTGAAAGGCGGGCACTTTACCTGCAAAAACTTTATTCATACCGGTTTGCTCGGTAATATCATTATTGGGAGTGCCAGTGCCATGCGCGTTAATGTAGTCAATTTTCTCAGGCGATAAGCCAGATACTTGCAAGGCGTTGGATATTGAAGCCACTACGCCAAAGGCTTCATCTGAAATGGAAGACGGATGAAAAGCATCATTAGCATTACCATAGCCAGCCACCTCGCCATACACTCTTTTATCACCTGCCAGCTCTTCAGATTCAAGAATAAGATAAGCGGCTCCCTCTCCAAGATTCAATCCTACCCGATCTTCATCAAAAGGCTTACTCTCTTCTTGCGATAAAATCTGCAATGAATTAAATCCATTTACTGTAAACTTGGCCAGAGCATCGGCACCACCTACTATGGCTCTGTTGGCTCTGCCTGACTTTATGAGCTTGGCGCCAAACATAATGGAATTAGCCGATGAAGAACAGGCCGTATTAAAAGTAGTAGAAGCACCTTTAATCTTTAACCTTCTGGCAATATTGCTAGTATGCTCCCCTACATTATACGAAGCCAAAAACTGTGATGGGGGGCCTATTAAGTGAGCATCTTCATATAACTGATCGGTTCGTGACATACCTCCCACTGTACTGGCAGAAATAAAGGCTGTTTTAAAGTCCTGTACCTGTTCTGAGGAAAGCCTTGCATCAGCAATAGCCTGAATTACGGCATAAGAAGCCAGGGCTTCTGTTCTGGATATACCCTCCTCATTAATCTGACACCTGCCCAGTAGTTCATCAGTAGAAATGGGCACCTCCCCCGAAAGGAAACACCTCAGTATAGCGCGTCTTTAAGATACTGGCCTTTTTCACTCCACTGATCCCATGCCTCAGGTTCTCCCTGTTTTCGTCCATATTACTTCCTATGGCAGAGATAATACCTATACCAGTAATAAAAACACGCTTACTCATAAATTAACTTATGCTTTTTGGTTTTCGGTTATAAAATCAGCTAGCTGACCTACGCTACCCATAATTTTTTTACCCTGCTTAGAATCTGTGATCTTAAGACCATACTCTCTTTCTAACAGCACACTCAGCTCTATGGCATCAATAGAATCTAATGCAATATTGCTATCAGGTCCAAATAATGGTTCATCAGCTTCGATATCTTCTGGCTGCATATCCATTAAATTAAGATACTCAATGATCTGCTTTTTTAATTTTAAAATAAGTTCTTCACTAGCCATAGTTATGCTATTAAAATAAAAATTGATATTAAATTAAACTATTCTATTCTTCTTCAATTGAAAGAAGGTAATTACAAAACAAACTAAACAAAAAATAAACAGCCCCAGCAAATCGGACCAAAGTGCCTGCCAGTTTCCTCCTTTTAGAAATAAAGTGTAAAAACATTCCAGGCACCAATATAATGGAGAGCCATGACTTATAACTTGCATGTATTCTGGCATAACAAAACTGGGCACCAGCACCCCGCCAATAGCGGCAAAAATAACAATAGCCACCGCCCCAAAGCCATTGGCCTGCTCCTGTGTTCTTGCTGACATACCCACGGCAGCCGAAAAACTGATAGCCGAAAGCCCTGTCATAATAACTACGACAAGGCAAGCCAATAAATTATCAGGAAGTACTAACTCCGGCAACCCAAGTGATGGAAAAGTAAATCTTGCCAGAGAGAAGATAACTGATACCTGAAGTATAACCGCCAAAAGGTATATAAAAAGCTTTGCCCATAGCACCAGTGTGAAATTGGTAGGCATAGTCTTTAGTCTCATAAAGCTACCGTTCAACCGCTCCTTTACCAGATTATTACCCATAGGGATCACCATAAAAAATATAGCAAAAATGGTCCATGCGGGTACATTATGCTGGGTAGAGTTAGGCGCTAATTCATTTTCAGAAAGGGTAGCTGCATACTGTTCTATGGTTACCTGGTTAGAAGTAAGCGCCTTTTCCAGCCGTTCTGGAGCCTTATCTAATTGTAATTGCGCTGATATTTCTTTTATTAACAAGTCGCCTTCTATACTTTTTACAAAGGCATTGACCACATTAATAATAGAAGAGCTGAAATTTTCTTGCAACACAGGATCATGATAAAATAAGAGCGAAGGCATATTTAACTCTGTAGAAGCCTGAGATTCTGCTTTTACCTCTAGCTCTTCCAGCATGATATCACTCACTAAGCGAGATTTTTGGGTAAGCTTATCAGAAAAATCAACAGGAATAATTAAACCTGCTATTTGACTTTCTGCATTCATGGCCTGTTTAATATTATCTTTACTGAGGCTATCACGCTCAGTAATAGTGAAAAAGCGTGACTCATCAAGCAGCTTCACTAGCCGCTGTCCTTGCTCGCCGGTATCTTTATTGGCTACTATTAGCGTAACCTTGTTTTCATTAACTATTTGAAAAGCACTATCCTGAATGATGGTAATAATAAAAACCAGCAGCACAGGCATGAAAAACATGAGTGCCAATCCTGTTTTATCATTCCACAAGATCAGAAGTTCCTTCTTACAAGCTATCCAAAATCTAAACATAGTTAATCCCTGTACGACTCCCCTGTTAAGTTAATGAGTAATCCTTTTAAGTCTACTTCGTGCTCTTGCAGCAGATGCTGAGTATTGCCTTTAATAATGATTTCTCCATGATCTATGAGTGCCACTCTATTACAAAACTCTTCCGCTTCATCAAGGTGATGAGATGTGTAAATAATGGTAGCACCTTCTTCGTTGAGGTGCTCCAGAAGTTTTATAATGGCCATTTTACTCTGCACATCTACTCCCACGGTGGGTTCATCTAAAAAGATAACTGCCGGCTGGTGTATAATGCCAATTGCCAGATTCATACGCCTTTTCATACCTCCTGAAAAAACGCCTACCTTCTTATTCTTCACCTCACTAAGCCCTAGTATATTGAGAATATCCAATGACCGGGATTTTATTTCTGCTCTTGACAGTTTGTACATAGCCCCGAAATATTCGAGGTTTTGCATAGGAGAGAGCTCTCCATAAAAGGCATATTCCTGAGGCACGAAGCCCAGTTGCTGTTTTACTTCTATTTTATTGATCTCACTATCACCCCAATAGTAAAAATGCCCGGAAGAGGGCTCTTGCAGACCACATAATATAGATATTAGCGTGGTTTTACCCGCTCCATTTGGCCCAAGTATACCGTACCGATCTCCCTTAGCTATAGTCAAATCTATGCCTTTCAGGGTGTCTTCTGTCTGCCCCGGGTATCGCTTAGTAATGCGCTCTATAGTTATGCAACTGTCTGCCATAAACTACAAACGAAGCTTACGTAATTCTTTGAAAGTTTTTAATTCTAGCGCAGAGATTTCTGACATGGCATCAGCTACTTCATCAAAGTTTTGCTGTGCAGTGGCTCTGCCTTTTATAATACTAGCCATGCGCACAGCATTATATCTTAGCAAGTCACCTGATTTAGTCATTTCTTCTGAAAAGCGAATGAGCTCATCTTTGCCTAATATCTCAGCGGCCTGCTCTAAAAAGGCAGCATATATAAAACGGAAGCCTCCACCGCCGGTTCCTATCTCCTCTTGCATACGCACAATCTGAGCCAGATACAAGGCTGCTCTACGCTCACCCAGCTGATCTCTCCACTTCCTTATTTTCTTGGCAGTGTAATTAAAGCCACTAGCCCCTACTTGCTCCATAGGCACTTGCGTCATCCACCAGGTAGTTTTTTTAATTCCTTTTTTAATGGCCTTTTTAAGCTTGGCTTCGTCTATTTCTCCCACATTTATGGGGTAGTACATTTGTCCGTTAGGCGCTAATGGTCCTCTGGCGAAGCGTACCTCATCTAACTGCTCAGGGGTGAGCTTAGTAAGTGTTTCCATAACAGGATCACTCACTATGTAATGGCCATCTTCAAAGCCATGCACAATGATATTATGCGCATTAAAATGGAAACGGTATTCTCTGGGGAAATAAGGCAGATGAAAAACCCCTACCTGACATCCTACAGGATCACCATCTTCCAATTTTTTATCTAGATAAGCCCTGGCCGTAACTGGAGATCTGAATTTTTTTCTGGAAACTTTTACCCCCAGCGCCTTACAGGTATCTCTAAAAATATAGCCCGGCATAATTCTAAAAGCTATCGCGGGAGCATTATTCACCTTTAAAAAAGGGAGATGTACATAAAACATACCGGCTCCGATACCGAAAGCCAGCGGCTCATTCATAAAATCAACTCCATGATGCCTTAGTAATGTAGTAACTACTCCATTCTCACAGTGAGCAGTTTGTATATGTTTTATGTTATTTTCTGATGTATTTGTCAATATTCCCTCCATCAAATCTTTTCAATTCTTCCACTGAGATTTTGAATGCAGCAGCATATTTCCCCAGCTTTTTATCACTCAGCTTTTTAAACACAGAAGGTTTTATATGTCTTTTTATAGTCCACTTCCAAAATCCGGTATATCCAGATAAGGTAGGGTAATCCATGATGTTTACTTCCATAAAAAACAGCACCGGGCTTTTCTTCCCAGACTTCACCTCCTCTGCAGCTTCTCTTACCCTGTCATTAATATCTGCCCAGGCTTCATCTAAAGCATCAGCCTTTACCTTCCAGCCAGTACTCAGGCTCTGCCCGTATTTACCGTCATCATCTTTAACATAGCACACCTCTCTGGTAACATCTCTCAGTGCTGACGAATCTTGTGGAAGGTCTTCTTTTTTCATAGCAAATTATATTAACAAACAGTTAACCAGGCGTATACATACGAAAACCTGGAACTCTCCGGTACCATTAATAATAGTTTATCGCCCTCTTTTAGTTTCCCACTGTTAAACAATTCTTCTACCATAAGGTAAATAGAACCTGAACCTACATTACCTTTAGTAGCCAAGTTAGTAAACCATTTTTCTTCAGGGATGCTCAGTCCATCAGCAGCTAAAACATCTGCTATTTGCTGTTTAAAGAAATAGCTAGACATATGAGGAAGGAAATAATCTACCTCTTCAATATTTATATTATGCTTTTTAAGTGATGTTAAAAGCAGCTCATTACCTAATTTAACAATATTATCACCCAAAAGCTTCACATCCTGCTTTATGCTCATTAATGATTTATTAATAAGGTCAGCAGGTTCATAATCTTTATACGATTGAAAATCTCCATTTTCTAATCTATCGCCGCCCATATACATGCATGGCTCTATTTTATGCGCGAATGAGCAGGCTTCCATCCAATCTATTCTAAGGGAAAGGCCTTCTTTACTTTTCTCTGTCTCCAGTAAAAATGCTCCGGCACCATCAGATAGCATCCATCTTAAAAAGTCCTTCTCAAATCCGATGTAAGGGTTTTCTTCCAACTCCTGCATCTTCTGAATTTCTTCTTCATACTTATCAGCAGTCATGGCTATGGCTATTCTCTCTGATCCACTGGTTACCGCTTTGCTCTTATCTCCTAGTTTGAGAGACATATAGGCATATTTTAAAGCGTGCATTCCTGAGCAACATACTCCTGATGGAGATACCACTTCTATATTACTGGTCTCTGGCAAGCAGCCATGCACCATTACAGCATGTGAAGGCATGATCTGATCCGGGCTTGAAGTACCACAGCTCAAAAGCTCTATTGTAGTAATTTCATCCGGATCATTTTTAAACAATCCCCTAATGGCATTGGCCACCATTTCAGCATTTGTATGGGTAGATTTACCTTCTTTATTTACGGCATAGTACCGCTCTTTGATACCATTCCTTCTTAAGATTATCTCTTTAGATCGAGATTTTTTTCCATTAATGTACCCCAGGTACTCTTCCAAGTCTGCATTATAAACCGGGTCATTTGGAAGAAAAGCAGAAGCCCTGGTGATAAAAACATCTTTTAACATCAAAAAAATATTTAGGGGATTTAACCAATTGTTGTATTCGTAAAACTATCTCTTTTTTTCATTAATCAGATCAAAAAATAACCTTTTCATCAATATCTAAAAATGAGAAATCTGTAATATGCTAATGATTATCAATATATTAATCTTTTATTTAGCTACTACTGACTCTAGCCATATGACTGAAAGCGCTTCTCTGATTATGGGTGTGGCAGGAATAGCTGACGAACCATTACTTTGATTCATTAGCTCATTTTTTCCTGATTTTAAAGACATCATATATGGATCTACAGCCATATCTTCTGGAGTTCCTAATAGCTGATGACTCACTACCCTAAAAAGCTCTGCCGCCATTTGCTCCAGCAAAGAAAGGTTTTTTTCTAGTTTCATAAGCAATTCTTTATCCGAAGGGTAAATTTCTTCAATACCTTTCTGTAGATCATTCATAAACGGTACAGACATAGGGTCTAGATATATTTCTTTAATCTCTTTGTTCTCCATCCGGCCCCAGTCTAAATAGAAGTCTTGTACATTTCTATTTAGCTTACCGAGTCGCTCTCCGAAACTGTTTTTGGTAGTAAATAATTCTTTGAGAACATTCATATTTACAAAGGCTTTATTTGTAAACACTAATGAGGGCACACTCCAGTAGAAAGCAAAATCCCACGTGATTTTAGCAGCCATCACTTGAGTATTACCAAAGAGCTCGTATTTCTGAAAATAAATAGGAATCCAGTTTTGAAATAGCCGTGCATGCACCTGATCATACACTTTAGTGCGCGTATAAACATCTTCTCCCTGATAATCTCTCAATATCAGGTCGGCTGTCCAGCAGTTACTCATGGAGATAAAATCAGTGCCAGGAGAGTAAAAAGGATCTAAAAAAGCGCCTGATTCGCCCACTACAGCCCATTTATCAGTAGAATAGAAGAGCTGCGAGTCATAGGAAAATTTTTTCAACACTTTAAAATCCAACACATCATCTAACCTACCTTCCAGCTGATTAGCACATTGGGGTTCGTTCTGCTTAAGCCACTCAAAGGCCTTTTCTAATTTATTAAAACAGGCAAAATCATGAAATCGAGGGTCTGCCACTATACCTATGCTGGTATTACCTGATGACAATGGAATAAGCCAAACCCAATAGCCTTTGCTCATTAAATGAACTGTACTCAACCTTCTTAGTCCGGGAGCAACATAATTAATCCATTGCGGATTAACTGACCAATCTGAAATATCTACTTCGCCTTTAATCCTAAACCAGGCAGCGTTAATATGATGCTCTATTTCCTTACCTAAGCCGAGCTTTCTTTTCAAAAAGCTAGCTCTTCCGGTAGCATCTACCACCCAGCTGGCCATTATGGTATGCAAATCTTCTCCTTGCTGATAAGTTACTGTGTGGCAATCTTCTGATATATCTACCTCTTTAACCGTGCTGTTCATGATCACATGAACGCCGAGGTTGGAGATCATACCTATCAGATCATTTTCAAAAATGCCTCTATCAATCTGATGACTGGGCACAAAAAGCTTATTTACTGCACCGAATTCCATCCGCCTGTCTATGGAATTACTCTCATTTGGTGAGATAAAAAAACCTCAACCCATGCTTATACAGATGTGTTTTATCCAAGTAATCTTTAAGACCAAGCTCCTCTCTTAGATAGTACGTGCCCAGCTCTACCGTTGATTCTCCTACCTTATGGGCTGCATCAGGAGCCGTGTCGGCCCTACGCTCCAGCAAAGCTACATTTAACCTTGGTTCACTCTTCTTCAGCTGCATGGCGAGCGTTAAGCCAGCCATGCCACCACCCATAATAATCACATCGAAATCAGGCATCAGCAATCTATCTTTTTATCCCAAGATATAAATAATGCTGTTTATTTCTTCTAATTTTTAAAAACATTAAGGGTCTTAGCAAGGTAAATATCACTAAAACAGGAGGAGAAACTACAAAAAGAGCAATTATAAGATACCATTTGAACCTATTTACCCATACTGCTCTTTTTTCAGGATTAGTACCTTTTTTTCTTATTAGGTTAGCCCAAATGTTAAATAGCATTTTTCCTCTGGACTCTACCAGCATAAGCGCAGCTGACACTTTTATGCCCCCTTTTTGCAATATTTTTCTCTGTAAGCCTAAATAGTCACAGTGATTAATGGCCTCTGCCACCGGCTCTCCATATTGACGTGCGGCCTTAATATCTTCATCACTTACCCCTGGTAAAGGCAGAAATCCCCATTTGCGTGTTTTCTCACCTGTAAGCAGCCAGTGTAAAATAGTGAGGGCACTGATATGATTTTGAGCTCTGTCTATCAGGGGCACATTACCTACCATATAACCTCCTGCTGCATTTACCTCTCTTACTATGCTTTTCTGAGACTGAAGCCACATATTTCTGGCTCCTATTACAGTAACTACAGGAGTATCTTTAAGCACTTTCCTGAATTTTTCATCCTGCAAAAGTGCCATGGCTGGTTGTGACGGGGAAAGATACCAGGGCTGGTATCCAAATATTATGAGTTGATATTCTTCTTTGGCTAGTGAATAAGGAGCCAGCTTACGCGGATGCTCCAATACCGTTTCAGGCATAGCATCAAAAAAGGTAGGAGAAGTCCAGGGAAAGGGGAAATCATCTTCAGGTTTTACCTTAACCCTATCAATGTTCACCCCTTTAAATGGCAATAAAAAATTATCTAAAATACTATCTAGCTGGCCCGATTGGCTATAGCTGATAACAAGAATGTTCTTCATAAGAGTAATAAAAATTACCCTAATCTATCAAATCTTCCGCTTTTAACACAGTAGAATGTGACACATAATCCTTGATGTAATTTTTCAGATCTTTATCCAGCTCAGGATAGCTCTTTAGAATCAATGCTTTATCTTCTTCTATTTCATTATTATAGTTGAGAATTTTAGGGGCATGCTCCTGTATGGTTAACCTCAAAAATCTATATTCCACATTAGCATTTTGACTATCAATAGCGTCTTCAAGCAGTTCATGACCTTCTTTAAAAAGCTCCAATTTATTAGCTGGTCCTTTTACCAAGCCGGCCTTGGTCATAAGTAGGGTTCCTTTATAAGCTTTTATATCTGTTTCATCTCCTTGTAAAGATGACAGTGCATGCTCTATTTTATCTAAAGATCCATCGTTAAGCGCATTAAACACTACCGCTCTGCTACTGGCAAAGAAAAAAAGACTGGTTAAGAATATACTTGATATTATTTTCATCATTTTTCAATTATAAGGTTACTCTACTCTTTAGCTAAACAATTATTTATCCAAACTTTAAAAAGGAGAAATACACTCAAAAAATATAGCTAATAAGCATACTGATCACACTTAAATAGAAGATATCCCTCTAAATAAATGAAATGTGGGGAAAAATCCCCACAGTTACCTTCCATATCGTTATAAAAAAAGGGAAGACTTGCTTCCCTCTTGTTATATCAGCTTAAACTGAAGTGTAATACCTAAAGAAACTACACTCTTCAATAATTTCCTTATAAAATTGAGTATTATCATATTCGTTTTGGAGCCTTCTAAAACTTCGTTTATAAGGCCTTATTTCATCCGTTACATCTCCGTTATATCCCCAATATTTATAGCTTTTCACTTCATTATACATGCTATTAAGCTCGCATTTGGCCATCAGATAAAGGCAACGGGCGTTTAGTTCTCTGTCAGTAGAGTTTTCTATTACTTTTTCATAAAAGCCATATGATTTTTTAGAAAGCTTGTTATAAACATCATAATGATCATCTAAATCATACAGGTTGTAACCTCTATTCGACTCAATAATGGTTGAAGCTCTATTCTTCTCATCATAATCACTTAAAAAGAAATTATAGTTACAGCAATTGCCGCCACCTATGAGCACATCTCTATAGTAGCCTGAATTAGAAGCATTATAATAGAAATTTCCTAATAGATAAAACGCCAGCTTTCTCTTCCACTGTGCTGTATTATTTTGAGCCATATCTTCCAGTTTAGCAACGTAATCAGCAAGCTCAGCCTTAGTGAAGTTACTTTTAATAAAACTAAAAGGAGAGGCCAGGTATACAGAGTCAACCATTACCATATCTTCTGAGCAGCTAAAACATTCCATAATATTATTGCTGAATATTTTTGCCGACACTTGATATGACACCATATTATCCCCTTCGTTTACCTTTGATTCTTTTAACCAGGCATAAGCCTCCTGAGGATTGGCCTTTTTTAAATAATACAGCCCTTTTATATATTTTATGTAATCAACAGCCGAATATCCGCCATCTATATTATTAGTCTTCCTCATTAGCATTTGCTCAAAAGCATTCTTCTGCGGCTTCTGCACAAAGGCCAAAATATCATCTATAAGAGGCAATGAGGCTATGCGACGAATGCTTTCTATGTCATTATGCACAAAATAGGATTGAGCCAATTTACCATCTTTATAGTACAGATGAGCTACCTGATCCATGATAAGGTACTTCCAGGAAGGCTCTGAAGTCTGCCAATTGCTTACTTCTACAGAAGTCATTTCACCATCTAAAAAATTAGCAAGATAAGCCTCATGGTCAACCGTCATTTTACTCCACGTAAATACTTCATAAACTTTAGTGAGTTCAGCTTTCTGACCTTGAAGACTATTATCATTTACTTTTGTCAGCTCAGCTTGTGCTTCTTTTATGTTCCCTTCACAAAAGGCAAGGTATGAAGAAGCCATTTGCCAGAATGCCTGGTTCTTAATTTGCTTATTTTGTTTTGCCTTACTAACAAAAGCAGTCAGGTATTCTAAGGCCTCTCTACCTTCTTCTGGGTTTGGCAAGCTCATATCTTTAACCCCAATGTGGGTAGGCCAAATGGTTCTTTCTAAATCATTTAAGGCTCGCATAAATATTAACTCCACCTTCTCATCATTAGGAGCTACCTCATATAATCTATCTAGCGTTTCCTCATCTCCAGCCATACTGCGTACTCCGGTAATGGTAATGTAAGCTGCCTTATCCTGATTATCTTTGAAAAAAGATTTACCTTCTGCCCCATTTCGGGTACAATACTGGTAACTCAGAAATGCGGATGTTTTTCGGTCTATGCTGTTGTTAAAAATATCTATAAAGAAATAGGCCGCTTTCTCATATTGATATAATGAATAATAGCACCCCGCTACCTGATCTTTAGCGTAATAATATAACTCTGATTTTTCAAACTGATCAGCCACCTGTTCTTCATAAAAATCTATCGCCTCCTGATACTGTGAGCCATAATGAAAAGCCCTGATGATTTGGTATGCATACCTTAGCTTAAGCTGATCATTTTTAGCACTAGCGAATAATTTACTTCCCTCTTCTATCAACGCTGAAGTATTTTCAGTCTCAACTTTCATGATATCACGATACTCCCATGAATTCGTTCTTCTATCAGAAAAGGTTGCACTGCATTTACGAGCAAAGTTCATGTATGCTTTCACCTGAGCATCTAGATCTGACTTATGCTTGCTTAATAGTACTTTAAACTCTGCATCAGTAGCATGAAAAGTCTTTCTAATATCCTCTTCAGACCACTCTGTAAGCAGCTGTTGCCATAAAAGCACATTACCCTCATGGTACTCTTGATCCCAGTCGGCATTATAGAAATGGTTAGCATCTTCTCGCAGAAAAGGATAATAAGCTTTAGCGGAAATATTAGTCTGCTCAAACAGATTATAAAAAAAGTAAAGATCATCTACCGGCCCCCAGCCACAGCTAAAAGCACCCGTAGTAACCAAAATCAGAAGTAATGTTAATTTTCTCTTCATAGTTGCTCTGCTAAAGTTCTAATATCCACATTGTTTACTATTTCATCATCCAGGTGATAGAAAATCACCCCTTTTATTTTCAATTGACTTTTCTTAATCATCTGGTAGGCGTTTAAAATCTCTTCTGTCTTTACCCTTTCCAATTTTATCTTAAAACCTGGGGTGAGATAAAAGCTATGAAACAAAGTATCTTGCTTTACACCATATAAATTCTCTCCTATCTTTTCGAAATAGGCAGACTCAGATGTAAAGGCAGCTTTATCTACATGATTTATCAGTCTTATTTCATTGGCCTTATTTTTCACTACCATCTGCGAAAACACTGGTAAGGCCAGTTGCAGCTCCATAGGGTAAGAGGATTCAGCATTGATGTAATCAGCTACGGTTTTAGATTCTAAAATGGAATTATTGTTATCATCATCCAGCTTACCCATATTATAGAGCATGAGCACGCCTTCATCTACCGGAGGCACACCCGTTTCCTTCGGATATTTGATCTGATGAAGCCGTATGGTAGCACTTAGCTGATAGTACTTTTTAAGCTCCGTAAGTAGTTCAAAGTATTTCTCTCTGGTCGATGGCGTCCAATCACAGTCTACTTGGATATGTTCTAAGCGCTTACTGAAATGATGCTCGCTAATCTGATCAGTAAGTTTATGTATGCGATCAGCCAGCGCTACTACATCCGATTTCTTAATGGCCTCATTGGTTATAAAAACCACTGGAATAATATCATAATTTTTATAGGCGCTATCTACCTCTCGGAGTACATACACAGGGTAAAGACCGTCGTTAGTTCTGGAAGGATTGGCTACATCATCTACATCAAAATAATGAAGGAATATCCGCTTTGCTTTTACTTCTTCCAGCGTTTGTTTTATGGAATTGCTATACTGAGCCCTGGCCTTCCAATGATAAAAGGCTATTTCAGGCTTACTTTGTTGCTCACAAGAAAGTAACATCAATAAGCCCCCCATCACTAATAAAATCCGCTGCATCTGCTCTGTATGATTTAAGAATGGCATAATTACCAATTAATTACAGAGCTAAGAAATGATACCCTGAAAAAAATATAGATTCAATGAATTTTAGCTATATTTACATCGCGCACGATTTAAAAAATTAAAATAAGAGTAGCATGGAATTTTATGATTTAAAAGCCGAAACACCTCAAGGCAAAGAAATACCTATGTCTGACTTTAAAGATAAAGCAGTATTAGTAGTAAACACGGCCACGCAGTGCGGTCTTACCCCTCAGTTTGAAGGACTGGAAAAACTTCATCAAACCTATGGTTCGAAAGGACTGGTAGTATTAGGCTTTCCTTGCAATCAGTTTTTAAGTCAAGAGCCTTTAAGTAATGATGAAATGGAAAAGACTTGTAAAATCAATCACGGCGTTACTTTCCAACTCACTAAAAAGGTAGACGTTAATGGCTCTAACACACACCCTGTTTTCAAATATCTGAAAGATACACTTGGTGGTACTTTAGGCAAAAAAATAAAATGGAACTTCACCAAATTTCTTATTACCCCTGAAGGAAAGCCATTTAAACGCTATGCTCCTACCACTAAGCCTGAGAAAATTGAAGATGACATAAAGAAAGTGTTGCCAAGTTAAGGCTCCTTTATAAACACTAAAAGCCGGTGAGATTCTTTAAACCGGCTTCTTTTTTTGATTCCCCCTAATCAATGAGACTATCCTGACGGACTAGCTCCAACACTTCCACATGGCTTAACAGGTAATTTTAAAGCTAAAATTTAAAGAAAGCATCTCTTCTCTAACTGATCTTTAATATGCACCGCCTTTCACATTGCTTATTTTAGAAGCAATATATTTTTATTTTATACTTTTCTATGAAGGTTTACATAAAGATGACTAAACTATCTCATGTAATTTACATTAAGAATTTAATGAGGACCGGCCAATCGTTTTTAGGAAGCTTTGCACTAAAGTTCAACCTAAATTCAATTAAAAATGAAAAGACTACAGTATTACTTTTCACTATGTCTAATGACATTGGCGATTTTATCATGTAATGAAAATGAGGTAAATCCAGATAATGAGCAAAAGGAGCCTCTTTCATCAGCGGCAAAACTAGAAGCCGTAAACAAACAGAATTTATCCGTTCTGGCCAACGCCGTACAGTCAGCATCTGTTACCGTAAGTGATGAATCATCTCTTAGGTCAGCCATCAGAAATGCCAGCCCGGGAGATATTATCCGTGTAAATGGTACCATCAGGCTTACCCAAACTTTAGAACTGGCCAATAGTGGCACTTCTAGCAACAAGATTAATTTCACTGGCGGTGTGCTTGATTGCTCGCTCATTCCTTCAGGCTGGGGCGTAAAAGTGAATGGAAGCTACTGGAATATCAGCTACATGACTATTAAAAATGCGCCAGACTGCGGTTTAGTATTCCAACATGGCGGGTATAACTGGGTGTATGAGGTTATTACACATGGCAACCAGGACTCAGGTATTCAGATTTACAATGACTCGCACCATAATAGCATTAACTATTGCACCTCTTATGATAATTATGATGTAGCCAATGGAGGTGAAAATGCTGATGGCTTTGCCTGTAAGCTTTCTGCCGGCCCAGGCAACCAGTTTGACCACTGCTGGGCAGAACACAACTCTGATGACGGATGGGATCTTTACGGACAGCCATACAGTGTGTCTATCACTAACTGTACTGCCAAAAACAATGGTTATGGTAGCAATGGAGATGGCAACGGATTTAAACTAGGTAGTGCTGGTCAGAATGTGCCACACACAGTTACTAACTGTACTTCTGGCAATAACCTAGCTGCAGGATATGATGGCAATGGAAACACCGGACATATTAATACTACAGGCAGTGGAGGTTATGGTAACGGAAAAGGCCTTTGGGTAAGAATTTATTAATTGTTCTCTTCATTCAGCATAAGAGGGCTGCTACTTTGCAGCCTTCTTTTTTTACTTACTTTACTTCTGCTCTATAGTGAATATTTTCACATCATTGGTTTTACCCTTTAAGGGAGTTTCTGCCACAAAAGAGACATCGTAACCATTATTACCATTAAAAGCATTCGCCACTTCCTCCGTAACTAACAGCGGACAATGATAGTAATTACAAAGATCCTGAACCCTGGAAGCTGTATTAATCACATCACCATGATAGGCCACTTCGGACTTCAGCTCACCTACTTCAGCCACCGTAATTTTTCCCATATGCAAGGAAGCTTTAAAAATAGGACAGTGGTCATATTTAGCTAGATAGGCGCTGCTTTTCGCTTCTAATAAATTCCTAAAACTAAAGAAAACTTTAAGACAATTAGCTGAAGATAATCCATGCTTGGTCTTCCAGGTAAGTACCGCTTCATCACCCACAAACTGATAAATAGAGGCATTATACTCCATCACTATGCCTGAAAGATCTCTAAAGCAGTCTTGCAACAAACTACTAAATTTCAAATGCCCCAACCTTTCTGCTATTGATGATGAAGACTGCAGGTCTAAAAACATAAAAATACGATCCTCCTCTCTCGGATGTCTGTATTTACCTGTCATCATGTTATAAATCATGCCTGGCCCCACCCGCTTATCAAACTGTAATATAAAATCCATGGTTATGGAGGCCACACTAATAAAAAGGCATAAAGACAAAAAGCTCCATGACCATAAAAAATTAGCAATAGCAACTAAATTTTCGGTACTGGCATTAAAATAAAAGACCAATAGTATTGTTACCATAGCCAGAATTACCAGCAACATAAGTATAGCAAAACGGTAGATACTATTCACCAAAAATGACTTGCTATTAAGTAGTTTAGGATAAACAAAAGATTCCAAAGAACCCAACGTAGTACCTATAATAAGCCCCAGCATAGCGGCTTGCGCCAGCATATGATCAAAGCCAATAATATACGTAAGCTCACTCTGCTGCGGAAAACGCCCCACATGCAAGTACCTGACGATAACGTATAAATCGGCTACAAATATCCAATAGACTATTATCACCAATAGCCTTTGTAATTTATATCTAATGATTGCTCTCACTGTTCAATATTTTATTAGGACCACCCAAAAGCAACGGCCCCTGGCAAACCTACACATTCAAAGGTTAGTAAATCTTTAAGTAGTGAAAAGTAATCAACTTTTGAAACGGACAATTTTCACAACGAACAGCACACTCTTATTGACAATTACCAAATATGATAATCATTATTTCAATTGAAAGCCTTACTCCTCTCTTGACTGGTCAACTACACCCTCCCCATTATTAACAGAATGTTACGTGATTTTGATTTCGAATTTACCCTGAATAACGATTAAATATTTGGAGGAAACTCACAGTACTTTTTAACCACATCGCTCTTCACTAAGAAGTCAGTATTCTATTTTTTACCCTAAAAGTTTAGTAAAAAGTAACATTTAAAAGATTAGTAACAACTCCCTCTAAAAAGGCTCTTTCATTCATAAATCCTTAAAGATTACATGAATATTGAATAAATACCTAAACCAAAAATACTTGGCAGATTTGCATCGAAATAAAATTTCAGACAACAACAAAAACTCAAACAAGTCATGATAAAAACAATGAAATTAATCGCTGCACTCCTAATAGTTTCGAGTACAGCTTTTGCAAGTACAGAACTAGACAAATCAAAAGTCAATATTTCTCTTTCTTCTGACAAAGAAGTATACACGCTGTCATACAAAGGGGGAGATTCTAAAAAAGTATATGTTGAAATAATCTCATCTGAGGGTAAAACCATATTTTCAGAATACATTAAGGTGGATGGTGCTTTTAACAGACCTTATAACCTAAGCGAGTTACCTGCAGGTGAATACACTCTAAAATTGAGAGATCGTAATGGAGTAACTACCAGAACCATAAACCATGGCATCAGCAACACAAAAGAAACCAAGCATTTCATAAACTTAAGAGCTAAAGACAGAAAGTACCAACTAACTATTGCCTCTACTGAAAAAACCGCTAAGGTACGCATCTTCAAAAACGGACAGGAGATTTACTCTGCCCTTAAGGATATCAAAAACGGATATAGCGAAATATTCAACTTAGAGCAACTAGACCCTGCTCAGCAGTATGAATTACAAGTAATTATGAATGACGAAGTGAAATCTTTTTCCCTATAATATATTTTAGTTTCCTCGATTTAAGCTCAGGCTCCCATAGGTCTGAGCTTTTTTTGTACACCTCAAACACACTAGTACATTAAATCACAGACAATTAACTCTTAGGTATTACAAGAGATTTAAATGGCAAATCCAATGAATATTATAATATTAACAGCCGTTTTATTGTCCTGAAATATGAAAATATTATCAATCTTAATTTCAGATATTTCCACATTAATTTTGAAGAACCAGCAGAAATAAAAAAATCGCCTACTTTGGGTAAGCGATTTTTAAATTTATTCAAAGCTAATTCATAGGCCTCTAGCCTTAGAATCACTCAATAGTCTCCTCTACCTTACCGCAGTGAAGCATTTTATCTCCGAAGTAAGGGTTATTCACTTGCTCTTCCATGCTCAGCCAGTAGGCTCCTTCATTATTAAACGCCATAGGACAGAACTGACGATAAACGGTGCTTTCATTAGCTTTAGTGGACTTCACTAAATTGTAAATATCTTCAGAAAGGCCGTTGAAAAACTTACGCTGCGCTTCTATATCTTTTTCATTAGCTATGTTTTGAGCAGCAGCGTAAATAGCTTCTGCGGTACTAATCCCTTTAGCCTTCAATACAGCAGCTATTTCACTCGCAGCAGCACTAGCTTGCTCAGCATTGGTTTGTACTAGTGCATCTTTCACTTGCATATAGGCTGCAAGCACCTTTTGCGCTTCTTCTTTAGAGACATCTCCTTCTTGCTCCATTTCTTCTGATAACTCTTCGGCTGTTACTTCAGGCTCTTCAGTAGAGGTGGCTTCCTGCTTGCCTCCTCCACATGCTACCAGACTTACTGTGAATACTGAAGCCAATAATAATGTTAATAGTGATTTCATTGTTTTAAAGTATTTGGGTTTGTTTTATTTCTATTATTTATTCTTCCTACGGCAGATTGAAACCTGCCAATTGTTTAATTCATTACCTGAGTTACCTCTCCACAACTGAGCATAAAAGCCCCGAAATATGGATTTTTCACTTCCTTTTCAGCACTAAGCCAGTCTGCACCCTGATTATTATCAGCCATAGGGCAGTGCTGCACATATAAGGTTGATGACTCAGGCTTCATTTGCTGTGTTAAAGCTATTATATTCTTAGATACAAGGATAAATTTTTCTCGCAATTGATCGATATCTTTTGACTCTGCCATCGCTTCAATTGATGTCTTTAAGGACTTCACATATTTCATCCAAATCATGTGTGCATCTCCTTCAAAAACCTCCATTTCTACGTTATTAACAGTTTGCTGTAATGATTTGGTTTCAGCCTGAGCTTGATTAAAATCATCATTAACCAAAGCATTTTTTACTAAAAAGTATTGCTTAATTATAGACTGCAATGCCGCATTAGCTCCGGCAGAAAGCTTTACACTTTCTGTTTTTTCCTTTGGGTTCATCATACTGGGTTTACCGGCCAATTGAGCGGCAGCGTCTATACTGAAAGTGCCATTTACCACTATTCTGTCTCCTGCACTCAAACCACTTTCTACCAAATATTGATTCCCTTTCTCTGGCCCAAGCACCACTTCTCTATATTCAAAGGTGGGCTGATCATAGCCTTCCAGCTTCACATAGACTAAAGAGCGCTTCCCAGTCCATAATACCGCTGACTGCGGAATAGTAATGACTTCTCCTGATTCTTGCTTCTCACCATTCAAAACAGTAGCCTTAACAAACATTTCAGGTTTCAATTTACCTTTTGCATTCACCACTTCAGCCCTAATGCCAGCCACCCTGTTAGATGGATCTATAAAAGGATCTATAAATGTCACTTTAGCTTTAAAGCTCTCTCCTGGTAATGAAGGAACGGTAAATGTAATTACATCACCTTCTGAAATACGGCCCAAATCCTGCTCATATGCATCTAAGACCACCCAAAGCTTGCTCAGATCTACAATCCCGAATAAGGGCTCTCCTTTTTTCACATGCTTTCCTGAAGAGGCATAAAGCTTCTGCACCACCCCAGAATAATGAGACCTCAGCGGCAAAGCCATACTCACCTTACCTTCTGCTTCAATCTTATTAATCTCGCTTTCGGCCAATTGAAAATTCTTAAGCTTATTTCTCACCGCATTATAGAGCTCCGGATTTGAATCTTTGTTTTTAGCAGCCTCCAACAGCTCCTGCTGAGCCATTATGAATTCAGGAGAATAAATAGACGCCAATACCTGACCTCTTTTCACCTTTTCACCAGTAAAATTCACATATAACTTCTCTATTCTACCATTAAAGTGAGCTGAAATAAGAGAAACATTCCTTTCATCAGCCTCAATCTTTCCGCTTAGTTGAAGGTTCTTTGAAGCCGCTTCACCAGATCCTACTACTACGGTCTGCACATTAGCCAGCGCTATGGCCGATTCACTCATTTGCAAAGCATCATTAGCCACCAGCTTACCCTTATTTTCACTAAGCGGTATAAGCTCCATACCACAAATAGGGCACTTGCCCGGCTTATTCTGCCTTATTTGAGGATGCATAGAACACGTCCAGACTGTTGCCTCCCCTCCTGAATGCTGATGCTGTTCTGACTCTCCTCCAAAGAGTAAGCTGCCCAGCACAACCCCTACAACCAGGGCTGCCAGCATAAATAGTATTGTTGATTTATTTAGTTTCATGATCAATATCAATGTTTTTAGCCCATAATTTTTCTAATAATGCTATAGCTATTTGTAAGTCGGCCCCGGCTTTATCTAAGGCCAATTCATAGCGAAGCACCTGCTGCTCTATATCCAGCACTTTCTCATAACTGCCTTCACCACCAGCATAAGCCTGAGTGATGATGTTTGAGGCCTGCCGAGACTGAACCAGCAACTCTGCATATAATAGACGCTTGCGATCAGCATCTTTATATTGATTAATAGCTTGCACCAGCTGAGCCTCTAAAGAATTCTTCTTTTGCTCAATTTCTTGCTGCAAGCTCTGCTGCATATAATCTACTTCGCTAATTTTTGCCTTGTATTTTTTCCTGTAAATAGGAATACTCAGAGTAGCCATAGGCATTAAAATATCTTGCCCGTTGTCCGGTACGTCCATATCTGTTCTTGGAGTTACTAAACCATAGCTTATCCCCACTCCAAATGAAGGCTGACCCTCTTTCTGCGCAATAACCTTTTGAGAATTTAAAGCGGCATTTCGTTGATATAAAGCATTCAATTTAGGGTTATTCAATAGAATACTATCCATCAGCACCTGATCATCCAAGGCTAGCTCTGTACTAACCAGACTATCCTGCACCTCTACTTTTTGGTTTACAGAATGGTTGAGCAAGGCATTAAAGCGAGCGGATTGGGTTTGCTGTATATCGAGCAACATTTCTAACTGAGCTTGCCTTTCTTTTGCTTCCATTTGTACTTGCAGCACATCTACCATAGAGCCTTCTCCTCCTTCTATTCTGCTTAAGCTTACTTTCTCGTCTCGCTTCAAAATATCAAGATAACGACGCGTGGTGTTTATACTTTTTTGAGTAACGTAAAGCTGATAATAAGCTAATTTCACCTCATAGAACAGTTCATTTTTCACTTTTAGAAACTCTTGATAACTCACTTCAGCCTGCTGTGAAGCGGCATCTTTTTTAGCAGCAAGAGTACCAAACCATGGAAATGATTGTGAAAGCTCTATGCCCATTACCCTTTCTCCTACCCGCGTTTCTGTAGGTAAGATGGCATAACTCAAGCTGGCTTTAGGATCTGGCAAAGCCCCCACTTGTGGCACTTTTTGAAGATCAGCATAATAGCGATTAAACTGAGCCTGCAACCCGGGATTATGCTCTGCGGCTTCTTGCAAATACTCATTTAACTGACCAAAGGACATATTATTGATGAATAAGAAGAATAACGTTAGCATTATTCCCTTTACCCGAATCAGATAATTGCTCAATGTATTTTTCCTTAGCTGAAAATAACCATTCATGGTATCGAATTTTTTAAATCTATTCATCTTTAACCCTCCTTTCTTGCCACACACTGTACAGCACGGGCACTACAAACATGGTCATTACTTGTAGCAGCATACCGCCAAAAGCAGGAATAGCCATTGGCACCATAATGTCAGAACCTTTACCGGTAGAAGACAGCACAGGAAGTAACGCTATGATAGCCGTAGCGGCTGTCATCATTGCTGGTCGTACTCGCATCATTCCCGCATGTAATACTGCCTTTCGCACTTCTTTTTTGGTGGCTGGCTTCTCCCTTTCAAAAGTTTGAGTCAGGTAAGTACCCATGATTACGCCATCATCAGTAGCTATTCCAAATAAGGCTATAAAGCCGACCCACACCGCCACGCTGAGGTTAATAGTGTGCATCTGAAAGAGATCTCTGAGATTAGTTCCGGCTACGGAAAAGTTCATAAACCAATCTTGACCATAAAGCCAAACCATTAAAAAACCTCCTGAGAAAGCCACGAATATGCCGCTAAAAACCATAGCCGACATAGTCACTGATTTGAACTGAAAATACAAAATCAGGAAAATAATGATTAATGACAACGGCACTACAATAAGCAATCTCTGTGTAGCTCGTACCTGATTTTCATAGTTCCCTGTAAACTGATAACTAACTCCGGCAGGAATTTCTACTGCACCCTCATCAATCTTTTGCTGAATAGCCGCCTGAGCTTGCTCCACCACATCTACTTCGGCAAAGCCCTCTTTCATGTCAAAAATAACATAGCTGACTAGAAAGGTATTCTCACTTTTAACATTTTGAGGTCCCTGAGTATATTTTATAGTTGCCAATTGCCCCAATGGAATCTGAGCTCCTGAGGGAGTAGGGATCAAAACCTCTTTAACGGCCTGCGGACTATCACGAAACTCTCTGGCATAGCGAACCCGCACCGCAAAACGCTCCCGGCCTTCTACCGTAGAAGTTTGCTCCATACCCCCGATAGTACCGCTGATGTAGCTCTGTACATCCTGAATGGTAAGCCCATACCTACCAATGGCTTCTCTGTCAATATCTATATTTAAATAAGGTTTACCCACTACCCGATCCGCAAAAACAGTAGGTGCATCTATACTCGGCACCTGCTTAAGCACTTTTTCAATCTCGAAACCTACCTTTTCAATGGTTTTTAAGTCTGGACCATATACTTTGATACCCATAGGAGCCCGCATACCGGTTTGCAACATCACCAGCCTGGTCTGTATGGGTTGAAGTTTGGGGGCAGAGGTAAGACCGGGGTAATCAGATTGAGCTACAATTTGCTCCCAAATATCATCTGGCGATTGAATTTCAGGTCGCCACTGACGGAAGTATTCTCCTCCGGGATCCTTGATTAGGCTTTGTGTATCCAATTGTAAAAGATCACCTTTTTGAGGATCATATAAATCGCCATTTTTTAATTCAAAAGCCCCCTCTTCATTCACTTTAAAACGCTGCCGTTGACCATCTTCATCTAAGATATACTCAGATTTATAGTTGATGATGTTTTCAAACATAGAAACAGGTGCAGGATCCAGCGCACTGTTAGTTCTACCCCACTTACCAACTACAGATTCTACCTCAGGAATATTATTTACCCGCAAGTCTAATTGCCTGATGACCTCAATATTCTGCTCTACTCCTGTATGGGGCATAGTACTAGGCATAAGCAAAAACGAACCTTCATCTAGCGTAGGCATAAACTCTTTACCTACTCCTGGAAATGTGTGTTCCATTGCTTGCCAACCACCACTATCCCGGAGTTCCCAACCGACCTTCTCTGCTCCTGTAGCCACAAAACCAAACACTTGGTTAAAGCCCTGCCAAATGAGAACACCCAGCAAAATGCTCATAACAGGAACAATAAGAAAAGTTAATTTATGATTGAGACACCAAGGCAAAATACGAGGGTAAAAATGCACCACAGATAATAGTACCGCCAGTATACTTCCTACCATTACTACTACAAAAAGAAAGTTAGCAAAAGCGCTATTTTGAGGCCCTAGAGGCATCCATTCCTGTGTTAAAAAGAACAGTACGATCAGAACAGATACACCAATATTTATCCAATTGGGCAATTTACTATTTCGTTTCTCCCAAAAATCATGAGTGAGGGATATAACTCCGAAAAGAGATAGCAAAAGGGCAATCCATGTACTGAAAATAAAGGCTAAAACTACTCCAGCCACTATCAATATCGCGCCCCAAATTTTTCTGGTTTTACTTTTATCTAAACGAATAGAAAATACTAACTGAGCTAAAGTCGGTATTACTATTATTCCCAATGCAAAAGATGAAAGGATCGCAAAAGTTTTTGTAAAAGCTAGCGGCCTAAAGAGCTTACCTTCTGCTGCTTCCATAGCAAAGACAGGAATAAAACTCACTACAGTAGTGGCCAGGGCAGTCATAATAGCAGGAGCTACTTCTTTAGCCCCTTCAAATACTACCTTCTGAAGTTGCTTGCCTTTCACTCCATTATTCTCGGGTAGCTCCAGGTGTCGCACGATATTTTCTACGAATACAATCCCTACATCCACCATTACCCCAATGGCTATGGCTATACCAGACAAGGCCACCACATTAGCATCTACACCAAAATAGCGCATGCTTATGAAAGTAATAAGCACTCCAATAGGTAATAAACTAGATATTAGTATCGATGCTCTGAGGTTCATCACCAGCACTATTACCACCAAAATACTGATTAGTATTTCATGCGATAAGGCCGATTCCAACGTACCCAGCGTTTCATGAATCAGCCCTGACCTATCATAAAAAGGCACTATAGTTACCTTAGATATAGAACCATCTTCTAATGTTTTTTGAGGCAGACCGGAGCTTAGTTCATCAATTTTTTCTTTTACATTAGTAATTACCTCCATAGGGTTAGCTCCATAGCGTGCTACCACTACACCTCCTACAGCTTCAGCGCCCCCTTTGTCTAGTCCGCCTCTGCGAGGTGCAGGACCAAATGACACATGTGCAACATCTTCAATTCTAATGGGCACATTATCTCGAACTGTAACTACACTTTTCTTAAGGTCATCCAGGTTCTTGATATAACCAAGGCCACGCACCAGGTATTCGGCTTTGTTAAACTCAATGGTTCTGGCTCCGATATCCAGGTTACTCTTCTTCACCGCCTGCATAATCTGAGCAACAGACACCTTACTGGCCTTCATGGCATCAGGATCTATGTCTACCTGATATTCCTTCACATAACCACCCACAGAAGCGACTTCTGCCACCCCACTGGCTGAGGTAAGTCCATATTTCACGTAGAAGTCCTGTAATGTTCTAAGCTCCTGCGGATCCCAGCCACCATTTGGCTTACCCGTTTCAGGATTACGACCTTCCAGCGTGTACCAGTAGATCTGCCCTAAAGCGGTAGCATCTGGCCCCAAAGCCGGAGTAGCCTCTGAAGGCAATGTACCGGCAGGCAATGAGTTTAACTTCTCTAATATTCTGGTTCGACTCCAGTAAAATTCCAGGTCCTCATCAAAAATTATATAGATGCTGGAAAAGCCAAAAACAGAGTTACTCCTGATGGTTTTTACCCCAGGGATACCTAATAAAGCGGTAGTAAGCGGATAGGTAATCTGATCCTCAATATCCTGAGGAGACCGCCCTTTCCATTCTGTATAAACTATCTGCTGGTTCTCACCCAGATCCGGAATGGCATCTACAGGCACAGGGTCTCGAGGAAGGCCTATATCCCAACCAAACGGAGCGGTAACTATACCCCAGGCTATCAAAGCCAGAAGTAGCAGAAAAGTGACCAGCTTATTTTCTAAAAAATATTTAATTATTCTATTTAACATGATATAGTGTCTTAAAAGACATACATTAAGATCAGCTTAAGCAGATCTTGAAAATATAAGTAAGAAGTCTACATACTGAGATATAGAATTCTTGACCGGACTATAAATAGACCGTGATTATATCATGCTAGATTTATAAAAGAAAAGACTGATTCAGGATGTGTATATCCTGATCCAGCAAAGGAGGGGGATCATTGGTTTTATGAATTTGAACGAAACTATCATTAGGCTGAATAGCCAGAAAAGTATAAGTAAAGGCCGCTAGAAACTGAAGGTTAACAGCATCTAAAGCCACTTTAGTAAGTACTGTATTATCTGCACTTACTGTCTGATAGTCATTATCACAGCAATTGTTAACAGGCTTTACTACCTGCTGACCTGTTGAAGAACTGCAATCAGTATCCATTTGCATAACACAGCCCAGCATGTGCTGACCAAGCATTATTTCTGACTCTACCGCATAGCCTCCACAATAATGTGTTGCCAGCGTAATGCCGGTGCTGGCCATGAGCATCAGACCTGCCAGAAATATGGATAAAAGTTTCTTCATATTGCTACTTTCTCCTACGCAGATGACTTAAAAAGGGTTCATCAGGAAGGATTATTGTAAAGGTAGTGAATTTTTATAATGAATAATACCCCACTACCTTAGAATGAATTATGACCTTTCTCAGTTGTCTAAGCACCGTCATAGCAGATTACCATGATACATATTCAACAGATTCTTCTAGTCTCTAAAAGCCGCAATCACATTACTGTCCACCACAGAAATACTAAATTCAGGCTGTTGTAAGGCGCCTCCCATAGACACTCTGCCATTTCTAAACTGCATCTTGCTTTCTACCGGCTGTCTGCCCGAAACATGGCATTCTTTAGCGCCAGTCTTTTCAACTATCTTTTTAAGATTATACGGCCTGATGCCTCCACCTACCAATATAACTATTCTGTCGCCAGCCTTTTCTATTAATTCATTGAGAAGATCAGCTCCTTCCAGCGCAGTACGCTCCAACCCAGAAGTAAGAATGCGATCTACTCCTAGTTCTATTAGATCTTCTAAAGCCTGAAATGGATCAGCAACCATATCGAATGCTCGGTGAAAAGTGACTTGTAACGGCCTGGCTAAGTCTATCAACTCCTTAGTTTTCTGCTTGTCTACCTCTCCTTGAGGAGTAAGTAAACCAAAAACTACACCATCAACACCCAATGATTTGGCAACTTTTATATCCTCCTTCATTACTTCGAACTCCTCCTCTGAATACAAGAAGTCTCCTCCTCTGGGTCTTATCATCACCATCAAACCAATGGATACTTTTTCTCTCACCAGCTTGATCATGCCAGCGCTAGGAGTGGTTCCCCCCTCAAAAAGGTTATCACATAATTCTACTCTATCAGCACCACCTGCCTGTGCATTTACACAAGATGCCACTGAATCCGTTACTACTTCTATTGTTAGTTTTGTCATTGATAAACTGATTTAGCAGGCGAAATTTAAAGAAATTTAATAAAGATTCTTAATTAAGAAGAAACTTTTAATCTCAACACATCAAATACAAATGAGTATCTCAAAAGAAAGAAAAACTACTTTGCAGCTAATTCTCTCAACCTGATTTCTATGGGAATTGCTTTTTCTACCACTTCTGCTGATGGGCCTTCCGCAGCAAAATCTATTAAGAGGCCTTGTTTATCAAAAATGATATAATTGGGCACCCAGTTTATTTTTAAATATTGATGCAATTGAGATTTATACCCATTTTTAAAAGCATAAATAGCCTTTGACTGTTGGGTATGCTCCTGGATCACATCCCAACCAATACCCTCAGTATCATCCACAGTAATATACACAAACTCCACCGGCAGCTTACTCAGCTTTTCTCTCAAAATTTTAGCATATGGCATTGCTTTAATACACGGACCACAGGTAATAGACCACATATCTAAATACACAACCTGACCTTTCATACTATCTATCACCTCTCCTAGTTTCACTTCCTTCCCGTGAGGATCAAGAAGAAGCGTATTATAAAAGGCTTTATTCATTGGTTTGCCAATCAATTTTAGATTCTCTCCTCTTTTATTGAGCTGTTTATCAATTATCTGCTTAGTTATATCCTCAGTGGCTATTTCATCAAAAAGAGCAATAGTTTCTTCATCATAAGTGTTTTCGTCCAGCTGATCTATGATATACTGAGTCAACACATATTCCCTGCTTCTGCCTGATAAAGAATCCTTCAAAACTATCATGATAGCAGCAGGCGTATCTATCTCTGGGTGGAGTTGCTGAATTTCTGATGCTTCAAAATATAAGGCATTATTCAACATATAGATATAGTAAGAGGAATTTACAAATGCATCATTTTGATACTCCTCTACATTTCCACTCTGCACGTAAGTTGCTGACCAATCAATATTTACTTCTGATCCTTTCTTTTCTTGGTAGTAGCTCTGAAATAAGCCAAGCCCAGAATAATAAGCAGCCTCTGTATCGGCTTTGAATAAATCTTTAAACTCCTGACTTAAACGTAAGGAATTAGAATACTCAGACAAGTAATTCAGTCTCTCTTGCCTGAGATGTGTGGCCCATTTCAAATAGCTATCAGGAGACCAAATAGTGTCACTTTGATAAAAAGCATAAAACTGCGACAAAGAAAGGCCAGATTCTTCCGCTTGCCGAATTAATATATTTCTATCAGCTCCTTTGCCTGCAAACAATAAGGTGTCAGGTTTAATGGTAATAGAAAGCTTATCTCCCGGAGCTAGCAGTATCTCTGCACTCTCTTCTCCATAAGTGAGGTAGGCACTTGACAATTTTCCTAATGGTATTTCTATATGAAATTTAGAATCTTTCGTAAGCTCCATAGCATAAGATTGACCATCATATTCTATTGGGTTATCCACGACATCCTCTAGAGATATCTCTCCTACTTGCATACCAACAACTTGCCCTTCCACCATCACTTTTCTCTCATTCTGAGGCAATGGCTTTCCCTGCACATGCTGTTCAACACACAAAAAAATGATTAAAAAGGCGCAAATGAGTTTCATAATAAATACATCTATTTTATAGTCATATTTAATATTACAATTATAAATCATATTTAAAAATATAATTTTTCAATTTCAAATAAATACGGCATCATATTTGATTAACTCAACACCTAACCTTTCATTTCTATGGTAAATTATAAAAACTGGTGGTTCAGTATCAAAATCTTTTATCGTGAATTCAATATCTACAACCTGATTTTCACTCTATTCTCTGTATACTTACTATATATTGACCCTGTACACAGCATCAAGTACATCTTTTGGTTCAAAGTGGTTGGGTACGCAGCTATTACCATTTATTTCACTTCCTATAAAAAAGAGCGACTGTATTTCTTTTACAACCTGGGCATTAAACGCAAAAGGCTATTCATTCCTGCAATTATTATTGATTTCGTCACCCTTATTATAATACTCATGTTGGCTAATTATTTTATATATGGATAAACTAGAAATAGACGGTGTGAGTCTGAGCTTTTCAGGCCGCACGATATTAAATAACATTTACCTCCAATGCCAAACCGGAGAAATTATAGGTCTATTGGGGCGAAATGGTTCTGGTAAATCTAGTTTGATGAAAATGATTTTTGGCAGCCTTAAAGGCGATCATCAGTCGGTAAGAATCAATGGTCACTACCATGAACAGGCATTTTCAGAGCCTAAGACCATTCATTTTATGCCTCAAAATGGCTTTGCAATGAATCGCCATTCTTTTAACCAGCTAGCCACTTATTTCGATCTGGCTTCTCACCTGGGAGTTATTTATGAGAATGATGAAGTTTATAAAAAGAGAAATGATCAGCTAGGCACGCTGTCTTATGGAATGAGAAAGGTAATGCAGATCCTCTGCATATTATATACACCGGGTAAATTTGCTATTCTTGATGAGCCCTTCAGCCACCTCTCTCCGCTAATGATAGAACAGATTACTCCTCATATTCAGACTCAATCAAAAGTGAAGGGAATTATTCTTTCTGATCACCTTTATGAAACCGTTTATGACGTCAGCTCTCGTCTATATGTGGTATCCGCGGGAGTGCTACACCATATACAAGAAAAGGATGAGTTGGTAATGTTCGGGTATGTGAAGGGGGAAGAAGTTTAAGATATTCTCAATTCATTTTTCTATAAGCTTCGCAAATAGTAAGAATAATGCTGCCTCCTATTGAGCCATTTATTGAAAGCTTCAATGGTTCTGACTTACCTAATAGGTTTAGTACCAAATACGAACCTTGCTTCATTAAATTTAAATTACAATAAACCAAGGTAACATCAGACCACGAGATAAAATCACCTCCTGCAATAGTAATCCCTTCTTTATTGACCAATGCCAATTCTAAAGCATCTACTTTGAGGTTCTTCCAATTAAGAATAAAAGCATAGATCGCCAATCCAAAACATGTAAGGGCAATGCTATAAACTCCACCAAAACTAACCCCTAAAAATATTACCCCAATCATTATTAAAAACATTGAAGTTAAGGCATATAACCCGATTTTATACCTTTTAATTCTAAACTCAGCAGGCAAATAATGCTGAGCTAACAAAATCAATCTTTCATGGGTGGAGTAAAAATTCTTACTTGCAAAACTTCCATTTCGTATCTTTTCATCAAACAAGCGAGCCTCATAAGCTTCTCTTTCCGCAGAGTCTTCTATAAAGTAGGGACAACGATTCTTAAATTGAGGTTTATCATTTGTAAGTTTACAGACTACACCATAATTGTTATAAGCTCTATTGCTGCAAATCTTACAATATTTGAGACGTTCCTGAATATCCATTTATTACTTATAAAATAGACTAAAAAATAAGAGAACGCTATTTATCATAGTGATATTTACAGCTAAAAATGATCAAATCTGCACCTGAAACCTGATATACTAATCTATGTTCTCGGTCGATTCTACGCGACCAATAGCCAGAAAGCTCATATTTTAAGGGTTCTGGCTTACCAATTCCTTCCAAAGGGGTTCTCTTGATATCCTTGACTAAGTCATTTATTTTCTTCAATATCTTTCTATCTTCCTTTAACCAAGAGGTGTAATCTTCCCATGCGTTATGTGAGAAAATAACATTCACTAACCCTCAATCAACCCTCGTTTAACTACTTTTCCATCTTTTATCTGCTGTATCGATTCAAACAGTCTATCAGCATTTTTCTTTGAGCTCAACAAATGAACTGTTTCCATTAAAGAATTATATTCGTCAAGTGAAATCATTACGGTACCATTTCCCGTCCCTCTTTTAACAATCAATGTTTCTTGATTTTGCTCCACATCATCAAGATACTTCTTAAGGTTAGTCCTAAACTCTGTATAATTTGCTGCTATCATAAATTTTGAATACTAAGTACGAATATAAGTACGTTTTTAATTACTTAAAAGTTCCAACCTCCTCCTACACCTGAATTTCAAAAATATATTGAGATAGTATTTCTTAACCATCATAAACCCTTCACCAACACGAAATACCTGGAAATTTATAATTACATCTTATATTTGCATTCCAAAAAAGACATCAACTATGGAAAAAGCGGATCAAAAACACGATATTCTCACGCTGGATGATGTAAAGCTATTAGTCAACACTTTTTATGATAAGGTAAAGGTTGACCCTATTTTAGGAGGTATTTTTAATGGAGTCATTCAAGACCGGTGGCCTGAGCATTTAGATAAAATGTATCGTTTTTGGCAATCCATACTATTGGAAGAAAACACCTATAACGGCAGACCTTTTCCTCCACACATGAATCTGCCTGTAGGCAAAGAGCATTTCGATCAGTGGTTGATTTTATTTTTTGACAATATTGACTCTCAATTTGAAGGAGAGAAAGCGCATGAAGCCAAGTGGCGCGCCTATAAAATAGCTCAAACTTTTCACTCTAAAATAGAATACTTCCGTCAGAATTCATGAATAACATAATAGCTGTAGAAAACGTAGATCAACTTAATAATGTAGAAAAACTGGCCACACAAATCTGGCATGAGCACTACACTCCGCTTATTGGTAAAGAACAAGTAGAATATATGCTCAACAAATTTCAGTCTGTGGCTGCCATGCAAGAGCAGCTGAAACAAGGCTATCTCTACTTTCTTATTTTAAATAATAATACGCCATGTGGCTATTTATCTGTACAACCCAGAGATAACAATCAGGAGCTATTCCTTAGCAAAATATATGTTTCGGGTGATTTTAGAGGGAAAGGTATAGGCAAAAAGCTCATGCAGCACGCTATATCTATAGCCAAATCTTTACCTGCACAAAAGATCAGGCTCACGGTTAATAAAGACAATGCAGGCAGCATAGCCGCATATCATAAAATGGGCTTCACTACTACTGACATGGTAAAAACTGATATTGGAAATGGCTTCTATATGGATGATTACATCCTGGAGCTCCCACTACACTAGTAGCAAAAGTTATATTTTATTAACATAAAGTCCATTATCCGGTTTGTTAGTGTATGAATTGGATATTAATCATTTGCGGAGGCATACTGGTATTACTGGCCTCTTATGACATAATAAGGACTACGATTAATAATAATGGAGCCGGTTTGCTCTCCAGCAGGATAGCTTCAGCAGTCTGGAGTATTCTATTCCGATTGGCGGGCAAAAAGGGAAAGCGTAAGCTTCTAGCCCAAGCCGGCTTATGCATTATTCTATCTTTGGTGCTCACCTGGATCTTTGCCACCTGGCTAGGCTATACACTTATCTTCGCCGCAGATCCGCAATCCGTTCAAGTTTCATCTTCTAACGCACCTACCCTGCTTCCTGAAAAGATATATTATGTAGGCTATACCTTAAGCACTATGGGTAATGGTGATATGGTGGCATCCACAACAGGATGGAAGATATTCTCGGTTATCGTTTCCTTTTCCGGACTCACCTTTCTTACACTTGCCATTACCTACCTCATCCCTATTTTATCGGCTGTAGTGGCTAAAAGAAAGCTTTCAGCCTACATCTTCTTCTTGGGTAGCACACCGGTAGAGATGCTCAACAACGGCTGGGATGGCACCAGTTTTAAAAACCTGGAACAGCACTTTCTGGGTTTGGCTGATTTAATCCTTCACCATAAGGAAAGACACTTACTATATCCTGTATTGCACTATTTTCATAGTACTGATGATAAATATGCGGCTCCCAAAACACTTACTGTGCTAGATGAGGCCATCACCATGTTACTATACCACCCTGATTTAAAAAATAAGTTTAACAGGCTCAACGTAAAAATCCTCCGTAATGCTATGGATGAATACCTGCTAACCCTTAGCTCTACTTATATAGGCAAAGCCCAGGAGTGGCCTGAAATACCTTATGTAGATGACTTGCAAATGACCACTCCTCATGGCAATGAAATATTGAAAGAAAGCTATGATAAATTAAAAGAAAGAAGGCAATTACTAATGGGGCTAGTCCAAAAAGACGGTTGGAAATGGGCTGATATTTATTCTCCACAAAGCCCTACCTTAACACTTGACCTGCCTAACGTTCTTTAAGGTGATTGATTTTGCCTATTTTTGAGGTTCGATTCAAAATTATAGCATGTCAGAGCATCGTCATTTCATTCTAAACAAGCCTTTTGGATACCTATCTCAGTTCGTCTACAATCAGACAAAACGGAGAAATAAAAAACTATTAGGAGAGCTGCATGACTTCCCTGACGGTACCATGTCCATCGGCCGTTTAGACAAAAACTCTGAAGGACTGCTGCTGCTTACTACTGATGGAAAAGTAAGTTATTTTGTCCGTAGCCGAAAGGTAGAAAAAGAATACCTGGCTCAGGTAGAAGGTGAAATAACAGAAGAGGCCATTGAAAACCTTAAATCAGGCGTGGAAATTAGTATCGATGGAGAAAAATACGTCACAGACCCTTGCCAGGTTAAAGCTGTAGATAAAATCCCTGATTATATTGGGCCTAAAGATATGGGCAACCGAACTACCCGCTGGATCTCCATTACACTGAGAGAAGGTAAATTTAGGCAAGTTCGGAAAATGACTGCTATGGTGGGTTTTCGTACGTTAAGATTAATTAGAGTACGAATAGGTGACACCTATTTAAAAGACCTAGAACCAGGAGAGGTACTAGAAGTAAGTGATTTTGACATTTAAGCAATCACTTTACTGATCTAAAAGCAAAAAATCCGCTTCCCAGGTTTAGAAAGCGGATTCTATTATACTTTTCCAGGGTTATAAATTCAGAGTTAGCCCCACTCTTATTTGCTCTTTCCATTTTAAGGCATCAATGGTTTCTTCTTCAGAAATAACATTGAAATACTGGGCTTTAATCATGGCATCAAAGCCTTTCAACTGATAAGCCAGAGCCGCGCAGAACCTTTTAGAATCTCCATCAGCAAGATCATTCAGGTTGAGCTGCTCGTAACGAACACTTAGAATGGTTTTGATGTCTTTCGCAAAGTAACTTAACTGCCCATAATAGCCTCCAGCCAAAAAGTAGCCTTCCGTTTTATCTGAAGACAATCCCAGCAATAATTGGTTAGCAGGATCTTGAGGCTCCCCTCTTACCTGATGAATTTCAAACTGGCCAGAAAAGCCCTGATACTGTACTGAAAAGTCCATTCCATAAACATATTTCTTTCCATCTATCACGCTCATACCGTACTCACCCTGGCTATACTCAGGAAATTCTTCTCCTTCCGGCAGTTTTTTATTAGCATATCTACCGTTTAAACCAACTGAAAATAATGGAACCGGCGTATGCACATAGTCAATCTCTCTTTTCTTACTTGCGGCAGGATATGAAAAATCAACTCTTCCTATATACTCCAACCCTCCGCTGGCATCATTATTACCTCTCAATGAATATTCTCCCAAGCCTGTATAAGCTCCGGCATATACATTTATTCGGCTCTGCCAGAAATCCTGAAATAAGGTCACCCCTACATCTCTTCTGCTAAACAAATCTCCTCTGGCTATCTGGGCTCGTTGCCAGTAGGGTGAATAGGGAAATGGTGTTAATGAACTTCTGGAATAAGGCAATTTACCATAACCCACTTTCACATTCATAAAGTTGAATCCTTTATAAATCACATAAGCATCCATAAGCCCCGGGTTGGCAGGGTCTACTTCTCCGTCGTTAGCCAAGTCAGGAAAGTCCACCTGAATCTCATACTCCCATATATCTCTAACACGGCCTTCAATATTTATCTGAGCATCTCTAAGCTTAAAACGATCCTTCTTCTGATCCTCTTCTCCATCTTTTAAAAACCTCTGATTATAATAAGTAGAAAGTCGACCTTTTATTTCAACAACATGATCAGCGGTACCAATAGTCACCTGAGCCTGCACCAAACCACTTACGCAGGCCATTATCAATATTAATAATACTCTTTTCAAGACTTCTTAATTTTCTGGATTGTTGAAATAATAGATTTTTTGCATGGCATCTGAAACCACTATGATGTTACCATCCGCATCAAAAGCAAGGCCTTCTGGGTTAAGTACAGGAATCTCCCACTGAGAAAGCACCTTATAAGTATTAGCATCCAGCTTAAAAATGCTTCTATCTTCATCGCTCAATAACCACACATAACCATTATAAAAAGTAGCTGCAGAAATGTCTCTTGCTATATGACTGATGTCTATGGTATTAACTTTTTCAAAGCTCTCATTAAGCTCAAAAAGATAAGCCGGGCTCTTCTCAGTAATTAACAAAAACCGATTTTTGATTTTATTAAATGTAAAGGCCTCATAGCTTTTATTTCTACCCCCATGATAAGAAACCTCATAAGTTCGCTGCTGCGTAAGGGTTTCCAAATCGAATAGTTTGATAGTTCTTGAAAACTCTTCCACGGCATATACAAAATTTGCATCAGCATATACTCCTTCGTCATCTAAACCTTTATAGCCCTCTGCTTTTCTTATTATTTTACCTTTTAAGTCTGTTTCGAAGAGATAGCCATTATCACTTACAATAAAGAGTGATTTTCCATCATGCGCCAAAGCCACATCAGATGGCTCCGGAATATCTACAGTAACCTTTTCCGTAGGTTTTAATTTAATATCTTGTGCAAAAAGACAAGTGCAGCTAAAAACTAAAGCTACACTAAGCACCTTTCTAAATAATGTCATTGTCTTAAATTGAAGTACCTTCCAACGTTATATTATCATAGCGGGTATTACCCTTTTCTGTCTCCTCTGAAGAGAATTTCACTTTGAAATCCTCATTATTATTTACATCAGATATAGCGCTGAAATCAATTGTTACCAGCACATAACCCAGATTTTCAGCATCAGAATCCTCTTCAGGCACTTCAAAGCTTGCAGCAGAGAGATTATCCTGAATAAAGTCTGTTCCATTAACTGAATAGTAAATATTTTGAGATGTGGCTCCTTTGCCTGATCGCTGCACAGCAAACTTCATTACCACATTTTCATAACCTGAGGTAGGCAATGACAGTATAAAATCTCCTGATGGATTTCTTAATCTCAAGCCCGTAGAGGGCTCATCACCATTCAAAGCATTAAGAGTGGCACCTTCTACATCGTCATACTCATCTCCAGAATATGACCAGCTACCAGCCCCGATATTTGGTGTTTCTAAATCATCAGCATTGTTAAAATTCCAATAATGAAATACTTCCACCTCTTTTTCGCCATCAGGAAAATCAGGAATAGGCTCTCCATTGCGTATACCATCAAGGGTTAGATTATCGAAACGGGAGTTACCAGAATCACCATCAGCATTAATATCAAAGGTGATTTTAATTTTAAATTCAGGGTTGTTATCGGCCTCAGGTATATCCTGAAAATCGAACTGGTGAAGTACAAAGTTTTCAGCTACCGCATAATCGGTATTCTCAAGGCCAATTTTCACATAATTAGCCCCATCTACAGTATAGAAAAACTGCTCTCGCTGCGGACCGCTGCTAGTGCGTCTCACCGCATAAGTGACTATAACATCATCATACCCTGTGGTGGGCATGCTTACCGTAAAATCTCCTGATGGATTTCTCAGTCTTAATGCATTTCCTGCTTCGTCTGCATTACGCGCATTTAATAATGATCCTTCATCCGTATCATCATAATAGCTTCCTTCATAAATAACTGATGTACCACCAATACTGTAAGTGGGCGTTATCAACGTTTCTTCTGATGTGTTATCATTAAAATTCCAATAATGCACTACATCATAGCTAGTGGTATCAACGATGGTCTCAGGTATTACTCTGTCCTCAGTGCAGGAGAATAAACCTAGTAAGGCCAATACCAATGTAATAGATATCCTACTCTTCATTCTTTTAAAAAATTTGAGCAAAGAAAGGTATCTCGTATTAACTCAGAGTTTAATTTATGTTACGTATATGTTGTTAATGTTAAGTAGTGCCATTTCTAAGTAGCCCGCATCCTGTTATAATACAGATGCGATACTCAAATAATGCAAGATAAAAAGGTCAGATAATTAAAAGCTAAATCGAATTACCAAATATAATTTCCTAACATAAAACATAAGCAGTAATTTGTTTAACCAAAGAAAGAAACTCGTGCTTTTCTTTCCTCAAAGTGGTTTGACTGACCTAGTATTAACATTAAGTTAACATCTAAAAAAATCAGAGTTTCATGAAGTTCATTTAATTGGATATTAAACTCACAACCATTTAACTCCTTCTTGAAAAAGCTCAAGAATAATTGATAACTAACATCACTAAGTCTTCATTTTAATTGAAGAGGCTTCGTTATATGATAGAATTAAATGCTTACTTATTCTCTCCTATAAACACCCCCCGGAAACACTACCACACTTTCATTTCCATCTTTCGCCACTGCCGCCACTCCGAAAAAGTAGTTATCAATCACCACATTCTCCAACAAATATTCTGACACATCCCCTACAAACTTAGAATACTGCCACTGTGCTTCTGTAGTTTCTCTCCAATAGATTTTATAACCAGCCAAACTCTCATCATCCGTTTTCTCCCATCGAAGTGAAGTGCTTGCTTGCACGGCACCAGCTATTTCTACATTATCAGGTGCTGGTGGTGCCCAGGCCAAACCAGCCAGAGTAATTGCATTTACGGCTGTAAGCTTAGCGGCATAAGGAAAATTAACATGCTCAATAACATCTCCATAGGCTACACCATCTTCAGTTCTCACATCCTGATGTTGCCATGTGTAATTTTCATTTGTCTCCATAATACGCACTCCAGGAAAGCCTGCATCATTAAAAGGCTTATGATGTCCACCTCTCCCAAACCTATCCAGTCTATAGATCATCATAGGCTTCATTTCAGGCATGTAGGTATTGGTCATTCTATCAATATACCTGGCCAGCTGACGAGAAACACCATCCACTTCACCGCCATAATAGCGCCTCATAGTGCGAGTTCGTTCATCTTCCGTAACAGGTGTAGGCTCAGAAAATATGCGGAAACTGCGGTTATCAATCACCTGGTTTATGCCTTGAATATTACCAATCATGTCATTATTCAGCACTCCAATGATATCCCAATCATGGGCTTTGGCATATTCAGCCATTATTTTACCTCCAAAAAGCCCTTGTTCCTCACCTGACAGCCCCACATAAATAATACTTGATTCAAACTGATATTTACTCAACACACGAGCCGCTTCTATTACGCCTGCCATGCCCGAAGCATTGTCATTAGCTCCTGGGGCATCAGATTTTGCATTCATGACATCTGTAACCCGGCTATCAATATCACCAGACATAATCACATAACGGTTGGGGTACTTACTGCCTCGCTGAATAGCTACTACATTAACTATTTCTACATCCTTCTTAATACGTGTTTCAGGATCTCCTTTTACGATATCCCTCATAAAGCTCACTTCAAGACAGCTCTTACAGTCTTTTGAGATATTATCAAATTCAGATTTTATCCACCTTCTGGCAGCCCCGATTCCTCGCTTTTTAGAAGTAGTATCTGACAAAGTATGTCTGGTACCAAAAGAAACCAGTCTTTTTATGTCTTGCTCTATCCTATCAGCGGAAACGGCTGAGACAATATCGTAATGCCGCTGATCCGTGGCTGGCGGCACTTGGGCTGAAGAAATTGAAATAATAAAAAAGGCAAATAAAAGACTGAATGCGTATTTCATAATAATATGGGATTCGTATTACAACCAAGTATAACATTAATCCATTACGAAATCCAGTCCTATTATTTAAATGGTCTAATAAATAATAATTTATTGAAGAGGTTTAACCATCAATATTATCCAGGCGAATACCCATCACTAATATATCATCTGTTTGGTGGCCATCACCTTTCCATGACTCTATAGCATCATTTAATGCTTTCTTTTGCTCTGCCAAAGGCAATTCATGGATACTCAACAGTAATTCCTTGAACCGTTTAGACATGAACTTAGTGTTATTAGGTCCTCCAAACTGATCTTGAAAACCATCTGAAAACACATAAATCATGGTTGGCTCATCTATGGCCACTACATGTTTGGTAAATGGAGCTGGCTTTTTCTTTTTCATAGGCCTGTTACCACCTATAGCCCTGGTATCTCCTTTTATTTGGTGTAATTCTCCCTCCTGAATGTAGATTAAAGGGTTTTTAGCTCCTGAAAATTCAAGAATATTTTTCTCTTTTCTATAAATACAAAGGGCCACATCCATACCATCTCGGTTGCCAGTAGTTTCTTGTTGCAAGGCTTTTCTTATGCCTGTATCCAGCTTTTCCAGTATCTGGTTAGACTCCGCCTCTCCCTGATTCACAATATTGGTGAGCGTGTTCATACCTATCAAAGACATGAATGCCCCTGGTATACCATGGCCCGTACAGTCTACTGCAGCAAAAACAACATCAGGATCATACCAACTTTTTATTTCTGAGAACCAATAAAAATCACCACTTACAGAGTCTCTGGGTTTGAATAATATGAACGATTCTGGCAGCAGGCTTTCCTGCACGGAAGCGTTTACTAACATGGCTTCCTGAATACGCTTGGCATAGTTAATACTACTTTGTATACTCTTATTTTGCCTGTCTATTTCTTTATTAGCCTCAATCTTTTTCCTGTAACTACGAATAATCACTACCACTAAAGCTCCGGCTAAAAGCACTCCAAAAATGATGAAGTTTCTTACCAAAGCGGCATTTTTCAATCTGGCATTTTGCTCTTTTATTTCTAAATCTGCCAGCTGCTTATCTTTATTCAGTAAGTCTATCTGCAATTTCTGATTTTCGCTTACCTCTTCCATATTCCTCAGTGAACGCTCAGTAGCTTCCAATGAATAACGAGTAGCCAAAAGGGAGTCTTCTACCTGCCTTAGTTTATCCATACTGGCTCCCGCTCTACTTCTGCCATTTCGTATAGATCTCCCTGATGATGAAATGGTACTTTCTGTATCACCCTGCTCCTCTACGGGTTCAGCATTGCTGTTTTTCAGACCATTAAGTAGGGTTTCATATTCCTTTACCTTATCAGCCTTTCCCCAGGAGTCATACGTCTCCACCAATAAGGCATAACACCTCATGCGAGTTTGCAAGTCCTTTTCTACAATAGCCAAAGAAAGGGCTTCTTCCAAGGCACTTACTGCTCGCCTCTCCTTACCCTGAGCCATAAAAGAAATACCACTATTTATCAGGGCTTCCATTTCATAATCGGCTTGCCCAACACTCTGAGCAGCCTTCAAGGACCTCTTAAAACTAGTCTGTGCTTTGCTGGCATTATTTTGATCCAGGTAGATATTACCTTCCAGCTGATAAGCCAGATATTCCAGTAAATCATCGCCTGATTTTTTATTATAATCAAAGAAAGTATCTATATACTCTAGCGCTGCGGCTTTATCGCCCTGAGTGTAGCTATGCTTGGCCAGCTGATAAGTATAATACGACGCCTTGCCGTAATCTTCTTCTTTTAATACCTGCTGCAAACTTTCCGTAAGACTCTCTTTATCTACACTTTGTGCTACTGAATCAGAAACCCCCACTACAGCCCCAGATATTAATATTGTTACTGCGATAAAACGCAAAAAATAATCGTACATATTACTGTAGAAAAAAAATGAAATATTTCAATTACTATACATTATAAGTATCTTATTTGGGTAACCATGTTTTAATGAATATTAACACATTAATTTGATTACCTAATATTACTCCCAAATCCGTAATAATTACCGCTTACACTCAATTTTAATACTATAATCAAATTACCACTTATTTACTTCTTTTCCCCTATAACTACGGTCTAACTTTGTAGTTTATTAACCTACAGCAACTTAATAACCATGATGAAAATAAAAATTATAACAGGCGTCCTCTTTTTGATGACCCTTTCTGGGTTTAGCCAAAGCTTGTATCAGCCCAGAGATTTGAAAGAAGCATACCAAAATAATACGCGAGATACGAATGGAAAACCGGGCATCAATTATTGGCAAAACAGAGGAGTTTACAATATTGATATCAGAGTTACGCCTCCACAACGTACCGTTTTCGGCTCTGAAAACATTACTTATACTAATAATAGCCCTGACACTTTAAGCAGGCTCAATTTCAAATTATTTCTCAATAATCATAAGCCAGGCGCGGCAAGATTGAGTCAAGTTGGTGAAGATTATCTTACCTCAGGCATGCATATAGATTCATTTAAAGAGAATGGAGAAGCATCAACCTGGAAAGATTTAAACGATGGCACCAATAAGTTCATTAATTTAAAAGAACCATTACTTCCTAGTAAAAGTGTGAATTTGAGTATAGAATGGCACTATGATGTTTCTATTGAGAGCGGCCGTGAAGGTGCTATTGACAGCACTACCTTTTTCCTGGCTTACTTCTTCCCCAGAGTAGCTGTATATGATGATTATAGCGGCTGGGACACTATGATTTTCACAGGATCGCAGGAGTTTTACAATGATTTTAATGATTATACTTTCTCAGTTACCGTACCCAAAAACTATATAGTTTGGGCTACTGGAGACCTGCTAAACCCTGAAGAGGTATTGCAACCAAAATATTCTGATAAACTAGAAAAATCTATGACCAGCGATCAGGTGATCAGAATAGCTACCCCAGAAGACCTGGCGCAGCAGCAGATTACCAAGCAAAGTACCTCCAACACCTGGAAATGGAAAGCCGATAGCATCACAGACATAGCCATAGCGATAAGTGACCATTATAACTGGGACGGCGGCAGCGTAATAGTAGATGAAAAAACAGGACGTAGAGCCAGTGTACAAGCCGCTTATAATGATGATGCTCAAGACTTTCACCAGATGGTAGATTTTGGAAAGCATTCTTTAGAATGGTTCTCTAATAATTCCCCAGGCGTACCCTATCCATATCAAAAATCTACGATTGTAAGAGGCTTTGCTGATATGGAATACCCCATGATGGTAAACGACAACAGCACTCCTAATCCTGATTTCTCAAGGTTTGTAGTGGAGCACGAGATCGCTCATACCTATTTCCCTTTTTATATGGGCATTAATGAAACGCGCTACGGCTTTATGGACGAAGGCTGGGCTACTGCACTGGAATATATGATAGGTATAAATGACCTAGGAGAAGAGGCTGCTACCCGAAATTTTCAGATGTTTAGAGTAAACCGATGGGCTAATGATGCCAATGCAGAAGAAGACATCCCTATCATAACGCCTTCTAATATACTTACCGGTGTTGCTCTGGGAAATAATGAATATGGAAAAGCAGCAATAGGATACTTAGCCATGAAAGACCTACTGGGAGACGAACTTTTCTTAAAAGCATTGCAAGGTTATATGGCGCGCTGGAATGGAAAGCACCCTACCCCGTGGGATTTCTTCTACTCTTTTAATGACATTAGCCAGCAGAATCTTAACTGGTTCTGGAACAGTTGGTTTTTTAGTAACAACTACATAGACCTGGCTATTACTGACGTACAAACAAAAAAGAAAAACACCAGTATTACACTAGAAAACATTGGAGGCATGCCTGCTCCGGTAGATGTAATTATAACTACCAGCACTGGCGAAAGCAAAACCTATCATTATACTCCAGAAATATGGAAGAACGATCTAGACAAAACTACTATAACACTAGACGGTGAAAAGGATATCGTTTCCATATCATTAGAAGGAGGAATATTTATGGATGCCGATACCTCTAACAATCAATGGAGTAAAGAATAAAACTTTACATTTTCCTTTCTGGTGTTTTTAGAACATCAGAAAGGAAAATCATTGACTCACTTCTATATTCACAAAGCCCTCAACCAGTTCTATGGCTTCGTTTATCATTTTTCTGTTAATAGTTCGATATTTATATTTTTCATACCACCCTCTATAAAAATGTAATAACAGCTGAGTCTTATTATGAGCCTCTTCCTCTGAATAGCCCAAATCACTAATTAGTATGAAAGCCACCTCATAATTCTGCTTTTCATAGTCCTTCAGTATTTTCCTAAAGTATTTATCTTCAGCGGCTATCTTTTGTAAGTAAAAAGTCAAATCTTTAAAACTGCCTGATTTAAATAGAAAGAGAAGATAATTCTTAAAACGTTCCTCTCTGGAATGCTCCATATGTAGCTTTTGAATCACTGAGTCCTGATGCTCCACCCAATAATTAATTACCTGCTTTAGAAAAGCCTTGCGGGTTTTAAAATGCCAATAGAAACTCGATTTATTACAGTTAAGAATATCGGCTAATTGCTCTACATTAATGCCCTCGTTTCCCTGAGTTGAAAACTTCTCAAGCCCCAGCTGCAGCCAATCTTCCTTTTTTGCTTTTATTACAGGCATAGGATTAAACGTTTTCGTCTATTTAGATAGAATATAGCCATTTTATTAGACGAAAGCGTCTATATGTAAGAAAAATGACTTTATCAAAAAAAGAGGCACTGAACTACTCCAATGCCTCCTCTTACCTATTGAATATAATAATAATCTATATTTTAACCCAAATTACCTGTATAGTTTTTCCGTCATGAGCATTTAACCTCAAAGTAGCATAAGTATGTGATTCCTGATCATAATCAGCGACTGAGAACATACCAAACTGATAATCTCTTGACTCTGCCTTTTTGCCAAATAAAGCAGTTCTATCATAATTATTAGCAGCTTTATTTATATCTACATAAAAGGCATCAGTAGCAGAAACCCCACTGATCAGAGCCAATTTACCTGATTCTTTAATCTTTTCTCCATTTGAAAACACATCATTATACAATAGGTAATTAGATTCAGCTCCATTTACGTATGAAAGGAATTTATATTGATTACTACCTAAAAGTTTAGTAGCCTCATTTCTTACATCATTATGAATAAGCACAGAAATGTCTCCCTGAAGAGAATGACTTTTAGGCACAAGAGTCTCCTTTTGCAATCTCAATTCCGGACTAAAAGTAGACACCACAGCATCCCCTAAAAGACTAGCTAACACCACCGATCCTTTCAAACGATAAAATCTGCGTTCATAAATAACGGAGTACGTACCATCACTATTTACATGAAAATCACTAGGCACACCTTCATATTTATGGTCTGTATTAGCAAAGGACTCATAATTGACTTCAACAGAAGGATTATCTAAGTCCTTCACATATTTAGTAGAAAGGCTTTCAGGATCAAACACGGTTAGATTAGAAGAATATAACCCATAAACACTATTAAGGTCGGGAGCATAAGTCAAAAGTGACAATGCAACGATAAATTTTTCTTGAGGATTATATTTTAACACCGCCTCAGCCAATTTCTGATCTCCATTAAAATCTTTTTCTTTAACATAGAAAAAATCATGATCACTTTTCAAACTACCAATAAAAACGGTACCCTTATTCTTTTCCAAATCAGAACCGACCAAAGCGATAACCTGATTATCCAAAACCATAAACTCTACCAGCCTTAAAGCCTTATATTCTCCGCTTGTAGGAATAAAATATGCTTCAGTCATTTTAGTATGGTTGGCATCATAAAAAACCAGCTGTACTTGCTTGTTTTTACTAAATTCAGTGGCATTATAAAGACCGATTGCATAATTGCCCGATTTATCATCGTGTCTCACCAAAAACTTATTCTTGACTTTTTTCGAATTCGGCTGTAGTTTGGCCACCAGCTCTTCTGACTTTAGCTTACCGTCATTGGTGTCTATGATTACTCTGTATAAAGAAGTAGGTTGCTTTTTCTCTTCAATGCTCAAAAAAGTTACTAGCTCATCTCCTTGATCAAAAGCACTCAATATTTCTGTGGTTCGTAGCTCTAACCTTCCTTTTGAGTTAAACTGGGGTTTGGCAAATTTATCTACCAAAAGTTTACGTTCTTTACTATAAACCCAAACATGAAAACCATCCCTCTCGGTGATATGTAATAATGCGGTCTTACCATCAGACAGTTGAAAAATCTTCAACCACCCTACTACAGGCTCTTCTTTAAGAGGCTCGCTTTCCTGAATATCAAAGTTTTGACTGAATACAGGAGCTATATTTAAAAGAAGAAATACGAAAATTAAAAAATTAATTGATCTCAATATTTTATACTTAAAATTAAAAAGATGCAATTTATATTTTTCCTTAAAACCTCTCTATAATTGAGCCTGAAAAATTAATCACTCATAATAGAGGCTAATCCCAACTCCAGACCTCTCAACTCGGCTAACCCTTTTAACCTGCCAATGGCGGTATAACCAGGGTAAGTATCCTTTTTCAGATCATCCAGCATCTGATGGCCATGGTCCGGGCGCATAGGCAATGAACGCTGGCGTTTATTCATAAGCTTCAGAACTTCTCTAACTACCGCTACCATATTAGTATCTCCATCCAGGTGATTGGCTTCGTAAAAATTACCCTCTTCATCTCTTTTGGTATTCCTCAAGTGCAGAAAGTGGACATGCTCGCCAAACCGTTGAATCATCTTAATAATATCATTATCAGGCCTGGCACCCAAGCTCCCTGTACAAAAACAGAGGCCATTAGCAGGAGAAGGCGCCGCATCAAGAATATCCGCTAAATCTTGCTCTGTACTCACTATACGGGGCAAGCCTAAAATAGGATATGGAGGATCATCGGGGTGAATAGCCAGCTCAGCACCTACCTCTTCCGCTACAGGTACCACTTCCTGTAAAAAATAGGTTAAATGCGATTTAAGCTTTTCTCTATCAATATTTTCATAGGTTTTTAATGCCTTAATAATGCCTTCGGGAGTAAATTTTTCATCACTCCCGGGCAAGCCCAGCAGCGCATGGTTGAATAGTTCCTCCCTCTCCTTTTCTGACATCTGCTCATAGCGTAATCTGGCCACCTCTATTTCTTCAGTAGAATAATCATTTTCAGCCTCTGGCCTTTGAAGCAGAAATAGATCAAAAACATTAAAAGCCACTTTTTCAAACCTCAACGCTCTACTACCATTGACCAGTTCGTAAGTAGGATTAGTGCGCATCCAATCCAAAATAGGCATGAAATTATAAGTTATAACCTTAACCCCACATGCTGCCAGGTTTCGAATGCTCTGTTGGTAGGCCTCTATATATTCTTTAAACTTTCCCGTCTGCTTTTTTATATCTTCATGTACAGGCAAGCTTTCTACCACTGCCCAATTCATACCTTCTTGCTCCACTATTTCAATCCGCTTCTTTATTTCATCTACAGTCCACACTTCCCCTACAGGAATATGATGAAGGGCTGTAACCACGCCTGTACACCCCGCCTGGCGAATATCTCTTAAGCTAACTGCATCATTAGGGCCGTACCACCTCATGGTTTGCTCCATTAAAAACTTATTCATAGGTCTAATGCTTATATTCTTCATAATTTAATTGCCTGGCGCGAAAGGGAAAGTAAGCCCTTCGTAATATTCCAGGGTATGTGATGCCTTAGGTATATCTTTCGGTATAGGTTTCCCTGAAAAGGTCTGAAAGTAAAGCAGGCAGGCATCTCTCCACCATTCCGCTTCCTTTTTCTGTATTTTCAAAAAGGTTTTCACCTGTTCAAATCGTCCTTTATCTATGCTGTTTTCTAATGTTTGCCATTGCTGCTGCATTTTCTCCACCTCTTGCACGCCATGCTGGTACTCATTACTCATAGCCATCCACAGCTCTTCCCCTGATTTCATTTTGTAATTCCAGGGAACATGATGAAACCACAGCAAAAATTTTTCAGGGCATTGTTCCAGAGAGCTGAACTTTGCTGCTACCTCAGGATAATATTGGGCTACGGCATTACTTCCCGATGCTGTGCGGTCAAAACCAATTCCATTCTTATCAGCTTTATGATAATATACCGAAGTCCAATCTGCCCGATGCTTGTTAGCTATCCAAGGACCAGGCCCATAATGATGTCCCCAGCCCATAATATGATGTAAACCAAATGGAGTCATATAACTTACTACCGCTTCGTGCGAAGTCATCATAATATCTGTAATGGAACGGATCACCTCCTTTTGGTTAGAAAAAGTCATCCTGATCCACTCTTGGGCTATTTCTTCTGACGAAAGGCTATGATTCCATGCCAACCGACCAAAGGCATACCAGTTTGACTGCCCAAATAAATGTCCCGTCCAGTTTCTGTCTGTCCCGATATTAGAAACCCCTGCTATACCCGTTAACCGATGATTATTCAAAGAACCATCTATCACCTCAGCCACAGTGGAGCCTTTACCTTTGGCATAAGTATCCGATTCAAGACATTCTTTATACATAGGAGAAAGATAGGCCAGGTGCGTTCCCTGACCGAGATATTCCTGCGTAATTTGGAACTCCATCATCATCGGAGTTTTAGGCATAGCACCAAATAAAGGGTGAAAAGGCTCACGAGGTTGAAAATCAATAGCTCCATTTTTCACCTGGACCATCACATTATCATCAAACTGACCATCAAGTGGTTTAAACTCATTATAAGCCTGTTTTGCCCTGTCGTCTGGCTCTTCATTACTATACACAAAAGCACGCCACATGACCACGCCTCCATAAGGTTTTACGGCTGCTGCCATCATGTTAGCCCCATCAGCATGGGTACGCCCATAATTTTGAGGACCAGGTTGACCTTCTGAGTTTGCCTTTACCAAAAAACCACCAAAGTCAGGTATCATATTATAGATCTCAGTGGCTTTATCTTTCCACCACTGCTGTACTTCAGCGTTAAGCGGATCAGCGGTTTCCAAACCTCCAATCTCAATAGGAGCACTAAAACGGGCTGTGAGATATACTTTTAAGCCATAAGGACGGAAAACATTAGCTAAGACTTTCACCTTCTCCAAGTAGGCCGGGGTAAGGACTAAAGCATTAGCATTTACATTGGTAAGAACGGTACCGTTTATACCTATAGAAGCGTTGGCCCGAGCATAATCAATATATGAGAATCTATATAATCTGGCAAGCGGTGCCAATCCCACAAGGAAAAACCCGCATACCCTCTTTCTACCGTACGATCAAGGTTATCCCAATGATTGAGCACCCTTAGTTTTACCTTAGGTGTACTAGTGATATTAAGTTCTTTTATACTTTGCTGTGTCTGAAGTAATCTTAAAAAATGAAAAGTACCATATAACACACCAATATCTGTATTAGCCGCAATTATGATATTCCCCTTTTTTGTAGTAATCATATATCCTTCATCTCCTAAAGGGTCTAATGATTTTTGAAGCTTTAAAGAAGCGATATAAGGTGATGAGGCAGAAGTACCCAGAACAAGCGTCTGTTCGCCAACCTGGTCAGCATACTTTAATTCCACCCCAAGCATGCCTTTCATAGCAATGCTCAATTCATCCACAGCCGACTGTATGGTGGGTGACTTATCCGCAGCCACAGAATAGGCCTTTAGTGCTTGTACATATTCCGCTTTAAGCGACGCATTGTCAACAGGTTTATAACGCAACCATAGATCATAGCCGTCTTCCGCTTTCGTTTGGAAAAAAGCCAGTAGTAGAAACAGTAAAACTTTAAACTTTATCATTTTATGAGGGAATTTATGCTTTCTAATTTAAAAAATAATTTACGCAATCGATTGTTTAAACTTAATAAGTTTCTAATTTTAATGATAATACGCTACAACAATGTCAAACTAACAATCATGAAAAATAAGCCTACTATAATAATTCTTGCCTTATTCTTATCGACCATAAGTTATATAGCAATAGGGCAAACTCCAATTTATAAAGACCCAAATCAGCCTATTGAAGCCCGGGCTAAAGACCTGGTAAGCAAAATGACTCTAGAAGAAAAAGTGCTTCAGATGATGCACACTGCACCTGCCATCCCCAGGCTTGATCTGCCTGCTTATAACTGGTGGAATGAAGCATTGCACGGAGTCGGCCGATCAGGCTCAGCCACGGTATTCCCCCAAGCTATTGGTTTAGGTGCTACTTTTGATTCAGACCTGGCTTTAAGAGTATCAACCGTCATTTCTGACGAGGCCAGAGCCATGTATAATGCCGCCATTGCCAAAGGCTATCATCAAAAATATGGAGGCCTCACTTTCTGGACGCCCAATGTTAATATCTTCAGAGACCCTCGCTGGGGCCGTGGACAAGAAACATACGGAGAAGATCCTTTCCTCACCTCCACTTTGGGAGTTGCCTTTGTAAAAGGATTACAGGGAGAAGATCCTAAATATCTCAAAACAGCCGCTTGTGCTAAGCACTATGCCGTACACAGCGGACCGGAAAGATTGAGACATGAATTTAATGCTGTAGCTAGTAAAAAGGATATGTTTGAGACCTATTTACCTGCTTTTCATGCTTTAGTTGATGCCGATGTTGAAGCGGTAATGTGTGCTTATAATGCCACTAATGGTGAACCTTGCTGCTCTAACAAATACCTGCTACAGGATCTATTAAGAAAAGAATGGGGCTTTGATGGCCACGTGGTAAGCGACTGCTGGGCCGTAGTAGACTTTTATGAAGGCCACAAAAACGTTAAAAATGTTACGGAAGCTTCAGCTCTAGCTGTAAATAGTGGAGTAAACCTCAATTGTGGTGATGAATATCCTGCTTTGGTAGATGCTGTAAAGCAAGGATTGATCTCAGAAGAAACCATCAATAACACACTGGCTCACTTACTGGAAACCCGCTTTAAACTCGGCATGTTTGACCCTGAAGAAAACGTTCCCTACAATAATATTAGCCCTGAAATCATTAATAGCAAAAAGCATAGGGCCTTAGCCAAAGAAGTAGCCACTAAGTCTATTGTAATGCTAAAAAATAATGGCGTGCTTCCGCTTAAAAGTGATTTATCCACTTACTATGTAACCGGTCCTAACGCTGCCAATGTAGAATCATTAGTAGGTAATTATTATGGTGTAAATCCTGAAATGGTCACTGTGCTGGAAGGCATAACCAAAGCCATTGAACCCGGAAGCCAGCTTCAATATCGACCTGGTGTTTTGCTTGACAGGGAAAATGTTAATCCTATAGACTGGTCTAGCAGTGTAGCAGCCAAAAGTGATGCTACTTTCATGGTTATGGGTATTAATGGCCTTATTGAAGGTGAGGAAGGAGAATCTATCGCCTCTGAACACTACGGAGACCGATTAGACTACAACGTCCCTAAAAATCAAATCGATTATCTGAGAAAGCTAAAAGATAGCAATGACAACCCCGTGATAGCCATTGTAACTGGCGGAAGCCCCATGAACCTGGCTGAGGTACAAGAAATAGCAGATGCTGTTTTACTGGTATGGTATCCTGGTGAAGAAGGTGGAAATGCGGTAGCTGATATTATTTTTGGTAAGACATCTCCTTCAGGAAGGCTGCCTATCACTTTCCCTAAGTCATTAGACCAACTCCCTAACTATCAGAACTATGATATGGAAGGCAGAACTTACAGGTATATGAAGGAAGAGCCTTTGTACCCATTCGGTTATGGGTTAAGCTATACTACGTTTAACTACTCTGACATTCAGCTTAGCACTACTACTGCCAGAAGAAAAAAAATGGAACCCATTACCGTTTCCGCTTTAGTGAAAAACACTGGTGAATTTGAAGCAGAAGAAGTAGTACAGTTTTACATCACTGACAAAGAAGGTAGTGCTCGCACGCCTTTATATTCATTAAAAGGCATTAAAAGAGTGAAATTGAAACCAGGAGCATCAGAAAGAGTGAGCTTTTCTATCACTGAAGACATCTTATCATTAGTAGATAATGAAGGAAGAAGTATCCTGGAAAAAGGAGAGTTTGATGTATTCATAGGAGGTTCACTACCAGATAAAAGAAGTAGCGACTTAGGCATGCCTGCAGTCGCTAAAACCACACTCACGTTGAAGTAAAGGTAAAATTAAGATAGAAAAAGGAGGCTGTATCAATATGACTTTGGATCTCCAGGCCCAAGGTTCTGAAACGGTCTCCGTTTTCGTTTTTTGGATCTTACTTAATACTCTAGTTAATTCATCTTTCCTCTTAAAATATTCATTAAATGGTCTCTAGTATGAAAGTGACTTTTATCCACTCCCGGGTTATGATGTAAAAAAGCACTTATCTATGGAGGACATCCAAAATATTAACCTGGCTTTTCCTTGTGATCAAAATCGAGGGACATTAAGTAAGAAAGATCAACAACTTCACTGCGCTAAATGTCAACATCAGGTTCATGATTTCACTGAGAAAAATGCTAAAGAGCTAAACAATGAAGTTATAAACGCTACAAGACCAGTTTGTGGTATTTTTAAAGCTCATCAGCTCAGTAAAAGTTTTCTAAAGTATGCTTCTCTTTCATTACTGGCTACCGCTACGGCTTGCTCACAAGATTTACTCCCTGAGCCTGCGCCAGTCCAAGAAATAATAATAGAAGAGGGTAATGAAGAATTTTTAGGAATCATAATCGAAGCTTCCCCCATGCCCGAAGCAGGCTTCGAGCAATTCTATAAAAGTCTGTCTGAAGCCATAAAATTACCTAAAAACTTAACTGATCACCCTGCTAAGGTTTATGTAGGCTTTATGGTAAATACTAACGGAGACATGACTAATATTGAGGTGCTCAAAGGCGGTTCGGAAGAGCTTAACAAAATTATTATAGATGCTATTAAAGGACTTAACTACCATTTTAAACCTGCTGAGCAAAAAGGCATAAAAGTAGAATCCAGAATGGTAGTTCCCATCACTTTAAAAAACGAATAATTAAAGAGGTTCATTTCTCTATTCACACTTTTCTGACATTTCTACGGCCCGCTTATGTCCCCAGGTTGGTGCTATTCCTGTGTCCATTTTCGCTTCACTTTTATAAAGATTCACACTTCGTCTGGCCAATTTGCAGGGCTCTTCTGTGCTCTTACCAAAAAACTGAGCAGTACCATATTGCAGCTGAGCCATAAGAAAAATTGCTCTGGGATTTTCTGGATTTTGATCAATGGCCTTTTCAAAATATTTAAACGCTTGCGGTGATAAAGTCTGCCCTCTATTGGCCGGATCTACAGCCAACTTACCCATAACGGCATAACCTTGCAGTGCTGTTATCTCCGAATTGTTGGTTATTGCTTTTGCCTGAGCAATTAACTCCTCTGCCTTTTTATAATATTGATCCTTTTGATCTCTATCCAAATCTGCATCAAACCCCATGATGATATAAGTGAGGGCCGAATAATATAACGGTAGCCATTCCTGTTTCTCCTTCTGACCGATTCGCTCAAAAGTATTGGCAACTGACTGAAAATCTGTAATAGATTGGGACTGAGACAACTGTTTTAAATTTTTCACCATGGCCCTTTCATAGGGTGACTGTGCATATGCTGACAAGCAGAAAATCAGAAGTATGGCAGATATTAAGATGATATTTTTCATAATATTAAATGGTTATGGCATTAAAGATTGTTTAGCATATTGGCCGATTTGTCTTTAGACAATGTGATAAAAACACCTAAAAACAAGAACCTGTCTGCTGATTGTATTACGGGCTGGCTGGCATACTGTCCCCTTTCATCAGGATGAGAACTGTATTCATATCCGAAAATATTTTCACTACCCAACACGTTACTACACTCAGCGTGGATAATGATATTTGGGGCAGGCAAATAGCTCCAGCTAAGGCTGAGGTTATGATAATCTTTAGTTTTACTACCCATCTCCACAGGTTGATTCTTATCATTATAAGTGCAACCGTCATTCCATGAATATGAAAAGCCTATTTGAGATTTCAACTGCTTGATGAAATGCTTCATCACCACAGAGACATTATGCCTGGGAGCATAGCCAGGAGTAACTTGAGTAGTGAACTGATCAAACTTTCTTTTACTATCTACAAAGGAATAGGTCACCCAAAAATCAGTTCCGCTAATGCTTTTATTATCTCTATAAAACACATCAAAACCACGACTATAGCCCTTTCCTGTATTTTCAAGACCAAAATAGTTTTCAGAAGCCATTGAATCATAGGTAACTAATGACTCATATTTTTTATAGAAACTCTCTATCCTAAAAGTTCTACCTTCTGTTTGCAGCAGGTAATTAAGAATAAAATGTCTAGCTTTTACATTATCCAGCCCGGTAGACTGCACCAGTTTTTCAGCTACTGGCATTTGTCTGAAATTACCATAAGCAAAAGAAAACTGTCCATGTTCACTGGCTTTATAGGCCAATGATGCTCGAGGTGTAGCCCAAACTTTGTCCAAGTAGCTGTTGTAAGAAGTTCTCAATCCTGCTCTTATGGCCCAATTGTTATTCAAGTAATAATCCGCTTCAGCAAAATGGTTAACAAAATGAATGCCATAGCTCCTTTTGGCTCCAACACTTTCATTCTCTTCTGAGTAACCATCATAATAATATTCCACCCCATTTTTTAAAGAAAATTTCTCACTAAAGTCTTTCACTGCCACTATTTTACCATGCCCCAGATCTGCCTTTCTTTTGAAAGGGGTTTCTCCAAGAATTATATCATCAGTGTTTAAGGAAAAGGAAGCTCCACCATATACAGACCAATCGTTTTTTAATATTTGCTTATAGCTGGTACTACCAAAGTGATATTGATTATCCATATCTACCAGCTGTTTATAGTCTTCTCCGGCTAATGGTCGATTAAGAGAAAATTGAGCTCTTTCTGTATGCACGAATACTTTCACCATTCCATTATCGCCTAGCTGCTGCCTGCCCAGCACTTCTGCACTCCAGCTGTGTGGAGCCCTATTCCAGTCATAGTTCTGTGAAATGATAGATTGATAAGGCTTTAAATCCATATATGTACCGTTAAAGCTGATGGCATTATGCTCCCCTACTACGGTTTGAGAGTAACCGGCGCCTACGCTCATAAGGCTAATATCAGCCTGACTACGAAGCGGCATATCTACCGAATTGAGCACTAGTGCAGACGATAGAGCCTGACCGTATTCCGCTGAATATCCGCCAGTACTAAAAAAGCTGCCTTTAAATAGATTTGCATCAAAACGTGAACGTGTAGGTACATTAGGGCCGGTGCTACCATAAGCATTGCCTACTTCAAGCCCATCTATATAAATATTAGTTTCAGAAGCATCTCCTCCACGAACAAACAAACGACCATCATTACCTACAGTGGAAGTGCCTGGCAACTTGGTTAGCGCTCCAATAAGGTTACCCGCAGCCCCAGAAGTAGTAACTATATCCAGGGGTTTCATCATTACTGACTTAGCCTCATCACTGGCCTCCATAGCACCTGCAGTAATAGTTACCGCTGATAATTCATCAATACTTTCCTGAAGAGTGATCATCAGCTCAATAGTAGCTCCATCACACAGCACTTCCTTTTCAAAACCTTGGTAGCCTACCATTGAGGTTACAACCAGCTGACTGCCATCTTCCTCGGTAGTAAACCGGAAAGAACCATCAGCTCCGCTACTGGCTCCATCATAAGTATCCTTTAAATAAACATTGGCACCTGGAAGACTATTCCCGGCAGCATCAGTAACCCGACCTGAAATAACTGTTTGTGAATAAACCTGACCTGTTAATAAGGCTAAAAACAGAAGAATAAAGAGAGATGATTTCATGACTTTAGAAGTTAATTACACTCCTAAAGTGGCTTCCTTTTAAAAGGAAATAAAAAAAGACTTACCCAATTGACAAGATCCGAGGCTGAACCGTAGAAGCACCTAACTCAATTTTTTTGAAGCCCATCACATTTACTATTCACAGAGGTTAACTTATTCCATTGTTCATCATTGCAATGGGCTTTTAGGGTTTGACAAAAATGGTCTATAATATACCTTGCGCTGTCTATTGAGCCATCATTCGGGCTAAGACCCTTCCAGTTTAAAGCCCAACTTCTCAGCGTATTTTGTATATTCAGAATCTCTAGCTTAATCCCCCTTTTACATAAAGAATCAGTTTCTATCAGCACTTCTGTATAAGTATAAATATCTTCCAGTGTTTTACTATCTTGCTTTCTAAGATCCCAAACCCGATATCTTACCTCATCAATATGGGCTGAGTCAAGGTCTTGCAAAGCATCAATGTATAAGGCTCTGATGGAATCAAGATCCTGCACCACCGCTAGCTTCACTTTTTCTGATCTCATCTTTTCCTTTTCACTCATCGCCCATGTAGCTAAAATCAAAGAAAGAATACTGGCAATAATAAGTACCCAGCGAAATTGCTTATCCTTCCTTACTTTTTGCTGGTGGCGGAGCTTCTCTGTATGTAGAATGTGTTGGTAGTTCTGTTCACTATCCAATAAATAGTCTATGGCTCCATTGAAATGATTAGAATAATACTGCGCCCAGGCTTCATTAGGGTCTTCTTGGTTGTACCAATCTAAGGCGATCTTCAATTCAGGATTCTGATAAAAGCCTCTTTTCTCTTGTCGGTATAAAAGTAAAGCACTCACCAACCGCAGAAATATCTCCGAGTTATCATCCTCAGCATTCACCCAATCATTTAATCTTGGCCATGCTAATATCAGCTCTTTGTTCCTTAGTGTGATTTTTGAATTTCTATTAACATATAAAAAACCTTCTTCTAATAGGCTATCAAGTGAATCTAGTCTCTCCTTGATGTCATAAGTCTCTATTACTTCTATCAGTTCTATCTGGTCAACACCAAATTTATTCACCACATCCACTACCTGTTGCTCGGAGCATTCAGCTATTTCGCTGATAGTTGATATTAGTACAGCATTAATGTTTCCTGTTTTGTCCTTACGGGTAATAACTTTAAACAGGATACTACAAATACGTTTTTGTTCGGGGTTGAACTTATCAAACAATTGCTCCGCCTTTCTCTCAATAGCTTGGGAAATCCTACCTGCTCTTTTGTAATGCTGAAGACCTACCTCCTGATACTCGCCCCCTTCATCTCTCCAGATATCTACCATTGATTTCAATACGTATTGCAACTGATAGTTATTGGCCTCAAACTTTTGATATTCCTGTAAAACCACTTCAATTAACTCTCTTTCAAACCTAATTCTCGCGCTATTAAAACCATGAGCTATTACTTTTTTGAGCTGTGTGGGATCCATTTTAGGAATCAGGTATTGACTATCATTGATCATCTCTGGCAAACCAGGATAACGAGAAGTGCTGCTTAAGTAATCAGAAGAAAGGGCTATGACCAGGTAGACAGGATAGTTGCTCCTCCTTATAAATCTCAAAATAAGGTTGATGAATAGTAAAATATCCTCTTTCTGATCATATAGATCTTCATTAGCTAAAATATCTTCAAAGTCATTAATGAATACTAGCAGGTTATGCTCTTCTTTTAGCGAGTAGGTTTCAAATACATTTAAAAGCCCTTGCACTCCTTCCCTAAGCATATCCTCAATATGGCTGGTGAAATTGGGTTCTATTTTACCGCCTTCTAAAAACACCTTTGAGTTTGCCAATACTAAAGCCAGATTACGTAAAGGGTTGGTACCCGGCCTGAAGCTAACATACTCCCACTGGCTCCCTACCATACCTGCAAAACCTGCTTCTAACACCGGTATAATAGCACAGTTTAGCAAAGACTCCTTTCCTCCCCCGGCCTCTCCCACCAATGTTATAAACTGGTTAGACCGTAACCTGCTGAGAATATCATCTGTACGATAGCCGTAAGAATAATAATAATCCTTTTCTGCCACGGAGTATGCCCTTAAGCCCGGAAACGGGTTTGTTATTTCATCTTTAAGGTTGGTCATCTTCAGGTTGGATTAAAATTTTAATTAATCGGTCAGAAAGCCCATTCAATTTTTTCCAATCAAATTCGGGGCGTGCCCTTTCTTCGAGCCATTCCTTTTGTATTTGCTCAAAAGTTTTCATCTGTGCTATATCAAACCAATGCATATCTACTTTTAAATGGGCAGGCACATTTTGCCTTAAGGCATTCATCAGAAGCAACCTAAACTCTTCATTTTGAAACCGAGCCACCCAAGCAGGCAAAATAATGCTCATGCGTCCGTTATAAAATAGCCGATTTACCGTTCGCTTTTCTGACTTCACTCCGGTCAATACCACTTTCTTCTGAAAGGAATTACTATCCTTTTCCAAGGCTTTAAAATAGGCTATCAGGCTGTCTATTTTAGTGGCCACGCTCTCTTCTGACTGCAGCTTAAATGCATAGCGAGCAATATCACCCCGATCTCCATCTTTAAGAATAATAGTGTGCCCACCTGATCTTAACTGAGCTCGTTTATAGTTTGATTTAATGGTTCCTGCTATTAAAGCATCAGCAGCAAAACTTCTCTGCCTTCCATATTCAAAAGATTCTAAACTATTGAAAATCACCGCATCATTAGCATCTAAAAGCTGGAATTGAAATTCATCAGTACCATAAGGACGCAGGAGAACATGCTCTACCACATGAAAGCCCTCACTCTTATTATTGATCTCAGTGAAATACTTAATAAGCTTATTTATTGTTTTCTTAGCCTTATCTACATCATTAGCCTCAAAAACCTTAATCGGCATTTCATTTTTGTGAGTATAAAACAATACCATATACTTGCCGCTGGCCTGTACCAGATGATAATTAGCCTTGTTAACTCCTTTAGAAAATAGATACTCAAAAGTTTTTCGATCTTTCACCAGAAAGGTCACTTTTTCACTTTGACTGTGCCTGTAATTAATTGTTTGTCCGTTATCAGTGGTGAGCTCCTGCTCTTCTACAGTGCGGCTACCAGGATCATAGACATCTATTTTTATATCAGAAAAGTGCTTTATCAGCGAGTGCTGTCTGTGATCTTTAATATTGAGCTCATAGCTTACCTTTTTCCGAAAAACAGGTACATTATCCTGATCTATAGAATCCTTTAGATAATTAAAGGCCTTTGATCTGTTTCTGCTCAGATGCACATAATCCTTCAAATAATCTGCCTTTAAAACTACTATTTCTTCCGCCACCTTCTCTTGTGGCAAGTCTCCAAACAAGCTTTTCACCTTACCATTCATACCGTTGGAAAAGCGCTCTCCAAAACGGGCCAGCAGGTGATCTAAGATCCTATTTTTTCTATTAAGGAAGTGATCAAATTCAGCCAGGAGAGATTGTAAGGCTTCGTCAGTAGGGTCTGTTAATACTTCTGAGAGATCAGGAAACTCAATAGGGAGCTTGGCATAATAGGTTTGGCTGCTTATGTCATTAATAGAAAACAATTCCTTTATATGCTGCAATTGTGCCAAATGATTCGCCATTACCTGATCAAATAGTAAGAGAAATCCTTTTAACTGCCTGGCCTTAGCTTTTCTTTCTTCACGAGCATCTTCAGGTAAACCATAGCGACCTACTCCATACATTGCTGGCAGCGTGTTCTGCACAGACGGAAAGCTAGCAATCTCTTTCAGCTTGAACTTAGAGACGACCTTATCAAATTGCCATTTTAATTTTTGCTTAAAGGCACTTTTATGTTGATCTAATTTTACTTCAAAAAGATGTTTGGTTATTGATGCATCAAAATCATAGGCAATCCCTCCTTTGGTCATATCTATATTACTTAGAAGATCTACATGGAGCTGAGGGAAATGGCCTGCTTTCACTTTTAAGACATTCCCATATACCTTCACATCATCCTGATAAACAATTAAGTTTTGTAGGCTTCGAACACCTGGTACTGTAGATATAATTTCACTGATTTTTGACACATAGAATTCATCATTTTTATGAGGTAGCTCTTCCTTTTGAATAAAACCATGCTCAAAAGAAGGAGTGTCAAAAATGTTCTCCTCAGCCATACCTTTTCTGAGCAACTCCTCATAAACATGAAAATGTACTACAGGATTCAAATAGGCATCGAGCAAAAAGAGTAATTGAGACAACACTTCTTCGCCGACGGCATCAGACCGGATATCTATATTGGCACTAATTTTAATATGCTGAGGCAACAGAATGCTCACCTCATTAAGGTCTTCTCCAAGGTTACGATTTGCTGCAAATAGTGCCTTTACCCGAGCTTTCACCTGATCATATTCTGATTCAGGAGTTTCATTAAACACCTGAGCAGTAACATTATACAAACCGGATATACCCAGTTTATCTTCATCTACCGGATCTATCCATACATTATTAACCTCACTAACCTGATCCATTATAAGTATGCGATAATCTGCAAGAGTCAGGGCACTGCAAGGGAATATTTCATTTGGAGGATAGAGCGCATTAGAATCAGAAACAGGCTTGTAATCATCATCATAAAAAAGCAGCTTTTCTATGCTGATATTAGTTCGATAGGCCACATCCGTTAGCGCATAACATATCTGCTCCAGCAGCGTAACACCAGGATCATGCTCATTATAGTCTGTCCAAATGCTACCCGAAAGCTGCTGAAGATATTCTATTCCTTCCCTTCTTAAGGCCTGAAAGTCCATGCTTCTGGGCAGGTCAGGATTTCGCGCTATAGAATCGGGTTTTTGCAAGGTATAATAAAGGTTTATTGCTTATTGAATAATTGGTCATCCCACAGGCTACAGACATGAAAAGAGATATAAAACGGCTTATCTCCATTCATACCATAATGGCTACTGGTGCGCATCTCCAGCCTGTAATTATCTGGTGTGCCTCTCCATCTAAATTTAAGCCGGTTCCAAAAGCTGCCATACCATGATTGTGTTACCTTCACTTTACTGGAAGAGGTTCCAAATGCACTTACAGCAATAGCGTGAGCCATAGCATACTTTCCTCGGCCCTTGCCTGCTGCTACTTTAGCTACTATTTCAAAGGCATTACAATCTGTGAGATTTTCTATGGCCGCGTGCCAGTTTCCATCAGCAGGCACAGCATTTATTTTAGAGTAAGAACCCACCCTAACCTGTGTACGGCTGGTGCCTTTTACATCTAACTTAGCCTTGGGGAACAGCGTACCTACTCCAATTCGCCCATTTTTCTGAAAAAACAGTCGATGCTTATTGACTCCCTCTCCTATACTTAAGCCCTTGACCTCTTCTATAGGATTAATCACAAACTGCCAATCAGCCTCTTTATCTCTCACATTTTCATAAAAACTCATCACCTTCTTACTACCTCCCAGAGGTGATAGCTGCAGGCCATCTTCAATGCTTTTGGCAAAGCCGTCATCAATCTTATTAATGGTAGAGTCTATGAGGTCAGAAAAATGCACCTCAGTAGGATTGGCTCCATTTTTAAAGAAATTTTTTAGAGTAGTTCGATTATAGATTGGCATAACCTTAGTCTTTTAATATTCAGATATCAATTTCTACGATGAAGTAGTCTGCATCATCACCCTTGTCTTTATCAGAAGTGGGCATATCCCACTTTTCTTCAGGGCTCTCTGTAATTACAAAATCACCTCCCAGCCGCATGCTCTCAATGGCTGCCTTCTCTGGTACTTCATGAATAGTTTTTTCTATTATATTAATTTGATGCTTCTCCATAGGCACTAAAATGCTCCAGGGAGTACTTGGGCGCAGCAAGCCCGGTCCGTCCATAGAATCAGAAATAGAGTACTCCTCCCTACTATGATGCACCACCACTACCGATAGTTTAGTTATGAAAGTGACATATTCTCTAGATTCAAGAAATGTAAGGACTTCTTCATGCTTTACAGAACCCCAAAACTGAATGCCGGCAGAGGTCCGGTAAAACCAGGGACATAAAAATTGCTGTAGTTCCTCGTGCAGCCTGGTTATGTATTCACCCTTTTTACTGTTATCATTAAATTTGAGATTACAATTAATCTTCACCCGTTCATACACGGGATTCATTACTTTAACACTCACAAAATGAGAGGCATGCGATAAAACAAAGCCCCTTATTTCTCCTAAGGTCTTAAAATCTATTTTAGGTAAATAAAAAGCTCTGTTTCGGTCAATATCTGGCACTACCACTATCACTACTTCCCCTCCTTTTACTTCTTCAAAACCATCTGCCGGGGTTATACAAACTACTCTTTTCACCATAGGAAAATGAGATAAAATGAGATGTTCATAGTCCCAAGGAGTAACCAACCTGTTTTTATGCCGCAACCGCTCACTTACGCGAGCATAAAACCTATCTTCAGTTTCTACAGGAACCCCCAAAAAGAAGGAGCCACCTGTAATACGGCTCCAATTTCTGATCTTGCAGTAAGTAGACCTTCAATAGTGCCAGCTGGAATATTAGCGGTCCACTGGGCACCTTGCTTATGCGGCTGCCATGAAGCTGATATGGTCTGAGTATAAACCCCTTTGGTCTTGGGCAAGAGATCTACATTACCTTTGGCAGAAGCACATATCCAATGTTTGCCATAAGGCAAAATGCTGTTAGTATCAGTAATATCATCTGGTATCGATAGTTTTATAATACCTGAAGAGGTGAAGTCATTGGTACTATCAAAGATGATATCGCTTTTCTCAAAATCAATCCATTGATCATTAGCCAGGTACTTCCAGTGTAGTGTCGGCAGCTCAGCTCCCCAGTCATTCCCCTTACGCTGCTCCAGCAAGAAATAAATAGTTAAAACTTCCGGAGGGTTCAGTTTAGACAAGCCCATAAAAAGGTAGCCGTTATCATCAAACTGTGGCAAAAGATAATGATCATAAGGAATGCTGTTTTTAAAGACTACTCTGGTTCCAAAAGGATTAAGATGATAGAATTTTTCATCTGCCTCAGGATCACTTCTTCGGGTAGCTGTTTTTTTAAAGAAAATCTTGCTGGATGCCTTATAACCCATATAAATGGTGCGCAACTGTGGAGCAAATGGCACGTTTGGTAAATCCAATGGTTCCTTATTAGATGGCTTGGATTTTTCTACTACCTCATTAGCAAACAGGCCCGGATATAGATCTTGTCCAAAGCCCATTTCAGGAGAAACCAGTTCCAACTTCAGGTAGCCAGCCCGGGTTGTATTATCATAGTCTGGTAACTCATCCATATTATAATCAGTGCTAATCTGCAAAGCATCAATATCTACCTGACTGATTACATTTTTATCTATAAGCCGGGTTTGCCTGACCTGGCCTTCCATTACCTCAGCTTCTTCAAAAAGCGTGTAATATTGTAAACGGTCTTTTGATTTGGGAAAAAACTCATATCCTGATAAGGCTCTTAATGATACCTTAAAAGAATCATTAGTGATATTCTGATTATACTTCCGATAATATTCTTTAAATCCACCTTCTTTACGAGGTAAATTATGCCATTCCAGATCTATAGTGAGATCTTTTAAATCCTTTTTAAACACCTCATCATAACCAATAAGCATGAACGAACCCACTACAGGAGTGGTACCAAAAGGATAGAAAGGACTGCTTATATCCAATTTACCCAAATTATTAAACACTTGCAGGCCTTTGATATGCTCAACCTCCACCTTAATATCACACTCTTCAATAATGAGATCTCTGAGATAAGAATAAGCATACATGGCTCTCTTGGTACTTAAAAGCACTTTTAACACAGGCCACTTAGAATCAAAATACCCATAATCAGGATGCTCTAATGGCAGACCTGTTATAGCAGGATCAGCCATACCCAGCTCCAAGTCAAATGAGATTATACCGCTGGTCCAGCCTTTATCGGGCACAATTCTATAATCATCAATTTCATACCAGCCATCAGCCTTAGACAAGTAGATTTCAAAGGAATTAGAAAATACCTTTTGAAAGGCGCTCTCCGCACTTATCTTTTCGTCAGATGAAAAATCTTCAAGAAAAGACACCATGGGAGACATGGATTTCAGGTTAAACTTAAAGTCAACTTTAATTTTTCGATACCCCTCTTTCAAAAGCAGGACTGGAGAGGAAACAGCATAACCTACTTCAGAACTATGCATGCTTCTTTTGTCTTGCTTCAGCGTAAATTGCTCTTCTCCTAAAGTCGGAAAAGGAACCGGAGATTGACCTTCTATCAGCGGCACTTCTGCCTGATAGATGTTAGAAATAAGCTTATACTTATCTCCTTCGGCAATAATTGGTTGCTTAGACAAAAACAAAACTCGTAAGTCCGATACAATGGCCTTATTTATAACCAGATCATCATCTGCTTTATAAAGGTAATTATAGCCCTCTTCATCCTGCCCAGCGGTAAATAAGGTACCCTTTTCTAAATAAAATCCTTCTATATGATCTGATAAAGCAAAAGTCAGATGCACCTGATCTGGCGCTGACATATGAAGCTTCTGCTTGAGTTTATCAAAATAATAGTAATCCAGATGCTTTTTGAGTATGGAGTTAATATCTCCTTTTACATGATCAAAAAGCCTTAAAAAAGCTATTACCAGGGCATTTTGTGGTGCATGATCATTTTCTGATAGCGACTGATCTAAGATTTTGGGAGCCAGATTAACTATATAGGTAATGACCCGTAAAAAATCTTTAAACAGAAAAGTAAGCTGCTTGGCTAAGTAACTATACTTTTCTCGTTCGCTTTCACCTTCTAAGCCATATTCATCATCATCCTGATCACCCCAGATTTTATCTAGTCCGGACATGCCATGCATATAACTTCCGGCTAGCTCATTATCATTAGTGAAATGATGAAAAGCATGAGCCATAGCCTGAAAACGCTTGTACTTACTACCTAATCTATAAGTAATAGCATTCCTCACAATATCTGCCAGCTCATTATTGCCTTCTCCAAGATTATATTCATTAGAAATGCCATACCACTCATTAACCATCTCTATGAGCTTCCAAACTTCTTCATAAAGATCTCTGAGATACAACCTGGATTTCTCACTATCTACCTCATTTTCAAAACTATATAGCGTCTCATTGAAGTGAATATCTATTTTTTCAACATCAATGATTACAATCCTGGCTAGCAAAAAGGTAATATCACTGGCTAAAAAAGGCTGCCAGTTGCCGTCTTCCTTATTTTTAAGGTTATAGAATTTAATAGCTCCTGCATATTTATACAAAAGCGCCAGATAGTCTGCCAGCTCACGCTCATCTATTTTTACCTGTTCATGGTGCAATAGTGTATTAAGCCTGTCAGTCTGAGAGGTTCCATTTGCATGCGATAATATGTTCCTGAGTTTATCATTCATCACCTCATTACATGCCGGTTACATTAGTACCTTCTTTAAGGTAGAAAGGATACACAATATTAGTTCTCACGTTAATTTTTCTGATGGTATATTCTAAAGTGATATTCACTACACCTTCTAAAGTTTCTACCACATCTACCAACACCTGATGCAGCGTTACTCTGGGTTCATAATTAAGCACGGCTGTTCGTACAGCATCTTTCATTCTGTTTTCTGCCAGGCTATCCATGGTATCAAAAACAGAAGAGTGCAGGCCACAGCCGAATTTTGGTTTCATAATCCGCTCTCCCGGGATAGTAGATAATATTATAAAAAGGCTTTGTTTAATATCTTCCTCTTCTTCAATCATCACACTTCGCTTGAGCTTCTTATCAAACGCCGGAGGGAATGCCCATCCTCTACCTAAAAATGAATTATCAGCACCCATTGCCTACCCTCCTATCATTACTGTAGGGCAGCCAAGTACTATTTGCCCTCCATGTGCCGTGGTATCGCCCATTCGGGCAGCAGGTTTACCTCCAATCATTACCGTAGCCGATCCTTTGATAATAGTGTCTGGCGGCCCTACGCATACACAGTTATCGCCCATTACGGCTGCTGGCATCCCTCCTATGAGCACGGTAGGCACTCCCGGACCAATTACAGGACCTCCCACATGCGGTATAGGTGGCAACCCTGGTGTTTGCATCGGACATGTGTGCATATCTGTTAATCTCGCTGCTAGTGGCATAAGTTTTTATTTTTTGGGTTTTAGTTGATCATAACCATGGCTCCTTTCACCTCTACCTGCCCGGAAGCCTTAAGCGCTGCCTGAGCTGATCCTTCAGCAGAAAGAGCCATATTGGCCTTTATATTTACATTGTTTCCTGTTACTGAAGCATCTCCTGTGGCTTTTACAGTGACATTAGATGTGGCCTCAGCACTCAAGCTGCCTGAAGCAGATATTTTGATATCTTTCGGGCTATTTATCACTATTCCTGAATCAGACATTTCAATTTTATTGCTATTCTGATCCTGCATGGTAATAGATTTAGCATCATCACTAAGAGTTATCTTATTACCGCCAGGAGTTTCTACAGTAATTACCTTTTTATCTTCATCAAAAGTGAGTTTCATTTCGCTTTTGGTAACTATCCCTTTGGTTTTGTTCTCGCTATCGGGTGTATAAGGAGGCTTCAATTTTTTCCCGTACATTGATCCTAATATTATGGGAAATCGTGGATCGTCATTAAGAAAGCCTAATATTACTTCATCATTTACCTCTGGGTAGAAATAGTTTCCTATGCCGTCTGAAGCATAAAAACCAGACAGCCTGGCCCATACACCATCCCCACTTTCTTCTATTATCGGCACATTTACCAATACCCTAAATTCACCATCCGGATCCTGATCTATCTGCTTTACTACGCCTATCTGCAGGCCAGAAATTCCAGGCAGAAGGCCGGCCGTAAGTGGGGTCTCTATCTTACGGGTTTCCGCATACCATTGATCATCCAGCCCAAAGCCAATTTTAGTGACCCAAGCGCCTTTTTCTAAGGTATGTTCTACTTTAGAAACATAGGCCTTTCCATTAAACCTTGCGCCAAAACCATCTAAGGATATCAATACATTGGGCTTAACCGTAGCATTTCCTGGAATAGTAACGTAGCCTTTAACCTTAGCTAAGCGTGATTTTTGCAAACGAGCATTAGCCCAGTCTTTCAGTACGGCAGCCTCTTCAGGTGCTGTAGTGCTCATGGTGAAAGATGATAACCCTACCACGCCTGACAGCTTTTTACCGGTAAGGTTACTCTGCTCATTTACAGTAGGCTCTACAGATTGGCTTTTCACTATTTTCTGAGTGGTACTATCCCAGCTCAGGCATTCCACAGAGGCCAGCTGAGAGGTGGCTTCCAAATCGGCCTGAAAATCGATAACATCTACACCAAAGGTGAGGTCGAGAACAGTAGACCCGCTTAGTTCAGGTGCTCCTATTTTTAAATTACCATCATCACAAATAGCTAAAAAACCATTGACCTCGGCTCTTGAAAGCACAAAATCCCAATCGGTACTATTATATTGAATGATTTTTTTATGCACATTATTAGTGCTGCTCACCGTCTTGGTAATACCACTATCTCCTAGGATGGAAGTAATAATATCGCTATCCTTTTTATCTTTGAAATTTCGACTATTTCGGCCTATAGTCAGTTTTACCGCTTCATCAGAACACCTCACGGTAAGCATAGATCTTGTGCCTGACATGGAACTTCTGACCTTAATATTTTGAGAAACTATGATCCCTTTAAAAGCAGTGGTTTCATCAGAGTGATAGCCAAGATCTACCTCAATAGTGCTCCCGGGAACAAAATCATTAGATTCGCTAATCTCAAAGGTCTGGTCATTGGGGCTGCCATCAAGAATGACGATCTCAGCGATATTTATCTTGTTCACCTCCTTTTCAATAAAAATGCTTACTACTTCATAGTAATCTTTTATAGCCTGGCCATCTACAAGTACTTTAAAAGTGGGAAGATCTGTTTTACTATTTAGAGGAGATGTTGCCATAAGATAAAGGAGGAAAAATAATTTTTTGTCCGGGGTTTAAACAACTTAAATTGATAATATCATTATACTCAGCCACTTGCAGATAGTACTTACTATCTCCATAAATTTTGTAGCAGAGCAAGGGCAGGTTATCTCCCGCCACTACAGTATGCACATGTGTAAGGTCAGGAGAGCTGGTATTATTTATTTTAGCCTGTGTTTCTGCATCAATAAATTGCTCAAATTCTGCTGACAATTTCGCTCTTACCGGAGTACCATCAGGTTTAAATAGCAGGTAGTCCACTTCTAAAGACTTCATGACACAAGGAAATACCAGTACAGAATCCCACCTCACTTTCAGGTAGTTTTTACGATGTATTTTTCCATTGATTTCCAACCCCAGCTTTCTTAGCTTCTCTATACTTTCATGTACATCAGTACAGCCAGGGACTATTCCGGTAGCATCCAGATAAAAATCAAAGGTTAATACTTCAAGCTTTTCAGAATCATTGCCAGGAGCTACTTCTCCATTACTGAGCACATTCTTCTTTTCATATGTTTTTTGAGGAACAGAAATATCATATTTTTCAGGATTCATTTGAAGGCTAAAGTCACCCGCACTGCTGGTAAAATCAGGCTGTTCATAAGCCTCTATAACCATTTTTACCCGTTTCCCGCTATTCGCCGCCATGCTTTACCGTCTTTCCTTTCTTATTAAATAGTCTTCCATCTTATCAAGGCACTCTTTTATAATATCTTCTTTGAGCAGCTCTATATCCAACGGTACTGCTTTTGAGCGCGATGCGGGAGCCGAACCAGCACCTTCCTCAAACTTGGCCTGAATTACAAATTCATTTATTTTTAAAGGCATCTTCTATCAATTGATAATTTTAAAATCCTCAAACACCAGGGTGATTGTCTCTACAACTATAGCTGCATCTCCCGTGGCGGTGGAATTAAACCCGCCTATCTCCATTTTTTTAGGATGTGCACCGCTAAACAGCCAGGTAAAAACCGGCTTACCGGTTTGGTTAAGAAGCTTAACATAGATGTTTTTTTTAACCATTGGGGAGGAATAGTCATTACTAAAAAAGCTCATACACCATTTAGAAAGGTCAGTATTTGCCTTTAATAAGCCTCTTTTCAAAACCAGATCAGAATACTTAGCCCTACCGGGAAGTTCATATACCGCTCCGTTTTCTCCTCCTTCTTTTACGGTAATGCCATCAGTGATCTCCATGGTTATACCTGATACTTCACTGAATTTAGAGTCTACCTGATTGGTAATTCCTTCAAAACTTACAGAAAAATAAAACCCTACTAAAGGGTAATAGGGAGGCTTTCCCCACTGACCTACATTTGTTTTTTTCTTAGCCAAGGTTATAGCTCTTTAATAAAAAAAATTGTGTTCATCAGACTATCCAATGAACACATGTTGTTCGGTTATTTGTGCTTAAGGAGTACTAATGGTTAATCCTTCATGAGCTAAAACAAGCGTTTCAATAGCGGCATCGCTGCTGGTAGAGTTAAGGTCTGTTCCTTGCACCTGCTTAGGAAAAGCATTGGCCAGCGTCCATACAATTTCAGAATCGCCAGACTCATTGAGCAACATAATAGTAACCGTTTTTCTTTCAATGGTATTGAGTTTTATCTCATTGAACCATTCAAAAAACTGAACGTCAGTAGTGAAGATCCCTTTCTTCAAGGTTACATCGCTAGATTTCTTTAAACCAGGCATTTTTATGGTCGAAAAATCGGGGCTATCACCATGCCTGTACTCATATACATCTGTTTCTATATCCAGGCCAGATACTTCCTGAAAAGAGGCTGCAATACCGCCATCTACCTCTACTTTGAAGTAAAACTTAGGTAATGGCCATACGTTATCTTGACTTTCTCCTGCCATTGTATTTTAGGTTTAATATGTTAATGTTTTAAATTTCTAATTAATAAAGGTTATGATTTTTGCATTTGCTGTTGGAAGGTGATGACAATAAACTCAGCAGGTCTTGTTACAGCCAGTTTCACTGTTATTCTCATAATTCCATCGAGCACATCAGTAGGAGTCATGGTTACCCCAAGGCCAACATCTACACTAAAAGCATCTTCTGGAGTAGAGCCGGCCAATGCACCTCTTTTCCACTGATCAGTAAGGAAATTGGTCATCATGCCTTTCACCGTTACCCAGGTATTCACCACGTTGGGTTTAAAAACATAAGCCTCTGAAGCCGCCTTGAGCGATTGTTCTATCATGATTACTGTTCTTCTCACTGACAGGTATCTCCAATCCTGACTGTTACCGTCAAGCGTTCTTGCGCCCCAAACCAGCACCCCTTTACCAGGGAAACTTCTGATAGCGTTTATGGCTTTTCCGTTTAGAGGAAGGTTTAAATCTTCTTGAATAGTATGGGTAATATTTACGGTTGGTTTTATTACAGAACCAATAGAAACATTAGCGGGAGATTGGAATACGCCTACTGAACTATCTACCATAGAAAGTACACCAGCCATACCTACACTTGGAGGCAAAATATTGGTTTGAGACCTTACTTCAGCCATAATAGCTTTATATAGCGGACTTACTGCGCTCAGCGTTTGGTGCAGAGAGGTTACGTCAGCATCATCACTAGAAAGTTGTTCTATTTCTGCTTTTATTAATTCAGCTCTCTTTTCTTTTATGGCTTCGTTAGCCACCATATCGTCCACTTCCTTATTTAACACTGCGGCCAGGCCATCAGCATTACTAATATTGGTATAGTTAATTTCATCAGCAGAAACTATGGTAGTACTTAACCAGGGATAGTAGGCCGCCCCCCATTGCAGGAAGTTAATACCAATACCTTCACGAAACTTGGTGATTACATCATCATCAGCCATGGTTCGCTCCTTATGTCCTCCATAAATATCTAGCAGAGCTACACGACTTTTCATTTCAAAGCCACAGTGCTGCAACATATCTTGCTGTAAAGAATAGCAGTCTGCCTCCTCTAGCAGCACGGCATCAGGTATTACCAACATGGTAGGCTCCGGCTCTTTAAGCAAAGTACGTATGCCACCTTCATTATCCACATCATTTAGCTCTGATGCTTTAACACCTGAAGAATAATCTCCTACCGACACGATATAGCAGGTAGAACCACCATTGGCAAAAAAGAGCCTTAGACAATTGTAAAGATTATATTTTGTGTCAGGATTAACCGTAAGATTAAACTGAGCCTCATCATCCTCCGCCACTTCATACGTGATTTTAGGACCTCTACCAAAAAACTGATGGTACTCCCCTAATGAAGTGATGCGTGTAGGCACATTTTTTATAGACTTATTGTCTCTCACTGCCTTTTCTGTATAACCTACAAAAGCAGGAACTGCCGTAGCCACTGCTACTGCCGAACTAGGGAAGGCACTTTTCTCCTCAATATACACTCCCGGGGTAGCCAATACTTGAGTCATAATTTCCTAATAGTTTTATTAAAAATATATATACATTTCTGAGTATGCTCTTATCTCTCCCTGCTCAGCCTGCATCCTTACCTTGTTCACATCAGGAGTGGGTAAATTCATCCGTTTCTTTACATTTCTGCCTGCTTCTATCTTTACCATCTCCAGCTCCATGTGCCTTTCATACCGCTCTTGCAATTGAATAGGAGCTGTAGTTTCAATATAATAAGCCTTTTCTCCTGTGACCATGATCTTATCCTGCACATCGTTAAGTGGTACTTCATTTTTGCCTGAGTACACTTTGAATTCAGCATATTTTCCATCATCACGATGAATAAGGTTGTATTTCCAGGTAGTAGCCCTGGAAGCTATATTTATTGTATAGTCTGTTCCTTTTATAGTATCAAAATGGTGCTTACCTCCACTGCCTGGTTCAATGACTATATTAAGCACTGCCATGCACTGCTTAAGGCCTGAAGGCTTATAGTAAAATGAGTAATTCTGATCCTGAGTAGATATTTTCAGATATCCGCTTTCTTTTAAAAACAAATTGAATTCAGCCTGATCTATTGAAGCCCAACCCCTTTGATGAAAGACTTCACCGTAAAGATTTTTAATGCTAATGTCTGAATCGGATCCAACAGCATTTAAATGATTTTTAATATCTAATACTGAGGACACAAGAACCACCTGTTCTCCACCAGCCAAATAATCGCCTTTATGCAGTTGCTGCTCTTCAGCACCTAAATTAGTTAACCAGTAAGGCTCATTAAGAGCAGTAGAAATGTCTGAGTAATTATAAAAAGAGGTGTCTTTAGCTATAAGAAAGAAACAAAACCGAAGAGGCGACTTGATATTTTTTAACAAAGAAGAGCCGTTTTCAGATTCTCTGTATAATAAAGAAAATCCTGAATCAAAATCGCGAAGTACAATTCCATAGCTTTTTAGTAAACTCTTTGTATTCCCATCTAAAACCTGCCTTACTCCCCTGAATTTGCCTGAACTATAGTACTCGTGAAAATAATTTACCGAAAAAAGCTTTTCGTATTTCAAAGGTTTAGATCATTAAAAAATTAATCACGTAGCTAAAAGAAGCATTTAGTTTAATATAGTAAATGTATGAAAAAAAAGCGTTTAAAATAATTATTAAAACATTTTCATAAACTAAATATAAATTATTTTAACTATTTCACTTTAACAAACTGAAAATCATAACACTTATGATTCCAGGTCAAAACCTTTAATAGCAGGGATCTCATCAATGATATTATCCTGACTAAAGGTGAGCATCTTCATTTTGTAGACTACCGTGGGCGTATACTTGGCTCCAGTCATAGAAAAAAGGTTCATTTGCTCCTGGGGTGCCAGAGATAGCATGTCAAAATGGATTTTTTCTACATTCTGGCTAAGACCTGGAGTATTTTGTGCTGTAAACAATGGTTTCGACTGAAAGAAGTAGATAACCCCAGAAATATATTTCAGAGACTCCACATAATTTCTTGGCTGGAAATAGGCCGAAATCATAATGGTAAGGTTCACGCTGATGGACGGGGTGAAATCCACAAAAGCACTCCCCATTAACCGCTGATTGGCTTTGGCCTTTAGTGTACCCTCTTCTGATATATTAATTAAAGTAAGCACCATTTTATTATGGCCTTCTATGGCTATGGCTCCGCTCTGATCAATGATATTAGATAAGATCACCTTATCTTCCACTGAATTAAATCGTGTTTTAAGATATTCATTAAGTTCTCCGGCTATTACGGGAAGTATGTTATGTATCATGAATTGCTTATTCTTATTGAGATATTAAAACCCTTTTTACCGCCCATACGGTAAGCCGAATGAGGTAAACGCCTATAAACCCAAGCACTCCACCAATTATTAAAAGATCCATTTCCAACACCTTTTCGTCTGGCGTTAGTACTGCTCCTGAAGGCTGCACATGCATCAGATATAAAAACAAGAACCCCACTGGCAAAGCAGTGATCAAGGCTATGAAGAAATATAAAAACTCTCGCGCTATAGTACTTTTCATATATTCTAAGGCAATTTATTTCTATAAGAGATGTACCTGTTTGTGACCAAATAAACAATGACTGCCCCTATCACTAATCCGATCAGTAAAGGAAAAAGATAGGCGCCCAACCCGCCTTCCGGGTGAACCAGCAGAGACACAGACACAATGCTCAACACTATGATTACCCCTGCGAACAAGGCTCTATAAGTGAAGTTTTGGAAAAATATTTCACGTACCCTCCAATCGAATAGTGATATAAAAAGGCCTAATACAAAGAAATAAACGATAATAATCAGGCCAACACCTATAGCTCTTTTGTGCTCTACCAGGGATTCTACCATTCCGTAAAGTCTCCCATTATCCACATCTATGGGTTCTATGCGTTGCAATGGCTTCATGCCAAAGCTCTTGGCTATGGCATTAGTAATGCCCGGCTGATTGCCATCATACCCTAATGACCAGATAGCGGCACCTTTCATACCATGATCAAGTGCCCATTTAAATTTCATTTCTAAGCCTTCAGAACTCTCATACCAAACCAACTTAGTTTGCTTGCCCTGATCTACTATAAAAAATGAACTACCACTCACTGGGTCATAAGAAGTTTCGTAATCTTGACCATAACGGGCCATGACATCGCTATAAGTGATATAGCCGTCAAAATTAGCTTTAGCATCCCAACTGTTTCCTTTCAATGTCCATTCGGTACCGTAAGCAGGCAAGCCCAAAATCGCCTTTGCTGGCTTAAGTCCATTTCTTATACAATAATCAAACGTGTTTACAATACAAGGACAGTTACTATTGATGGTAAGCAAAGGTGACACCGGCCCCGGTTTACCTCCACAATCTACCCGACTATAATCGTAGCCCTGCACCACATAGAGGTCTACCACATCATTCAAAGCAAAAAAGTCAATGCCTCCATGATTATTGTAGGCTGGCACCTGAACTGTGACCATACGTGCATCTCCCAGCTTGCTTTTCACCTGCTTCACAAACCTTGTAAATGCTTCTTTGTTGTTTTCAGTAAGACCTTCAAAATCAATATCTACACCGGCTCCGCCACGCATATTCAATAGCATGTCCACCGAGTCTATCATGCGCCCCCACAGCATCTCATCTTGTAAAAAGGCATTAGTCTCAGCGGCCCCATAATTAGTGATGCTCAACAGCACTTTTACATCATGCGCTTTAGCTGAATCTATCATAGCTGTGGTTTTCCAGTCATTGATGGCATCAGCATCATTATACAGACCGGAATTAGGATCTATATCATAAGAATAATAGGAAATGATGGAAAGCAGGTTATAATTATAGTTCTTGAAATCATCTTTCATCCAGTAAGGATGCCACCCGAATACAATATCGCCTTTGTTAAGCGCATTGATTTTATCTAACCTATTATAGAAACGATTGTCTGTAGAATCCCAAACTATTTTATTGAGGTTCTTGGTATTCTTAAACTTCACCTGATGATACTTGCCATGCAGTGAGCGAAAGAGATAGGCATAATCATTTACCACTCCCCGCTGAGGAATGTATCGTTCCTTTTCCCACGCAATAGTATCAGCCACATTTTCTTCAGGAGTAACCGTTTTCTTTTCTGAGCTAAAAAACCGCTCCATGCGCCTCATATCACTTTTGGCAGTGTTAGTCTCTCGCTCCGTTTGCCGAAGCTTTTTCCGTGCCCCTTGCAATAAACCCTGCTGAGCATGAAGTGCTACTGAACTCAAGTTTAATATGACAAGAAAGATTAAAGCTCTACTCATAATCATTATTTCTTTTTAGGCACTTTTTTCTCTCCACTTTTAACAAAATCAAAGGCCATTACTTTAAAATAGACATACTCTCCCACTACTTCGTCATCATTAATTACAGCCAAAGTATAGTGCCCCGGGTGCTTATTAACTGTACCATAAGCTGTAGTATGATATGAACTATTTACTCCAGGCCCTTTCAATGACAATTCAATTTTTTTGCTCTCAGACTCTGGAAATTCATTCCTATTCTTCATAAAAAAGGCCACTAAGGGATCTCCCACGGGTTGCTGCGTTTTTATATCTACCTGGTTATTTGCCTCAGCACCATATTCTCTTCCAAACCCAATTAAAAAGGCCCAGTATAGCGGCGCCTTGTCTTTCGCTGGAGCAATATCAAACTCCACCGTTTTCCTATAATCTTCCTTGATATTTCTTCTGGCTCCAAGGTAGTAAGTATCATCAAGGACTAACCGAGGAACGGTGTCATATACGGCCACTGTAACAGAATCTACAATAATAGGTACCTTGATTTTTGTTGTTTCCGTCCACCCTTTGGCCTGTTTCAAAGTGATAGTAACATAATTATTCTTCAGACTCCTATTGAGTATTTCCAGCGTATAAGTGCCTGCACCGGCATCAGTGGGTAGTGGCATATTTTCTACCTGATCGTCTATCATGAACTGCTTCTCTGTATTATCAGGAAAAACTATGCGATATTTCATTTTAACATCTTTTTCCTTTTTCAAAGTGTACAATAAGCTATCTCCTGCATTTACCTGAAATGGAAATTTCTTCTTTGTCATTACCCACACTTTCATCCTGGTATGTAAAAGAGTAACCGTATCTATACCGCTATAAGTACTGTCTTCTAATGTAAATTGCTGCGCCACAGAAATTCCACAGCACAAAAAACATAGTATTGAGAAGAAAAAAGCTGCCCTCATATTATTTTATCAGTGTTCTGATATTGATCTGTTTTACGCTTCATATCTTCCCTGAGCTTTTTCTTTTCCTGCTCTACCCAAATAGAAAGCTGCTCACGCACCAATTCTTCCTGAGCTTCTTCTATCAGTTGTAATGTTCTTTTATTATTAATGATCTGCTGCTCCACTTTTTCTTGCTCTACATTAGCCAAGACAGTCAGCTGATTATTGAGCTTCTGGTTACGCAGATTAATCGATGATATTTCATCTATCTCATAATCATACTCTATAGTTTTAAGCAAATGATCATAAGGCCCATAAGGGGAAAGTAACTTGGTAAGTATAGGCGCCACTTCTATGCAAATGAGTAGCATAACAATGGCTAATGACGGACCTGAAGGCAGATTTCCTAAGGCATTTAACCTGGCCAGTAAACCAGAAGCGAAAGAGGCCTGTAACTCATGCTTATACTCCTTTTCTTCTGCATGAAGATCATCTATTATTGCTTGTATGGTCTGTATTTCTTCATCATTTTCAGCTTTAGCCAGCTTATATTCTTCATCAGCCTTCAGGTATTTCTGCTCCTTTCTCAAGCATTCAGAACCTATACCTTTTTCGCCGGTACCACAGCTGCCTTCGCACTCACATTTATACTCTTCATAGTACTTTTCCCGAATTTCAAACTTAGCATTAGTGGCGGCTTTTAGCTTTTCTATAGAGGCTCTGCGCTTGTCTATTTTCTGCTCATAGAGCTGATCTATGTCTTCAAGCTTTTTCACCCCTGTGTAGTGTAGCTGCTCATTGATTTCCTGCTCAAAAATCTTTAACTCCAACGGCTTAGAGATAATGAGAGACAGAAAAACCGCCAATAATAAGCGTGGTATCACCTGTTTCCACTGATCCGACTTCTTATCATTTTTCTTAATGGTAGAAACAATAAACCTATCTAAATTAAAAATAAGCCCACCCCAAAACAGCCCCAATAGAGCCCCGATAGTTACACTATTAAAAACGGTATAAATAGCATATCCACCTGATAAAGCGGCCAATAAACCGGTAAAAAAGACGGTAGCTCCTACGCCGGCATATTTATTCCTTTCTGAAGAAGGGCACTTTTTTAGAAGATCCTGATTAGCAGCTGAGCAAAACAGGAAAAACCTCATAAAAGGCTTCAGCTTTACTTCCTCTACCTCCATATTATTCCTGCTCATAATAAGATTTCATTGATTTAAGAACATCAGCAACACCAGGCTTCCGTTTAAATAATCGTTTCAATTGACAAAAAACACCCCTATTTATGGATTTAATATTACATTTTTTATTGTAATTATTAAAAATTAATTCATCCGCATGATTCACCAGATAGGTTCCTCGCTGCTCTTGGGCTTTTCTAATTTCCTCAAGTGATTGATTATAAATTCCTTTTCTATTTTTTATCTCTTCTAAAATTTCTGCTGTATCAGGTATCTTTTTTTGAAGCTGCTCACTCAAAGCTTCTGAATTGAGCATTAATTGATCTCTAAATACTTTTATAGGAAAAACTAATAGCTGGATTTTGCGAGTGACCGACCTATTATGAACTACGGCCTCTATTAGGATTTCGGTATGCCTTTCTGCCAGGAATCCATAGATCCCTTCGGTACCTTGTAAATCGAATGGTAATATGCTTACGGCATTAGAATCTTTAACCGACCATTGAAACCGTACGTAATTACCTTTAGAAACACCGTAAACGTGAGTTCCTTCAGCATCCGCCGCTAAATCAGAATAATTTTGTGTTTTGGGGTGAGCAGCACTTAAGGTATAGTTGATTTGAAGATCATCATACACACTTACAAAAGTCGTTCTTAAGCTCGTTTGCGCCTGATTATAGGCTCCCAACTTAAATATAGTATTGCGCTGAGGCCTTACCTTTTTATAACCGATATGATCCACTTCGCCAATGCCATGAATAATAACCGTTTGCGCATTTTTTACTTCCCAGCGTAAAGTAATCTCATCATCTTTAAAGATAATATCATCATTCACTTCAAAATGAATTTGAATATCATTGTCTTCCTGAAGAAAAGGAGTCGCTCCCTTTATCAGGGACCTGGTATTTCTTAAGTACTGGGTTAAATCATCTGCTGGTGTGGTGCCTGCATCATCATAAATGGATAAATTTTGATAATCAGCTATAGCATATGATATAAAATCATGCTCCACCACATATATCTGAGCTCCTTTTTTGAGTAAAACCAGACATTTATTAAACAGAAAAACATTATTTTCTATGACTAATCCTACTTCACGAGAAACCACAAGGGTAACGGCTATCCCTTTCTCTAACAGGGTAGTTAAAGCACTCAGAATCTCTTCTGAAGGCGGTTGATTTACTACCAGCTTCAGGTCTTGCTTTACATCAGAAATTACATAGCCAATATCAGACTGCATAGAGAGGTTATTAGATCAATACTCCCATCGCCTCAATCAATCATGTGCTCAATGTATCACAACTACACTTAATATGCAATCAGGTGTTAGTTTATGGGTATTTTTCAACTAAAGTGTAATGCCTTCTTTATGATACTCCTTGTTTATGCCTTTGAGAATATCTTCCATATACACCTTATCATCACCACGCTTTTTGGCTGCTATAGTGCAATGACGCAGCACGTTAATCATGCTACCTCCTGTTATTTCATGATCCATAGCTATTTGCTCCAGGTCTACATCTACCAGGTCAAAGGTATCATCAAAATACTTTTGCCATAGGCGAAGTCTTTCCTCCAGCTTAGGTTTAGGAAAATACACCACAGACTGAAAACGTCTTAAAAAGGCCGTATCAATATTATCTTTGAAATTAGTAGCCAGAATGACTACCCCATCAAAATCTTCAATCCGCTGCAACAGATAGGCCACCTGCTGATTCACAAACTGATCATTACTACTCTGCACACTGGTGCGCTTTCCGAAAAGGGCATCGGCTTCATCAAAAAACAGTATCCAGTTCTTATTTTCAGCCATTTCAAAAATACCAGCCAGATTCTTTTCCGTTTCTCCGATATACTTAGACACCACAGCAGAAAGATCAATCTGATAAACATCCATTTCTGCTTGCTGCCCCAGCAATGCGGCTGTCATCGTTTTTCCCGTTCCGGGAGGGCCATGAAAAAGTATCCTAAAGCCTCTTTTCAAATGCTTTTGCAGCTTATCATTTTGCATGATTTCATGACTATGCTGAATCCATATTTTTGCTTCTTCCAGGTCATTGAGCGTATGATCATCATACACAGCATCTTCCCAATGCAGCCTGCTGGTGAGCCGCCGTGCAGGAAAAGAAGAGGTATATTGCGGCTTGTACTCCCGGCCTTGCACCAAAAGACTCAGATATTCTTTACTAATAGTGAGTGCTCCACTAAAAACAGGTTCATTTTCATTGATACCGGTTAGGCTTAGGATGTTTTGAGTATGAAAAAAGTGAGTGTCAGAAAACAGATCCAGAAGCTCAAACCGTTTCTCCAGATCATTTCCACTTAGTATAAAAGAAACCGTTTCTCCTGTAGGAATAAAACCACTGTGGGCCTGACCGGTTATACCACCAAAAACCGTGAATCCGCGGTCAAAATTGGTGTTTTTGGTGAAAAATATATCATAAATAGCCGGAGAGACATGCACAGCCAGAGCCATCAATAAGATTATCCTCTCTTCTGCAGTAAATTCATACTCCTTAATTACCGCACTATAAACAGAATCATCCTGACTAAGGTCTGGTGGAGGCACCTCATCTATACTTTTATGTTCTGACTCCTGAAAATAATTATTGAACCTGAACTCAATCACCTGACTGAGCCAGTCGAGATCTTCCTTAATTACTTTAATAGCTGATTTTATCTTTTTACTTTCAGAAGCCATTTGATGTTAATTTCGCCACTTTACGTTTAAGCTCTTTTTCATCCAAGATAATTTTATTGTGTTAAACGACCAAGGCATAAAATCCAATAAAATATCCTTACCGCTTTCCTCCACCTCAAGCTCCCAATTGTAAGGTGTTTCTACCAGATATCCTGTTCTCATTAAAAAACCTTCCCTCAAAGCATCAACAGAAACATTTTGCATTCTGTCCCAATTTTGCAGCACTCCTTTCAGCAGGCTTTCAGAAATATCCTTTTCTTTATCAGTCAACTCTATAAATCGGTCTACCGGATAAGCTAAATCCACTCCGCAGAGCACTTTGTTAAGCACCAGCTCATGCTCAGGTGTTTCCTGCTCTCCAGTGATCAGATATTGAACCAGCAATACTGCCCTGGCAGCCGTTTCCTCATCTTTAAAAACCCGCTTTTCTTTCATTTGGAGCATATCAAAATAGCGAGGTAAAAAATTAGCCAGAATAACAGCTCCTGCGTTATGTACCTCCAAACTTCCCTTCAGTGGGGTTTCAGGTATGTCCTTTTTATCTTCCTCTTTCGTGGTTTTAGATGGTTTTTTCGGCAAAGCTACGGTCTTTTTTAGAGAACGCTTAAAAAGAGTAGATACCTGCGGTGAAGGTTTATAGTCTTTAATATGCTCTTGAACCTCTTCTTTCCACCCAGGAATCAGCCGTAGCTTCACTTCTTCAAAGAAAGCATGAATAAGCCTTTCAGAGTTAAACTGAAGCTGCGCTCCTGTCTTTAATGATGCTATTAAGACTTTGATAGCCAGTGCTTCATAGTTGCCTTTAGATATTTCAGGGTGTGAATATCTCATAAAATCCACCACTCCTGTAAGCCACTCTGCAAGCCTTACTTTTGGAATCTGATAGATAAAAGCAGCGATTTGTATTAACAGAGTATTTCCATGTTTCAAGAGCTTATCTACAGCTAGTGGCTGCTTGAAAGATTGTAAGGAAGCTCGTAACTCCGGACCATTCGTTTCTGCTTCTGCCTTGAATATATCCTGAAGCTCCTGATATGTTTTAATTTCAGTATTAAATGGCAATGCTGCCTTGGTAAGATAAAAAACGAGGACATCGAAAAAAGTTAACTGTTCGGCTTCAGAATCCTCCCCATTGATGAGAGAAGGAGAAGTTTTAAGGCCTTTAGATAAAGATGGAACTGAAGTCAAAACCTCAATTAAGGTATCGAATTTAGACTCGCCCTTCAAAGCCATTTCATGCGCAATATGCTCCATCCTTTCTAAAAACTGTCGATGATTTATATTAAAAGCATCAGTAACGAACATAGACATTTGCGACGTAAATGCCTGAGCAGTAAAACTTCGTTTATTGGTTTTTACATAATTATACATGTACAGGTAAACCGAATGTGCGGAAGGAAATGCTAGTCTGCCATAATACTCCCGCGCCGACAACTGTAACACCCTGACATACATCACTATGAAGCCTGCTATTTCAGGAGCCATAGCTGTAATCAGACTTAAGTATTCGTTTAAAGTGACCTCTTTAATTATTTTCTGAACAAAGGCCTGTTCCTTTCCTGATGTACGTAATGACTCAATTAGGCTTGGTATATCCCTTTGAAATATAGTTTTGTACAGTCTCGCTTTCTCCTTTTCTATAGAGCTGCCTTTTTTCTCTGGATGCTGATACCACCATGGAAATTCATTATATTCCAGTATATAAAAAAGAGCATTAACATCAACAGCATTGTCGCTTTCCTCAAGCTTATCTTCCTGCTGAACAGTTACTGGCTGATTACCTTTAAATGCCTTTAAGGCTTTAATTAAAGGTTTACTTTTTAGTTTATGAACCCTTTCGTTTAGAAAGTAATAAATCTCCTGAATACCAAGCGCATAATGTGCAGCTATATTATTTATTAACTGCGTAGCCACCTGATGCCCTTGCAAAGAAGTCGATTTCACCAAAGCTGCTGTTATCTGTTCATTTAAATAAGTTTCTAGATGAGTTTTAGTGGTTTGAAGAAAGACAGGTAGTTCTTTCAGCAACAGTAAATCTGCCACCACCAATCGATAAACCTTAAACTTCTGCGCATCAACGGCCTTTAAAATAGCCTTAAGCTCTTCATCGCCCACCAATTGAGTAAATGTTATTAATGCCTGATCATCATCTTTAATAAAAAGCAAAACATCCAAAATCTTATGCATAGAGAGCTCTATACCACGAGAAATTAGTTTTTTAATGGATGAAACACCTCTAAATGTAGACCATACAGGAAAAGTCTGAGTTTTTAAGTAATAAATAATCAGTTCCTCGGAGGTAAATTCCGCCTGCCGATCAGTCTCCACTCCCTCTTTAAGCCATTCTCTCAGCTGACCTCCTTTGTTCATAACTAACTGCTCATCAATCGCTTCTTTTAAGATATGGGGACCTATTTGAGGATAATAATGACTGAGTTCATGCCAAAACACACTTCCTTGCTTACCATATTGATGGGAAAAGTACTGTGCAAAAACGACTAATAACTGTTTAACTGTATACTGGAAAAGAGTCCTTTCCTGCATCAACAGCACTTCCAATAAGGATAAATATATGTTCCTTTTAAAAGCTGCTTCAGAAGACTTAAAACTGAGATTATGGGCTGATTTTCCGAAAGCAATCAGTGTTTCGAATACCAATTCAAATACCGCCAACCTTTGGCTATTGACCTGCCCCAGCATCACCACCAGATCTGCTGATCTTATTAAATTTACCAGTCTTATAAAAGCCGGTCTATCTTGATATATTTCTTTAAATACCGAAGTAACCAGAGCTGGTCGTTGCTTTATATTCTCCCTTAAAAGAGACTTCAATTGAGTTAACTCTGAAATGCTAGCCCACTTTGGAATATGCCCTTCGACCGCATAAAACTGGATTAAATCAGAAAACTCATATTCAGATGAATGCTCTAATGCGATTCCTTCTAAACGCTTTCGTTTAATTGGCTGCTGAGAAGACTTTGTTTCAAGAACGGGTGCTGTTTCATTTTCAGTTGAGGTAAGCTCTTCTTTTTGATCATTAGGCGTAATACCCCTTATAAATTCTTTGCCCTTATTCTCTAACCACTTAGCCAGATGTTGGTAATAATAACTCCTGTTAATTGGGTTCTTTAAAAGTAATTGCAAGACCTTGCTTGCATTCCTATACTTAGCATTCGACAAACTCTTCTTCAGATTTGTGAATATATACCCATAAATAAAATGAACTATTTCCGTGACAGAAGTAGAAAAATCACTGGCAACCAATTTTTCCAACACTCCTTTGACTAAATCAAAAGACAAAGGATAAATTGATTTTTCATCACCTGGAAAAGAAGGTAATTCTGCTTGTAATCGCTTTATTTCTTTAAAAACCTGCTCCAAAACAGACCTTTGAAAAGGAGCCAGTTGAAGCACCAGCTGCTGCCGCTGCCTATCATTCAAAACCTGCAAAATATGCCTCCAAAAATCAGGGTGGACTTCATATTGGAGTAATAACTGAGGCAAGAAATAATGATTTTGAAATGCCTCTAAAAGAGCCTTCTCCACCTCTTTCTTTTTCTTTTCCGCTTTATTATTCACATTACCCCCGTTAGCCAATATCTCTGGAATAATTGAGGCATAATAACCTTTTGACTTGTACCATTGCTCAGACTCCTCTTTCAAAAGAGAAATTAAGGCAATACCTGGGTGCTGCTGTCCTTGTGCGAGTAGTGTAATTATTTCATCAGCTTTTGCTTGAAGCTGAGTAACACTTTGCGTGAAAACATGAAAAAAGGCCGCTGTAAATTCAGCTTCATTAACAGTTTCAGAAGTTCCTTGATGCATCACCTCGAAAAAGGAAAAATACAAATGCCTTTTTATCCTTTCAGGAACATCCATAGCATGAAACTCATCCGAATCAAACAGGTTTTCAAAAAGAGATAAGTGCTCAGAATCACCAAAAAGAAGATGTATGATTTGAATGACTTGAGTGATATCCAGCTGATAAGCCACTCTATACCTTACTGGGAAATGTGCCCATTTTTCATGCAATACTTGAGTTAATAGGATAGCATGAGATTGCAATAAACCGTCCACAACATCAGCCAAAGTCAATTCTGAAGGGAAAAGCCCTGTCTCCAAAAAGCGAATGAAAAGATCCATTTGGCTATAGGAAATTGCCATTTCCCGATCCTTTTCAAAGGTCTGACGATTGTCCTTGCCAACAGCCAACCAGCTCTGATCATCATCCCAATCATTGAGTTGACTCTTTAATCGTCTTTGAGCATATTTAGTCAGCACTACACCAGACTCTTTGAGCATATCCCTGATTACTTTGGCCTGAGCCTTCTGCTGCTTACTATTAGCCATAAAAGCTAAAAAGGCCTTTTTATATTGATATGTATAGGTATAGCGATGCGCTAATTCGTTCTCAGCAAATATTAGACGAACACGTTTAAAAGTTTCTATAGATTGCTCATATTCAGGAATCAACAAAAACAAAGACTCTAAAAATTGAATAGATAAGGTCTTTATTATTCGATCTTCAATCTCTTTTTTATTTAGTTTAGGAGCCAGGCGCTGCATCATCTTTTTTCTGTCCGAAGTATTGAGCTTTTTTAAAGCCGCTTCTACTTCCCCCTGAAAATAAGTGCGGAAACTACGCGGCCATTTCCCTGACATAAAGTATTGTATCAACTCATCTACTCTGTTTTTTTGAATTGAAGTGTGACCTAGCAATTCTTCCAATTGATGGTAAAGTTGAGGTTTCAATTGCCTTTTCAACCTTTTCTGCACCACCACTTGCAAGCGTGCTTTCTTAAGAGTCTCTATTAAAAGCCTTTCATCTTTTTGCCATAATTCTTCAATCAATTCATTGATATCATACGCTTCTTCCACATGAGCTGGAAAGTAAGATCGACTTAAAAAATGAGTGAGCCACTTATATCGATCATCAGCACTGTCTGATTCTAACTTCCTAAAAACCGGCAACTGCCTATTCTTTGACAGCTTTTTAAACTCACGATCGAGCAATTCAATCAATCGCCTTTTATATTCTTCAAGAAAATTCTCCGTATTAAATGCCCCCAGATCAAGCGCCACTTTATCTATAACCACCTCCTGATCATCAGAAAAATACTGATTAAACAGCTTCTCTATCGAATCATTAATGGCTTTGCTATTACCTTGTAGCTGCTGGCTAATACGCTTGTGATCAGCCACATCTTTGGCTGTAATTACTACACGGTATTTTTTGATTTGGTGGGGTTTAGACAAAATATAGCAATAGTGATAAGTTCACAATTTAGAATGATCCTTATATTAAATATTGAGTTTTGCAATATAGATAAATTGCCATTTGGATAAAAGAGCATGTATTTATTCACTTTATCTTCCTCAAAAGCATCGGTGATAGTATTATTTCTTTGATATTTGTTATAATTTCACCTTCCTTTTGTAAAACTAACAGCTTTAGAGACCACGGTTGGCACTAGATAATATTATAGAACGCGTAAAGAGAGGTGATAAAGAGGCCTTTGAAAGTATTTTTAGAGAATATTATAATCCTCTATGGAATCTTGCCAACGGTATTTTAAAGGACGAAGTTCTGGCGGAAGAGCAGGTACAAGAAGTGTTTATCAAATTTTGGGAAAACCGACATCAGCATCAATCTACGCTAAAGATTTTTCCATACCTTCTCACAGCAGTTAGAAATAAGTGCTATAACCACATAAAAAAACAGGCTGTAGAGCAAAAGTACATTAACCATACTCAGAAGTTGTTTCAGGATCAGATATTGAATTATGAGTATGATGACCTTACGGAAGATCTGATCAAAAAGATGGAGCGTATTATAGGTTCTCTTCCTGACAAATGCAGAGAGGTGTTTACCCTGAGTCGCTTTGAAAACCTTAGCCATAAAGAAATAGCCGAAAAATTAGATATAAGTACTAAAACTGTTGAGAACCATATTACAAAAGCAATGAAGCTTTTGCGGGAGTCAATGGTTGAATTATTAATTATTTTAATCTTTCTAATAGGGGATTTATAACTTCAAGTTGTTTGCTACTAAATGGATCATAACCAAAACGATATTAATGATGCACTAATTCTGGCCTATCTGAGGGGAGAAAACCTTTCTGAAAAAGATCATGAATCCATAGAAAAATGGTTATCAGAACCAGAAAACCAGGCCAAGGCCAGAGAACTATTTCAGACCTGGGAACTTTCGTTACTGGCATCATCCAAACGCACTGATGTCGATGCTGCTTTTCAGAAAGTAAGTAATCAACTTGCTCATGAACCTACGGCAAAAGAGGTAAAACTAAAAAACATATGGTGGTATGCTGCGGCTAGTATTCTTATTATAGCAGTTTCTATTTTCCTTTATTCAAGAAATGAAAAATCTATACCGGAACAAAAAGCTCAATTAACGGCTCTGGAAACCAATACCGATTATACCCTTGAGGATGAAAGCTCTGTAAGCTTAAAAAAAGGAGCACTACTTACTTACCAACCCAAATCCTTCAATAGCGGAACAGAACGTATAGTAAATTTGGAAGGTGAAGCTTTTTTTGAAGTGGCGCATAACCCTGAAAGGCCTTTTATTATTAAGGCTAATAACGCCGAAATCAAAGTGCTCGGCACCAAGTTTCTGGTAAAAACCTATAATGACCAACCTACTCAGGTACTGGTGACAGAAGGAAAGGTACAAGTAACCTATAAGAGTACTGGTGACATTATTATACTGGAAGCTGAAGAAGAAGTAGTGGTTCAAAAGGATCAGGCTCCTATTGTAAAATCATCTGATGTTAATCAATTGTATTGGAAAACCGGGGTAATGCGGTTCCAAAATGAATCTTTATCAAAAGTATTTCAGACTCTTTCTTCAGAATTTGGCAAACAAATTATTGTAGAAAATGATGATATCAATCAATGCAAGATTACAGCGACCTTTAAAAAGCAATCTTTAGGCACCATCATTAAAGTGATTGAATCTACTCATCAGCTAGAAAGCTCAATTAGTGGAGATAGTATAACTATTAAAGGGCATGGGTGTAACTAAAAAATTCCTCTTCCTACTATACTTTTTTCTATTATCACAGGCACTAATAGCTCAAGAAAAACAAGCTTCTTTTCATTTTAAGAATTCCAGTTGGCCGGAAGCTTTACAGAGTATTGCAGACAAGTACGACGTATTCCTTTCTTATGACCCACAGCTTTTTAAAGAAGAAAGCCAACTCAATCTGGAAATCAAAAACAAGACTCTGAAGGAAACCTTAGAAACATTACTGCACCCAAAATACAACTTTAAGGCTATTGAAGACTACATAGTTATCACAAAAGCCCCGGAGCCGGTCATCATTCCCAAGCCTGCGCCTAAACCACAAATTGTGTATGACACCATCACTATAGAGCAAACAATAGTTAAATATGACACACAGCGTGTAGAAATGATTGTTTATGATACTATTACAATAAAGGAAACTAAGCATATTTATGACACCATTCAAGTTGAGAAAAAAGTAGACCTGACTAACCAACACTGGCAAAACAGCATTTATCTGGCTCCGAACGTATGGGTCAATCAAACGGAAGAAAGTAACATTACTTTTAAGGGTATGGGGTTAGGGTTTATGTTCTCTTATCAACTGAAAAAGCTCAAACTTCAAGGAGGAGTTGAATACAATTATTTGCTACATAATGTACAATACACTACCTCTGAGACTAATACAACAATGCAGATAGATACAGTTTCCACATATTATATAATAAGAGACGGCGCTGAAATACCCGTTTACGTAACGGATACCACGGAGATTAGTACTGAACAAATTAAGGACGTGGACCGTCATGACAATGTGCAAAGACTTACTGTTTTTGCCGGAGTGGGTTATACACTCAAAAAAGGCAAACTCTCCATCGACTTGAGCCCGGGTATCTCTGTCAGCAGAGTGTTTAGGGATGATTTGGATGATGAATCTATCATAGAAGGAGATAATGAAATTAACATCCCCCCACAGGACTACCAGGTAGACTTATATTTTAACTTACCAATTTACTTCAGTAGCTGGGAAAGAGGTGAATTCTACATAGCACCATATGGCAAAATTGGCTTAAGTGATATGGCGTCTTATCCTAAACGATATATGGCTGGGATTAAATTTGGATTTATTTTTTAAAAATTCTCAATCCCCAATAGGGGATTTGCGTGATGAAGTGGTTCCCTATGTAAAAGCCAAATATTATCATGAAAAAGACTTATCTAAAACCATTTTTAACCACCTTCATTAGCCTGGCTATTTTCCTAATAGTCCATTCTAATGTAGATGCCGGCACTTCCTCCCTTGATTCGGGATATGTATGTGATGCCGGTTTTACTTATGTAGTAGACACCACCGGAGTTCCTACCTACACCTTTACTGCCAATGAAACAGACCCCGAATTAACTTACTCTTGGAATTTTGGGAATCAGTGGTACGCTTCAGGCAGAGAGGTAGAGTATATTTTCTATGATGGTGGTGGGTGGAATGTATACCTAACAGTATCTGACGGTATTGACAGCTGCACTACTTATGAAATTGTATCCGTTATTCCAATTGAACCTAATCAGTGTTATTTTAACTATGAAAAAGTATCTGATTCTACTTTAAAAGTATCGAGCTATTCCCCTTATCATTATGAGCAACCTTATAGCTTTGATTTTGGAGATGGCACTGTAGTAACGGACACCATGAGTCACCCAACTAAAGAATTTTCTCATACATATGACACTGCGGGGACTTATCAGGTTTGCTTTTACATTGCCAATATTGATAGTGACAGCTGCAGCTACTGCAAGTCTTTTACTATGGATTTTCCTCCTGCACCTGTAGATACAATACAGTGTAATGCAGGCTTCACCTATAAGGTAGATACCACAGGAGTTCCTACTTATACATTTACTGCTGATGAAACGGACCCCGACTTAACTTACTCTTGGAATTTTGGGAATCAGTGGTACGCTTCAGGCAGAGAGGTAGAGTATATTTTCTATGATGGTGGTGGGTGGAATGTATACCTAACAGTATCTGACGGTATTGACAGCTGCACTACTTATGAAATTGTATCCGTTATTCCAATTGAACCTAATCAGTGTTATTTTAACTATGAAAAAGTATCTGATTCTACTTTAAAAGTATCGAGCTATTCTCCCTATCATTATGAGCAACCTTATAGCTTTGATTTTGGAGATGGCACCGTTGTATCAGATACTATGATATACCAAAGAGATTTTTACCATACTTATGATACTGCAGGAACCTATCAAGTGTGTTTTTATATAGCCTATGCCCCTGGAGATACCTGTAGCTACTGCAATTCCTTTACCATGGCAGGCTCTGTACCGATAGACACTACTCAATGTGATGCCTCTTTTACGTTTACCCAAACGGATGATTTAAACTATCTTTTTAATGCCAACCAGAGAGATTCTATTGATCAATACACCTGGAGAATTGACGGAACGACAGTAGCTAATACGCTAGACCTTTTTTACACCTTCCCAGAAGAAGGATTATATACAGTAAGCCTTAACATAGGAGACAGCTCCAATAACTGTTATTATTCAGAATCAGTTGAGGTAAAATCCCTGATCGACTGCAGTTTCAGTTATGATAGTTTAGCTTCTAATACTTTTCAGTTTTATACTTCAGAAACAGGAGACGCTTCATACTTATGGGACTTTGGAGATGGAAACACATCCGATTCTTCTTCAGTAGTAATGCATACTTTTAGCAGTGCAGGCATTTACAATGTATGTCTTACAAAAACGAATCTTACAGATACCTGTCAGCATTGTAATGAGATTGTGGTAGGATCGCCAGAGCGCGACAGCTTATATATAGAAGGTAGCGTTTATGCTGACTTGCTTCCCGTATTTGATGGAACGGTAGAACTTTATAAGAAAGATAGTATCGAGTGGGAAAAAGTAAAACAAGTTAACCTATCCAATGGATATTTCAGATTCAGCCAACTAACTCAGGGACAATACATTCTATATGCCCGAGGAGATGAAGATGTATACACTTCGTACATTCCTACTTACTTTGTAAACGGTATGGCCTATGAAGATGCTTATTCGATCAACCTTAACGAGCCTGCGGTAAATGTTAATATTACCCTTATAAAAAGTTATTCATTATCCTCTTCAGGAGATGGTTCTGTAGCAGGTAGAATAAGTTTGAGTGATGATTCAAATGATCCTTATGTGGTACTGCTTAAAGATCAGAGTGCGCAAAAAGTAATTAAGTGGACAATGAGTAATGATAAGAACTTCAGCTTTGAAACATTACCTTACGGCACCTATCAGGTTACAGTAGAAAAACCTTCTAAATCTGTATCAAAATCATTTGAACTAACAGCCACATCACCCAATATTAATAACCTCGAATTAGGATCTAACCTTGTTTCAGGTGTTGATGATCAGCTGACACTAAGTTCTATTGGGGTTTATCCTACTCAAATAGATAACAAAGTGATTATAGCCAACAAAGGGTACGAAGAAAAAGCACTTACCGTTCATGTTCGCTCTGCTACTGGAGATCACTTCATTATCCAGTCTATAGACATAGGCGCAGGGTCTACTTATGAATTACCTTTACCTGGGCTTCCTTCAGGCTTATATCTGATTCAATTAAATGATGAGAATGGAAAGTCAGGAACATTTAAAGTAATAAAGCCATAATATATTTAGCTTAAACCTCCTATTTATTACTTCCTTTAAACATAAGGAGGCTGTACCAAAATTTACAATTGATACAGCCTCCTTTATTTTTTATAAGTATTTATTAATAATTGTTTCTTATAATGCACATCAGACAACCCTTGTAACGTTTTAGCGGCTTGCTCAGGAGTAATATCTCTTTGAGGATTACCAAACATTTCATAGCCCACCATAAATTTCTTAACGGTAGCAGAGCGCAGCAATGGAGGATAAAAACTCATATGCCAGTGCCAGTCAGGGTATTCGCCACCATCATATGGAGCTTGGTGAATACCTGATGAATAAGGGAATGATGTCTTAAAAAGGTTATCATATCTGATAGTGAGCTGCTGGATAGCTTCGGCGAAAGCCAGTTTTTCATCTTCAGTCATCTCTGTAATATGAGCCATTTTCCTTTTAGGGATGATCATAGTCTCATAAGGCCATACCGCCCAGAAAGGCACCAAAACTACGAAATGATCATTTTTGAAGATGATTCTCTCATCATCTTCCAACTCTTGTTTGAGGTAATCTTCAAGAATAGACTTACCCAGGTTATTATAGTATTTTTCAAAATTAACGGCCTTTTTAGCGGGCTCTACAGGAATAGACTCCTGCGCCCAAATCTGTCCGTGTGGGTGCGGGTTAGAGCAGCCCATGATGCTTCCTTTGTTTTCAAAAATCTGAATATGATTTACATATTCTATCTGAGATAGTTCAGCACATTCTTTAGCCCATAAATCAACCACTCCTTTTATTTCACCCACTTCCAGCTCTGGAATGGTCAGGTCATGACGGGGAGAAAAACAGATCACTTTACAGATTCCTTTTTCACTTTTTGCCTTCATTAATCCTTTATCATATCCATCTCCGGTAAAATCGGAGGTAAGAGAGGCAAAATCATTCACAAAAGAAAAAGTATGCTTATAATCAGGGTTTACTTCTCCATTGGAGCGTGTATTTCCGGCGCATAAGTAACAACTAGGATCGTGCTGTGGTCGTTGCTCGGCGCTGCTCTCCTCCTGCTGTCCTTGCCAGGGTCTTTTTGCCCTGTGAGGTGATACCTGTACCCACTCGCCTGTTAAAACGTTCAGCCTGCGATGTGAATGATTAGAAAGATCAAAAGTTTCCATGTATGTTTTCCTTTTTTATATCCACATATAAACGTAAATAATACGCTTATAAATACCAAGCATCCAAAGGATTAAAACCAACACATTTAGGGTAATGGCATACCCTTTGAATCCTATTATTTAAGTTATGTAAAATTAAACTAAAATTATCATGGAAAACTATCATTTAACAAAAGAGGGCGACCATTGGAATTTGACTAAAGAAGGCAACAGTCGTGCGTCTAAATCCTTCGAAACCAATAAGGAAGAGGCTATAAAAAGCAGTGCTTCTTACGTTAACAGCCATGGTGGCGGTTCCTTGAAAATTCATAAGCTTAATGGCCAAATAGAAGAAGAAAGAACTTACCCCAGAAGTGCAGATCCTACTGACTCTCCGGGTTGATATTAAAAAGGCTGTTTCATAACTATAATAGGGCCTCCCTTTTAAATAAAAAACACTGAAATACAGTTACTTATCAGTATTAAAGCATAAAATAAAACCCCGAAATTAGCTATATAAAGCTTTTTTCGGGGTTTTTGATTTGTTAAATTGTAGTGCCTAATCACAATTAACACTGCAATATATGAGAGATCAAGAGCTTTTCCAACCGCAAGATTACTTAACTCCAAAATGGTACTTATTCAAGAATAGCAAATTAGGTAAGGTTTATAATACTATTCCTTGGAGTCAACTTTCAGAATGTTTGCCAAAGGAAAATAGAGGCCCAGGCGCACCCCGCTGGTTTTCGGCCCAAGGCATGTTTGGTCTAATGTTTCTAAAATCTTATTTAAACCTGAGTGACGAGAAGTTAATAGAACGATTTAATACTGACTGGAGCCTTCAGCTTTTTTGCAATAAATTGTTGGATGATAACCAAAGAATTAAGGATAAGGCCATTTTAAGTAGAATAAGGACGTATATGGCTGATAATACTGATTGGCAACAACTTCAGGAAGTACTCATTCATCATTGGAAAAGAGATATGAATAATACGCATGTTCTCTTAATGGATGCCACTTGCTATGAAAGTTATATTCGTTTTCCTACCGACGTTAAGCTAATCTGGGAAAGTTGTCAATGGGTGTTTGAAAAACAGCTTTACAGATGGTGTAAAATATTAGGTGTAAAGAGGCCTCGCTCCAAATATATAGATCAAAAACGCAAGCAGATGTCTTACGATCGTAGTCGAAAAAAGACATACAAAGCTGGACGCAAGCGTAAAAAGGCATTGATATATCTACTGTCCAAAGGGCTTGGACAGCTGCAGTACTTACTCAATGAAAACCCACAAATACAGCTTCACTTTCAAGAGCGATCATACCTAAAAACAATAAAGAAGGTACTTGAGCAACAGCAATTCTTGCAGCATCATCCAGCTAAAGAATTGAAAAACAGGATAGTATCGCTTCCCAGACCTTATGTCAGGCCTATCGTACGAGGCAAAGAAACTAAAAGGGTTGAGTTTGGAATGAAAGCCCACATGCTTCAGGTTGACGGCATCTGCTTTATTGATGCCATGGAGTTCAGGGCATTCAATGAAAGTACCAGACTAAAAATAAGTAGTTTAAAACATAGATCGATATTTGGCTCCCTTCATCAGCTGGGGGCGGATCGTATTTATGCCACTAACGCCAACAGAAAGTATTTAACAGTAAGGAAAGTGTTCACTTGCTTTCCAAAGAAAGGCCCCAAGGTAAACAAACCTCAGGAAAGCAAACTCAGAAGCCTCATCTCTAACCAGAGAGCAACCGTGATGGAAGGAAGCTTTGGTACCCATAAAACGGCTTACGGCCTGAATAAAATCAAGGTTAAGGGAGAAAAACGAGAAATGATACATGTATTCTTTGCCGTTATGATGGCCAATGCTGTTAAGATGAGCAAAAAGAAATCAGAAGACATACCACTACTTCAGGCCGCCTAAACCTAAATCAGAAAAGCCCCAGGGATCGGTGTGTCTATACTATTCTAAATCGATATTCCTTCAGATTTATTAATAAAACCACTCACGATTTTGCACTTTTCGAAGACGCTAAAGCGGAAGGTGTTCAGATTTATAACAAAAAAAGCTGGACTTAATCAGTCCAGCTTTTATATCTTGTTTTGATTTATGCAATTATCAAGGGAGGCCTATAATAGTTTGAAACAGCCTTTTTAATTGTTTCTAATTATCTACTATCGTAGAATCATTTTAACACATTACTCTTCCATGAGTGCGATAAATTCAGGGAAGGTTATTTTTTCTCCATTGTAAAAAACAGCTATGTAGGCATCCTTTACTCCCCGATCTATTACTTGCTGCCTCACTTCTTCAGATTTACCGAAGGTTTCATAAGGAGTCAGGTAATAATAGTTCATTTCGTTTACTAATGTCCTTTCTACTTCTCCCAAATCTTTCAATTGATCAAAGGTAAGATCATCATTACGTCTGTAGGCACCTACTGCCACTTTAAACACCACTCCTTCTTTTTTCACCTCACCATATTTCTGCAATAATTCCTCATAGCTTGAGGCTACTCTCACCTTGGCTGACGGCTGTGTTTTTACAGGCTGAGGCTTTTTAATAGTAAGCGGCTCCATTTCTTCGACCTTCTCGGCAGCAACAAATAAGTGGAATTCACCTCTACGGTTGAGCTTATGCTGTTGCTCATTACAGCCTCCTGTAGGGCATACCACTACTGGCGCCGACTTACCGTATGATTTCGCATCTATTCTTTTCTGAGACATGCTTAACTTGCCCAGGTACGTCTCTATGGCTTTTGCACGTTTCAGCGTGAGCTTCATATTATAAGATGCACTACCTCTAATATCAGCATGTGTCGCGATCAATACATTTAATGCCGGGTACTCTTTCATTAGATTGGCTAACTTCTGCAACTGCTTGGTGTCTTCATCATCTAAAGCGTAGCTATCAAAGTCGAAATATATATTACCCAGGGTGAGGCCTTGATATTTTTCCATTTCTATCAGAGTAGCAGGATCATCCATTAACATTTGAATTGTTCCTTTACCTAAAAGTCGCTTACCAGCTTCATTTTGAATATACAACTGACCATCTTCCTCCACTATCTCCTCATGAGATTCTTGATTAATGATATAAGCCTTAGGATTACTGTTATCTACTATTACTAGTTTAGAATCTTGGTTGAGTGCCAGTAGTCGTTTTCTAGTTAAAGAAACCTCTACCGCCTGTGGACCAAAAGCATCTCTACTTACGCTAATATGCTCCTGCTGTACTGCAAAGTCATCAGATCTGATTTCCAGTTTATAAACAGATCCTTTTTGTCCTTTGAATGAAAGAAGTCCATTTTCTATACTACGCACCACTCTTTCAGCAGAAGTAGTATCGGTAATAATAAGCTGTCCTTTCTCTAATGGTTTTCTATTATCATCTAACACTATCAGAGCAACCGGAATTTGATCTTCTCCGTATGGCTCCATACCTATCTCTACCTTCTCAGCATCACCTGATACTCCTGAGTACACGCCGGACAGCTCACCTTTGCTGGCAATAGCCATGTAGGCTGAACCTTCAGGAATCTCAAAAGTGACTATGCCATTTTTGTCTGTCATGAGTGTCATGTCATCCACTAAGAAGCTAAGCACTTTCACAGATGCTTCCGCTACAGCAACACTATCAGAAAGTGTAAAGGTGTGTGCTACTATTGATTTTCTATCTCCAATGTTAGACCTTAAAATAAGCTCCAGAGGATTAGCCTTTTTAGTTTTACGATCAATTTCAATAAAGGCTGATTCTTTGGCATATTTCTCAGTGATGACCTCAACTTTATACTTGCTTCCTGGCAAACCATAGAAAGACAAGAAGCCTCTATCAAGCACTCCCGTAACTTGCTCTCCACTTTCCATATCAGTTATTATCACTTCACCCTCCGGCACTTCATCACCCCCTTCATGACGAACAATAGCAGTTACAGGAACTCTGCCTTTAGGATTTTTGATCATAGCAATAGAAATTTCTTTGCCATTATCTTCATCTGAAAGACCAGTATACATTCCTGAATAATCTCCTTTAGTGGTCATTATCAAGTAAGCAGTACCTGCAGCCATTTTAATTTCAGCCTTGCCCTCTGAATTACTTCGCAGATGAGAATCTCCAGAAGCAAAATTCAATACCTGCACCTCAGAATCATCAGCATCTTTTCCATCGATCATCAGATGCGCAGTGATGATTACCTCCTCTAATTCTGAGCTTTCTAGTTGGATGGAAGTCGGCTGAGTTGTGCCTTTTTCTTCTACAGCTAGTGCGGTGGTTACTGGTTTATAACCCGGCAAGCCTTTGGTTAAGTTGTATGAAGAACCTGGTTTACCATAGAAGGTTAAATAACCATCCTTAATCGTTCCACGGATGGTTTCTCCATTGGCATCAGCTAACTCTACTTCTCCGTCTGTTAAAGTGGTGCCTTCGGCAGTTTCTACTTTCGTGTAAACCGGTACTTTGCCGCTTGGTGTTTTTTCCAATTCTAAAGTCAGCTCTTTGCCGGCATCGGCATCAGAAAGGCCAGTGTACATGGTGGAGTAGCCACCTTTAGTTACCATGATCATATAGGCAGAACCTGGAGCCATTTTTAAACTCACTTTTCCATTGGCATCGCTCACTAAAGTAGCATCACCAGAAATGGAATTCAGCAACTGTACTTCGGCTCCTTCTACATCCTTACCATCGATCATCAGATGAGCAGTGATGATTACTTCCTCTAATTCTGAGCTTTCTAGTTGGATCGAGGTCGGCTGAGTTGTGCCTTTTTCTTCTACAGCTAGTGCGGTGGTCACTGGTTTATAACCTGGTAAGCCTTTGGTTAAGTTGTATGAAGAGCCTGGTTTACCATAGAAGGTTAAATAACCATCCTTAATCATTCCACGGATGGTTTCTCCATTGGCATCAGCTAACTCTACTTCGCCGTCTGCTAAAGTGGTGCCTTCGGCAGTTTCTACTTTCGTGTAAACCGGTACTTTGCCGCTTGGTGTTTTTTCCAATTCTAGAGTCAGCTCTTTGCCGGCATCGGCATCAGAAAGGCCAGTATACATAGTGGAATAGCCATCCTTAGTTACCATGATCATATAGGCAGAACCTGGAGCCATTTTTAAACTCACTTTGCCATTGGCATCACTCACTAGAGTAGCATCACCAGAAATGGAATTTAGCAACTGTACTTCAGCTCCTTCTACATCCTGTCCGTCTATCATCAGATGAGCAGTGATGATTACCTCCTCTAATTCTGAGCTTTCTAGTTGGATCGAGGTCGGCTGAGTTGTGCCTTTTTCTTCTACAGCTAGTGCGGTGGTCACTGGTTTATAACATGGTAAGCCTTTCGCTAAATTATAAGAAGAACCTGGTTTACCATAGAAGGTTAAATAACCATTTTTAATCGCACCGCGGATGGTTTCTCCATTGGCATCAGCTAACTCTACTTCGCCGTCTGTTAAAGTGGTGCCTTCGGCGGTTTCTACTTTCGTGTAAACCGGCACTTTGCCGCTTGGTGTTTTTTCCAATTCCAGAGTCAGCTCTTTGCCGGCATCGGCATCAGAAAGGCCAGTGTACATGGTGGAGTAGCCATCTTTAGTTACCATGATCATATAGGCAGAACCTGGAGCCATTTTTAAACTCACTTTTCCATTGGCATCGCTCACTAAAGTAGCATCACCAGAAATGGAATTCAGCAACTGTACTTCGGCTCCTTCTACATCCTTACCATCGATCATCAGATGAGCAGTGATGATTACTTCCTCTAATTCTGAGCTTTCTAGTTGGATCGAGGTCGGCTGAGTTGTGCCTTTTTCTTCTACAGCTAGTGCGGTGGTCACTGGTTTATAACCTGGTAAGCCTTTGGTTAAGTTGTATGAAGAGCCTGGTTTACCATAGAAGGTTAAATAACCATCCTTAATCGTTCCACGGATGGTTTCTCCATTGGCATCAGCTAACTCTACTTCGCCGTCTGCTAAAGTGGTGCCTTCGGCAGTTTCTACTTTCGTGTAAACCGGTACTTTGCCGCTTGGTGTTTTTTCCAATTCTAGAGTCAGCTCTTTGCCGGCATCGGCATCAGAAAGGCCAGTATACATAGTGGAATAGCCATCCTTAGTTACCATGATCATATAGGCAGAACCTGGAGCCATTTTTAAACTCACTTTGCCATTGGCATCGCTCACTAAAGTAGCATCACCAGAAATGGAATTCAGCAACTGTACTTCGGCTCCTTCTACATCCTTACCATCGATCATCAGATGAGCAGTGATGATTACTTCCTCTAATTCTGAGCTTTCTAGTTGGATCGAGGTCGGCTGAGTTGTGCCTTTTTCTTCTACAGCTAGTGCGGTGGTCACTGGTTTATAACCTGGTAAGCCTTTGGTTAAGTTGTATGAAGAGCCTGGTTTACCATAGAAGGTTAAATAACCATCCTTAATCGTTCCACGGATGGTTTCTCCATTGGCATCAGCTAACTCTACTTCGCCGTCTGCTAAAGTGGTGCCTTCGGCAGTTTCTACTTTCGTGTAAACCGGTACTTTGCCGCTTGGTGTTTTTTCCAATTCTAGAGTCAGCTCTTTGCCGGCATCGGCATCAGAAAGGCCAGTATACATAGTGGAATAGCCATCCTTAGTTACCATGATCATATAGGCAGAACCTGGAGCCATTTTTAAACTCACTTTGCCATTGGCATCGCTCACTAAAGTAGCATCACCAGAAATGGAATTCAGCAACTGTACTTCGGCTCCTTCTACATCCTTACCATCGATCATCAGATGAGCAGTGATGATTACTTCCTCTAATTCTGAGCTTTCTAGTTGGATCGAGGTCGGCTGAGTTGTGCCTTTTTCTTCTACAGCTAGTGCGGTGGTCACTGGTTTATAACCTGGTAAGCCTTTGGTTAAGTTGTATGAAGAGCCTGGTTTACCATAGAAGGTTAAATAACCATCCTTAATCGTTCCACGGATGGTTTCTCCATTGGCATCAGCTAACTCTACTTCGCCGTCTGCTAAAGTGGTGCCTTCGGCAGTTTCTACTTTCGTGTAAACCGGTACTTTGCCGCTTGGTGTTTTTTCCAATTCTAGAGTCAGCTCTTTGCCGGCATCGGCATCAGAAAGGCCAGTATACATAGTGGAATAGCCATCCTTAGTTACCATGATCATATAGGCAGAACCTGGAGCCATTTTTAAACTCACTTTGCCATTGGCGTCACTCACTAAAGTAGCATCACCAGAGATGGAATTGAGCAATTGTACTTCAGCTCCTTCTACATCCTGTCCATCGATCATCAGATGAGCAGTGATGATTACTTCCTCTAATTCTGAGCTTTCTAGTTGGATGGAAGAAGGATGAATTTCTCCATTTTCATCAACAGCCAATGATTCACCGATCGGTTGATATCCAGGAATTTGCCCTTCTATCTTATAAGAATTCCCTGGTTTGGCTTTAAAGGAAAGTATTCCATTTTTCAATTCAGCTTTTGTTCTCTCTCCGGTTTCTTCATTTACAGCATAAATATCAACTCCATCCAGTATCTGATCGCCCATGCCCTTCAGCTCAACCGATGCATCAACCAGCTGTTCTGATTCATCTTTCGTATATTGATCAAATAAATCAGCTTGTAAGCCTGCAGGATCCTGATTAGCAATGAACATGATTACTGCTTCCAACGGAAGTTTAACATATTTCATTTTGTTTGACTGTTCTTCTACTTGAGCGTTATCTAGAGTCGAGGCTGTAGCCATATCTGGAGCTTGCTGTTGTGTTGAACTATCCGCCTGTGCTAGTATAGGGGTTTCACCTCCTAAATGCTGTAGACGTATATAAGCTGGGGCTACCTTATCTGCTTTAGCTGGTATAATTACTTTTTCTTTAACAGGTAAATATTCTTCTTGCTCTACAAAAACATCATATTGCTTACCCTGAGCACCCAAAAACTTCAGCTCATTGTTTACAAAATCAGCTTTAACCTCCTTTCCTGTCTCTCTCTCTTTTACTTTCAAGCTGGCAGGATCAATAGGAGTTCCTTCTTCATTATCTACCTTAACCGCTACAGGCACTTGTTTCACCAGCTGAATGGTAGGCAACTCACTTAGGTCTCTATTTAAAGGAAAGTCAGATTTAGCTGTTGCTTCTTGTGGCAGGTAATTATCTGCAGAAACTATTAGTTTATATTCATGACCTTCCTCTACAGGAAAAGTCAAAAGACCATTCTCTATGGTTCCATCAATTTGTTCATTGTTAGTAAGATCAAGAATTTGAGCAGTGGCATTTGGTATTACCTTACCATTCTGATCTGTAACTACCTGCAATAAATTAGTATTAACAGGAGGGTTTTTACTTAATATCAATTGCTGAAGTACTTTGTTTTCAGCAATGCCCGCATACTCTCCTTTCCAGCCGTCCTTTTCACCAGAAATGATATAGGCCTCTCCCTGAGGAACCTCAAAATATACCATGCCATTTTCATCTGAAAGCAGCCTTTCTGATCCTGAAAAACGCACTAGCTCAAGGTTGGCATTAGGCACCAAGCTATTATCATCTTCTTTGATTACTTCAATAGTTACCAATTCATCATCAGTAGCTTCATTTCTCAGGGTTAGTGCAATATATTGCTTCTGATTATCATTAATTTTCACTTCCCTTTCCAGCAATTCATACCCTTCAGCTTCTACCTGCACTTTATAGTCGCCATTCATCTCTCCCAGGAAGCTACTAAGACCATACTGGTTTTTCAGTTCTACTTTCTCTCCAGTTTCTTCATTTATCAATGTGATTTTAGCTGTCTCAATAGCCCTGCCTTCACTATCCCTAATCATTAAAATGCGGGGCGCTCCTGCCCGTTGCTCTGCAGAAACATAGACTGTATCTCCTTCTACTGAAATAAAATCAGGATTATCAGCAATGAAACCGTACTCCATACCTACCAGATCACCATTAGAGGCCACTAGCATGTATGGCGCGCCAACGGGAATCAGAAAGTTTACTTCTCCGCTTTCATTAGTGATGTCGTTCTGATCAACCCCCAGTGGATTCATAGCATCCACATTCATATTATTTAAGAGTTTTCCTGACGATTTATCAATAATATACCCTCTGAGCATCACAAAGGCTGGTTGCTCCTTGACCACCCATTCCCAGTTTTTTACATCTTCCTCTTCACTACTCAAGGTTAAGGTGGTACTCACTACCGCCTTGCCTGGTGTTACTGCCTGTATTTTGTATTGATGTCCTTTTACCCCTTCAAACTTAACCAGTGAACCGGCTATCTCTCCGGGTACTTTCTTGCCTGTGGTGACATCAATAATTTCTATATCTGACAGCTCTCTGGGTAAGCCTTTTTCATTGGCAATATTACCCAGGCACAGTACACTTTCTTCATCATCAAAAGCCTGTACAGGGTGAATAATATGCTCTACATCTTCCACAGTACTGGCTATGCCTGATATAATTCCTGTCTTTCCGTCTTTTTTAGCAATTAAAATATAGGCCGTTTGGTCTGGCAGCTCAAATAATACTGTGCCATCTTCATCAGCTTTCAACTGAATATTATCATCAGTTGTAATCACCTCTACTTCAGCTCCTGGTAATGACACACCTGAAGCTGCACTCATTACCTGTGCTCCCATATTAATCTCTTGAGAGCTTCTATCAAACCGGAAAATATCATCATTACCCGCACGAGTAGATGAGAAATATCCACTTTTATGATCCTTAGTTATGAAAGCGAAATCATCCTTGTTAGAATTAATCGGGTACCCCAGGTTTTCTGGTTGATCAAAACCAGCCATTCCCCACTTACTTTTAAAAATATCTAAGCCTCCCAGTCCGCCATGCCCATCAGAGCCAAAGTACAAGGTATTATCTACATAATATGGAAAAACTTCATTTCCCGGAGTATTCACGGTAGGCCCAAGGTTCATGGGCTCACTCCATATTCCTTTATACCTTCGAGAAACATAAATATCTGTACCTCCATAGCCCCCGGGCATATCAGACACAAAATATAACACATTTCCTTCTTCAGAAATATTAGGATGCGCAAAGGAATAGCTATAATTATTGAGTGCTAAAGGTTCTATTTTTAGGTTTTTGGCATCACCAGACAGATCTACTTCAAAGAGTTTTAGGTTAGAGATGAATATGTCATTAAGCCCTTTTATTTTGCTTTGAGAGTTTCTGTTAATGATCATTTTGGTACCATCAGCGTAGACAGATGCGGGGCCATCATGCATATCTGTTACCAGGTGCCTGTTCAGTAATTCAGGGGTATTTAAAGAACCATCTGGCGCAAATGGAGAATAGTATAAATTCAAATAGAATGAATCATCCCAGTAATACTTCTTATGAGACAGCAGCCTTGACCTTGAAGCAGTGAAAATGAGTCCATCTTTATAATATACAGGCGCAAACTCAGGGTCCTCAGTATTAAGCATGGGCTTCACGGTCACTTGTGAGGAATCAGTAAGGTATTGAGGCGAATTTCTGATATTGAGCAATAATGACCGCGCTACTTCTGCTGCAGGCTCTCGATTAAGATATTTCTGAAGCTCATGTTCAGCTTCCTTTTTATGGCCCATCTGCACGAGCTGACGGATATAGTAAAAGGTGTCTTCTTCTGTAAAAGCAGCTCCTTTACTCAGCGCCTTATCATACCATTCTTCAGCCTTTTTAAATTGATTGGCCTTTGCATACGACTTAGCCACTTGTAGCATGACAGCACTAGAGTCAGATGAATTTTTTATAGCCCGCTCATAATACTGAGCAGCACTAACATAGTTATGGTATTTAAATAAGGAATCAGCTAAAACCTGATAAGCATGTTGACTATGCTGCGCATTTACTTTTACAGCAGTAACAAAAACAAGTAGCAAAAAAATAAACTGTCGCTTCAAAACTAAAAATATCTAGGTGACCTGATAATATGTGCATCTTTGCTGATGCGATAATTCAAAACAAATTCATGAGTTCCCCACCTATTAAAGGTGTTGATGGAGTATCCGTAGGAGTAACCAAAAGCCAGCTGATTGGTAATATTTACTTCCAGCAAGCCAGAAACAGCATTATCTAAGCTGTAAGAAACCCCGACACTGCCCAAATCTCTAAAAAATACATTGACATTAATGTCATAATGTATAGGGCCTCCTTCTACCCATCTTAGCAATACGTTGGGCTTAAGTTTTAAATCATGATTAAGATCAAACACATGACCTGCAGTAAGAAAATAATGACGGTGCTCGGCTTCTATTTCCTGATCATTACTCTTCCATTTATTATTCACCACGGTAGGCATGGCTATTCCCACGTAAGTGGTTTTAGAGTAATAATAAACTCCTAAGCCCAGGTTAGGCATTAAATCTCCCTCATTAGCCATGAAGGTAGGGTCAACGGTATTACCTTGAGTTACTATATCCAAATCAGCCAGATTAGCCCTATAATAAGAAAGGCCCAGCTGCCCACCCATGGCTATTCTACCATGTGCAGAAACAGGAATATAATATGAGTAAGTGCCATTTAAAGTGGTCTGACTTAGCACTCCGGCCTGATCATGCACCAACATACCTCCTACAGAAGAGCGTGAAAACTTCACGGGAGTATGCATAGAAAAAAGCTGCGTTTCCGGAGCTCCTTTTATGCCAGTCCACTGACTTCTATAAGCAGCTGTAAAAGCCATAGCCTTCTGACTGCCAGTATAAGCCGGGTTAACCACCAGTCCATTAAACATATACTGTGTATAAGTAGGACTCCTTTGTGCTTCTACCTGCTTAGTGCCTAGTAGAAACATGCCCAATAACATAAAAAATAAAATAAGCCTTCTCGAAGCAAAAAGTGACGAGTGCTTTCGGGTTAATAACAACATATAGACCTTTCTATTTAATGAACAATAGTAACATATCCACTTAATGGCTTACCAGAGCCTAAGCTTATGATGTAGTAATATGTACCATCATCCAGTGTGTTTCCTGATTCCTGACCTGTATTTCCTCTACCATCCCATCCCTGGGCGTTTTCATAATTATCTTTCTTGTACACTAATAGCCCCCATCGGTCATATACCTTTATTGAGCTATTGAACATTTCGATATTTCTAATGAACCAGGTATCATTGTTTCCATCATTGTTTGGTGAAAATCCTTGTGATATTTCCAGCGGTTCGTATTCATAATTTAAGTACACTGTGGCACTGTCAGTAAGTCCGTAAGAATCAGATATGGTGTAAGTAAAGGTATCTTCACCTATGCCGCTTCCATCAGGGTAGTACACTATATAATCTCCTTCTATGACTACTCTACCATGAGCCGGACCAGTAACACTAACAATAGTGATCACATCACCTGCATCCGGATCGCTATCATTTTCTAATACATAAATGATTATAGGATCCAAGTTGGTCACTATATATGTACCATCATCTACCGCCACCGGGGCATTGTTAGCTCTATTGACACTAATACTCACCGTGGCCACATTTGAAGTGATTCCCGCTTCATTATTTACGGTATAAGTAAACTGATCTGTACCCTCATAATCATCGGTTGGCACATATGTAACCGTACCATCAGCCTCTATCTGCACGGTACCGTTTAGAGGAGCACTTATTATAACTATGCTGCTGACATCTAATGCATAAGCTACATCATAGTCATTATCAAGAATATCAATATTGATTGTCTCATTAAGAGTAATAACGATATTATCATCCTGAGCAACAGGGGCACTAATTTCTATTACCGTAATACCCAGCGTGCCATTTGTGGTATGCACACCATCACTTACTGTAAATGTAATTGTGGGCACAGATCCATAATAAGACTCCTCAGGGTCGAAAACATAACTTCCATCACTTTCGATTGTAACCTGACCTTCTGTTATATCTGCGGTTTGACCAGCAGTATAATTAGATCCGCCTATTGAAAAACCAGTAATTGATAATGCATCTCCATCAGGATCACTGGCCTGACTTAATACACCATTTGTTGCAGTTACGGTAAGCCCTTCATTTTGTAAAGTACTATTTGTATAGTTCTGAACTATTGGATCTTCATCATTCAAATTTCTGATCGTTACCGTCCAATTGATTGAAGAAGCATTATGATCTTCATCTGTGGCTGTAATCTGAACCTGATATACATTGTCCTCATCATCATCCTCAGGATCTTCATAATCCTGAGCCGGAAGTGATACTACACCAGTGGATGAGTTAATGCTAAATAGCGATCCATCATCACCGCCAGAAATAGTATAAGTTATATCTCCAATATATGACCCTGTTATGCTTTGTGAGGCCGAGGTATAGGCGCTATTTTCATCAATTATCACATCAGAAACTGAATTAATGGTAAAAATCTCGATTTCTACTATATTATTTACTGTCACCGTCCAGTCGGTAGAAGCAGTATTACCGTCTTCATCGGTTGCTGTAATTTGTATTTCGTAAACATTGTCCTCATCGTCATCGGCTGGGTTTTCATAATCCTGAGCGGATAGTGATACCACACCAGTAGATGCATTGATACTGAACAAGCTCGCATCTGCGCCCCCAGAGATTGTATAAGTAACATCTCCGATTGGTGAGCCAGTAATGCTTTGCGCTGAAGAGGAATATGCAGTGTTTTCATTCACACTCGCATCAGAGACCGCTGTAATACTAAATGTAGCATCTTCTTTTACATCATTTACTGTTACTGTCCAGCTGGCCGAAGCAGTATTACCATCTTCATCGGTTGCTGTAATTTGTATTTCGTAAACGTTGTCTTCGTCGTCATCGGCTGGGTTTTCATAATCCTGAGCGGATAGTGATACCACGCCAGTAGAAGCATTGATACTGAACAAGCTCGCATCAGAGCCGCCAGAGATTGTATAAGTAACATCTCCGATTGGTGAGCCAGTAATGCTTTGCGCTGAAGAGGAATATGCAGTGTTTTCATTCACACTCGCATCAGAGACCGCTGTAATAATAAATGTAGCATCTTCTTTTACATCATTTACTGTTACTGTCCAGCTGGCTGAAGCAGTATTACCATCTTCATCTGTTGCTGTGATTTGTATTTCGTAAACGTTGTCCTCGTCATCATCGGCTGGGTTTTCATAATCCTGAGCGGATAGTGATACCACACCAGTAGATGCATTGATACTGAACAAGCTCGCATCTGCGCCCCCTGAGATTGTATAAGTAACATCTCCGATTGGTGAGCCAGTAATGCTTTGCGCTGAAGAGGAATATGCGGCGTTTTCATTCACACTCGCATCAGAGACCGCTGTAATAATAAATGTAGCATCTTCTTTTACATCATTTACTGTTACTGTCCAGCTGGCTGAAGCAGTATTACCATCTTCATCTGTTGCTGTGATTTGTATTTCATAAACGTTGTCCTCGTCATCATCGGCTGGGTTTTCATAATCCTGAGCGGATAGTGATACCACACCAGTAGATGCATTGATACTGAACAAGCTGGCATCAGAGCCGCCAGAGATTGTATAAGTAACATCTCCGATTGGTGAGCCGGTAATGCTTTGTGCTGAAGAGGAATATGCTATATTTTCATTCACATTAGCATCAGCTACTGCATCGATAGTAAATGTAGCCGTTTCAGTTACATCATTTACCGTTACTGTCCAGTCCGTTGAAGCGGTATTGCCGTCTTCATCTGTTGCTGTAATTTGTATTTCGTAAACATTGTCCTCGTCGTCATCGGCTGGGTTTTCATAATCCTGAGCGGATAGTGATACCACACCAGTAGAAGCATTGATACTGAACAAACTGGCATCTGCGCCGCCAGAGATTGTATAAGTAACATCTCCGATTGGTGAGCCAGTAATGCTTTGCGCTGAAGAGGAATATGCTGTATTTTCATTTACACTTGCATCAGATACGGCATCGATAGTAAATGTGGCCGATTCGCCTACATCATTTACTGTTACCGTCCAGTCCGTTGAGGCTGTATTCCCATCTTCATCGGTTGCTGTAATTTGTATTTCGTAAACATTGTCCTCATCATCATCGGCCGGGTTTTCATAATCCTGAGCGGACAGTGATACCACGCCAGAAGAAGCATTGATACTGAACAAGCTGGCATCTGCGCCGCCAGAGATTGTATAAGTAACATCTCCGATTGGTGAGCCGGTAATGCTTTGTGCTGAAGAGGAATATGCTATATTTTCATTCACACTAGCATCAGCTACTGCATCGATAGTAAATGTAGCCGTTTCAGCTACATCATTTACCGTTACTGTCCAGTCCGTTGAAGCGGTATTGCCGTCTTCATCTGTTGCTGTGATTTGTATTTCGTAAACGTTGTCCTCGTCATCATCGGCTGGGTTTTCATAATCCTGAGCGGATAGTGATACCACACCAGTAGATGCATTGATACTGAACAAGCTCGCATCTGCGCCCCCAGAGATTGTATAAGTAACATCTCCGATTGGTGAGCCAGTAATGCTTTGCGCTGAAGAGGAATATGCAGTGTTTTCATTCACACTCGCATCAGAGACCGCTGTAATAATAAATGTAGCATCTTCTTTTACATCATTTACTGTTACTGTCCAGCTGGCTGAAGCAGTATTACCATCTTCATCTGTTGCTGTGATTTGTATTTCGTAAACGTTGTCCTCGTCATCATCGGCTGGGTTTTCATAATCCTGAGCGGATAGTGATACCACACCAGTAGATGCATTGATACTGAACAAGCTCGCATCTGCGCCCCCAGAGATTGTATAAGTAACATCTCCGATTGGTGAGCCAGTAATGCTTTGCGCTGAAGAGGAATATGCAGTGTTTTCATTCACACTCGCATCAGAGACCGCTGTAATACTAAATGTAGCATCTTCTTTTACATCATTTACTGTTACTGTCCAGCTGGCCGAAGCAGTATTACCATCTTCATCTGTTGCTGTGATTTGTATTTCATAAACGTTGTCCTCGTCATCATCGGCTGGGTTTTCATAATCCTGAGCGGATAGTGATACCACACCAGTAGATGCATTGATACTGAACAAGCTCGCATCTGCGCCCCCAGAGATTGTATAAGTAACATCTCCGATTGGTGAGCCAGTAATGCTTTGCGCTGAAGAGGAATATGCAGTGTTTTCATTCACACTCGCATCAGAGACCGCTGTAATACTAAATGTAGCATCTTCTTTTACATCATTTACTGTTACTGTCCAGTCAGTGGAATTAGTATTTCCATTTTCATCGGTAGCAGTAATCTCTACTTCATACTCGTTATCTGAATCTTCATCAGCAGGATCTTCATAGTTTTGTTTAGATAAAGATACTACACCGGTCTTATCATTTATACTAAATAATGCGCCATCAGCCCCTCCAAGGGTATAAGTTAAAGATCCATTGTAACTACCTGATATGGATGGCGTACCGCTAGTATACACGGTGTTTTCATCTATATCTACATCGGCTATATCATCTATGGTAAATTTAAAACAGCTTGATGCAGAAAGTGCATCTCCTGAAATAGTCCAGCCTTGATCATCAATTAAAGCATCTCGCGCATCTTCTGCATGGGTTGCATATGTTAGGTTATTAGCTCCTAGAGTTCTATCTGTTACGGTGGGATTATTAGTTTGCCAGCCTATGAGTGTAGCTGAGTAATTAATACAATCTAGTCCTGCACGTTCAAGCATACTAGTCATATTTACTTCTGAGTTTAACTCCCAACTGCCCAAGTCCTGATTAAATCTGCCATTCAAATAAAACATAGTACTCATGTTTGTAACATGACTCACATCCCAAGAACTTATATCTTGATTAAATTGGCCTCTATAAAACATAGACCTCATGTTAGTAACATTACTTACATCCCAACTAGAAATGTCTTGATTAAAATTAATTGTTGGTTCATTGCAAGCACAAAACATAGATGACATATCAGTCACATGACCTACCTTCCAATTGCTTATATCCTGATTAAAATTGGTTGCATTACGAAACATTTGTGACATATTGGTCACATTTTCCACATTCCAGTTGCCAATGGATTGATTATATGCATGAGCACCACTAAAAAGACTGCTCATATTTGTAACGTTGCTAACGTCCCAACTAGACAATGATTGATTGAACACCGAGGCTCCATTTAACAGGGCTCTCATACTGGTTACACTACTAACATCCCAACCGTTTAGAGGCTGATTGAATGTACTAGCTTCATAGAATAAGAGGTCCATATTGGTGATTGTACTTACATCCCAGTGATTTAAATTATCATTAAGTACTGAAGCCCGAGCAAACATATAGGACATATCCGTAACTCCACTGAGGTCAGGAGCATCAACTGCATTAACTCTTAGGTTAGAGCATCCATAAAACGCTCTTTGCATGCTAGTCCAAGCAATATTCCCCCACTGCTCAACAGTCAGTATTTTTTCTCTATCCCCATCATTGTTAAAATAAATCCGAGGGAAACCACCTGTAATGGACACAGTATAAGTTCCTGCTGCGGCATAATCGTGAGAGATATTTCCAGTAACATGGGTATTACTGCTTCCATCTCCCCAGTATACTGTATAATCATATCCTCCGCCTGTGGTAGGAATAGTGATCGCTTCATTTGCTACTGTGGTTTGCCAAGTGGTAACAAAAGCATCAAATACCGTTACCGACCAACCTTCGGTGTAATAATTTCCATTCTGATCAGTTGCTGTTATACTAACCTCATAGATATTATCCGAATTACTATCTACTGGATTAGTCCTACTTCTAGGTACCATAGAGACTACTCCATTGGCATCTATGGTAAAAGCAGCTGCATCTTTTCCACCCAGGCTATAACTTAACGTTCCAACTGGTGTTCCGGAAACAACGGGTGTTGGCGAAGAGTAGGCCACACCCTCACCAATCAATACATCTTTTATCTCCTCAATTTCAAACAGAGAGCATACAGAGCTTTTGACATTATCATTAATAATCTGCCACCCTTGATTATTAATTAATTTATTGCGGGCATTTGCAGCATCGGAGCCATAAACAAGACCATCTGCACCTAATATGCGATTTGTTACGGAAGAATTATTGGTAAGCCACCCATTAAGTGTGGCAGAATAATTCATGCAGCTTAATCCAGAATTTGAAAGCATTTGATCAAGGTTAACAGCGGAATTTAAAAGCCAACTACCTAAGTCCTGATTGAAAGAAGAGGCAACGCTAAACATTTGTGTCATATCAGCAACTTTCGATACATTCCAGTTTCTTATATCCTGGTTAAAAGATGTGGCTTCTCTAAACATTTGTGCCATATTTGTAACGCTAGCCACATTCCAATTGCTAATATCTTGGTTAAATGAGGAAGCGCTTTTAAACATTCTTTGCATATCAGTCACTTTCTCCACATTCCACCCTGATACATTCCCGTCGAAAGAGGTGGCTGAGTAAAACATGAATGCCATGTTTTCAACATTATCTATAGTCCAACTACTTAAAGATTGGTTAAAAGCTTCAGCTCCAGCAAACATTGCCTCCATTTCGGTAACATTACTTACGTCCCAATGGTCAATGGAACTATTGAAGTTGCTTGCTCCGCTAAACATATCAGTTAAAACTGTTACGTTGCTTAAGTCCGGGGCGTCGGTAGCAGGCACAGTTAAATTTTTACACCCTAAAAATGCGCCCTTCATACTGCTCCATGATATTTGCCCCCACTGTTCTACTGTAAGCAATTTTTCAGCGTTGGTAACATTACTTTCTGAAAATGAGATTTGAGGAAAATCGCCGGATATATATACTTTATAATTACCTGCCGAGCTATAAGTATGCGTAGCATCTCCTGTTTGGTTGAGGTCAGATGATCCATCGCCCCAGTCTATATTATAATCATATCCTGCCCCTGTGGTCGGAATAGTGATGTTCTCATTGGCAGTAGTGGTTTGCCAAGTGGTAATGAAGCTGCCAAGAATAGTAATATTTACATCCTTCTTGTCTGTAGCATTTTCTTTATCCGTAACTCGCACCTGGACCTCATATATATTATCGCCATTGCTATCATTCGGAGAAGCAAATTCTGGTGCAATATTGAAAGAGAGCTCTTGTGTGGAAGAGCTAATGCTAAATAGCGCTGCATCAGCTCCACCACTAATGTCATATGTATGAACATCTCCCGTAGCCAAATCCGGATCTATAGCAATGATTTTCATTACTATTTTTTGATTTTCAAAAACTGATGTGTCTTTCTGCACTATTTGGGGCGTATCGTTTACAGGTGTGACATTAATTGTCATGGTATAAGACTTACTATATTCAGTGGCACTATGACCACTGTTATCTTTCACTTTAAAAGTAAAAGAACTGTAAGGTGCACCAAATTCGTCTGCAGATGGAATGAAAGTAAGCAGACTGGGATTTTGATAATCGGTATTAACCTCAGCATTAGCCCCATTATACTTTAAAGTTCCTTTAGAGGGTAAACTCTTCAGTTGAAACGCACTCATCAAGTCCCCATCTACATCTTTGAAATCAAATTCTGAGGCACTAAATTCATGGGGAATATCCTCAAGGGTCGTAATGCTATTGTCTTTAGAAGTTGGTGCATCAGGGACCGATCTTACATGAATGGTTAATGTAAATACTTTAGTGCTCCATACATTATTGGCACTTCTTATTTTATAACTGAAAGAGGCATAGTTAGTGCCGTAATCATTAGCATCAGGTGTAAATTTCAAACCTCCTGAAAACACATTCTCTCCAACAATTCCACCACTGAAGGTTCCCTTCCCACTAAAGCCAGTAATTTTGAAATTTTGGAAAAAATCACCATCTGCATCATAATAACCAATAGTAGAACCTGTAAAGGTTAAAGTTTCATCTTCATCGATAGTGATTTCAAAAATGGTAGCTATTGGCGGATCCTCTACGGCATTAACACTTATTGTAATAGTGTAGGAAGATTCACTATATTGGGTAGCAGCGTCATTGCTATCGTCTTTTACTTTGAAAGTGAATGAAGCATAATTTTCACCATATTCATCCTCATCTGCTATAAAAGTAAGCAGACTAGGATTTGCGTAATCTTTACCAACCTCCGCATTAACACCATTATACTTTAAAGTTCCTTTAGATGGCAAACTTTGCAGTTGAAGCGCACTCATCGAGTCTCCATCTACATCTTTGAAATTAAATTCTGAGGCACTAAATTTATAGGCCACATCTTCATCAGCAGTAATGCTATTGTCTTTAGATGTTGGTGCATCAGGTACAGGCGTTACATTGAATGTAATGGTATGGTTCTTACTCAGATTATCATTCAATGGATAGCTGTATAATTCTTGAACCTCTTTTAAAGTCAACACCTTATCATATAGCAACACGTTATCTAGAGTTCCATTTAAATACTCAGCATCAGGAGCGGAAATAGTGTGTCCGATTAAAAGATTAAGTGCTTCATCAAAGGCACCTGAAAATGAGCCCCCCTTGGTTCGTTTTACTCCATCCAGATAAATATTGTGATTGCCACCATCTACCACTAATACTATATGGTTATAGCTACCCACGTTGTGACTTGTGGTAGTGCTAGACCTGGCAGATGCCCCCCCCGAGGTCATCCAAGAAAACCAAGTCTGACCATTATTTCTTAAAGAAAGCCCCCACGATGCTTTGCCGCTTTCTATGGCTGCCGGATTTGTAGCTGTTGCTATTACAGACCGATCTCCCCCTGCAATTTGCACCCACGCAGAGATAGAAAATGTATTATTGTTGGTGAAAAAGTCCTTTTGAGGACCCAGATTTATATAATCATTTACACCATCAAATGCTGCAGCTATTCCTGTATCATTATAACCTACACTGTATGTAAGGTCTCCGTTAACGGTACCATCATGCCCGTGGCCCGAATAATCCTTAGCATCTCCATTAAGAGGATAGTAGCCCATCAGGCCATCGGTATTACCTGTTGATCCTCCATCGTCTTTTACCTGAAAAGTAAAGGAGGTGTAGCCAGTACCATTTTCATCTGCGGCTGGCTCAAAAGAAAGCAGTGACCTATCTGTATAATAAACGAAAGCTTTTGCTGCTACCCCATCATACTTTAGCGTACCTTTTTCAGGCAGAGCGGTAATAATGAATGATTCATAGTTGTCGCCATCATCGTCTGAGAAGGTAATATCTTTAGCTGAAAAACTGTAGCTTTTATCTTCATCCATAGTAATAGTCTGATCTGAAGAGACAGGACTCTTATAGACTTTTTCTATGGTAATGCTAAAAGTAACATGAGCTGAAGAGTCCACTCCGCCATGAGCAGTTCCACCATTATCTTTCAAGACCACATCCACAACAGCCACTCCAGAAGCGTCATTAGCTGGCGTATAAGTTAATGTGCCATTAGCATCAATTGCGGGAGGTACACTAAATAATGCTGTATTATCATTAGACAAATTAAAATTTAAAGATTGCGAAGTTTCTTCAGCCGATCCTTTCTTAATTTCAGTCGCCCAATTTTTAATCTCTTGTGCTCCTGCCCCTTCAATTGTTCTTTGGTTGGCACCGGCAGTAAAAGATGGTGCATCATTAATTTCATAGCCTAGCGTAATATATCTGGTACTGTTGGCTGGTATTAGCGATGTGGATATCCCTGTAATACTTATCAGGCCGGTATTATTAGAAAAAGTAATACCATCTGCAGCTCTAACTATTGTTGCATCAGTGAAGTCTCCATCATCATCAATTAACAAAAATAATTTATCGGCATTGATAGTTTTAAGATCATTTATATTGGCGACCTTCATATCCAGACTGTAATTATCTAAAAAATTGGTATTTACCAATTTCCACTCTCGTTCTATTCTGGCATTACCATCTGGCAAGTCTAGATTACCTGCTGAGGTAGTATGCATAGCCCCTCCATCATGAGCCAGAATAATGGATGAAATGTCATTGGAAATTGTTGAGGAATTTGCTCTATTAGTGACTTCCAGTGTTCCCAGGTAAATCCGAGTAGAATCGTCTGCTGTTTTAGATTGCTTTTGATATAAACTGCTGGCGTCATCTCGGGTTACATTCAAGACATCAACATTGTAGTTAGCATCAGCAGCCCTCAAGGTAGTGCCATCGCTGGCCAGATATGATCTTGTTTTATCAAGTACCACTCCATACTTAAGAGCCATGTAAGATTCTAATTTTGCACGCTCGGTGTCAGATAATTTGTCATTGACCATAATTATTTCAGCAAGTTTTCCATAAAAATACCTGCCTCCATCATTGTCTATTGCAGCGCTTTTGGATGATCTACCTATCGTGAATGGTCCGGAACTACCATCATGCGTAGGGCTGGAAGCGATGACTGAACTCGACATGCTTTCTAATGATGGGATGGCTACTGATTCTATCGTTTCGCCATTAATTATTAATGATTGTGTATTTGTAAAATCATATTCTACCCCAACAACTACTGACTTCGCGATCTTTTCATTAAGAGGTGACTTACTTGTTGCTACACCGTGGAAATCCGTAGGGCTGTAAAACAAATAAGCATCAGAACCTACAGCAACACCATAACCTTCATTACCTAAAAAACCATGATCTATTACATAAGGGGATGTTTTTAAAGGATCATCATAAGGTTCTACCACCATATATATGGATAAGGCAGCACCTGTTCCATATATAAAATCATCATAAAAATCCAGCGCGTCGTCACTTCCGTCAAATTCAATAGCAGGGTTATAATTGATACCTTCAGCCAAAAAGGTAGGAGGTGTATTAAGCTGATGAGAAGTAGCTGCATTTGATCGGTAACCAGACCTGTCTTTCCATGACAATACCTGATCACCATCCTGTGCTTCACTCATACCTGCCTTGTACGAGTTTTTATCTTTATACACATACTGATCAGCTTTGAGCCAAAGCACTACAGGAGAAGTCAAGCCAGCTAAGCCCCCCCCCTTCTATATTTACATTTAGTACATAGTCACTAGCACTATATTCATTTCCATTGTACACTTTAAAAGTAAAGCTAGAATACGCAGAACCATCTTCATTTTGCAATGGAGAATAAGTCAATTTACTTATATTCGCTTCGGCTATTTCAAAATCCAATCCTGAAATCTCTGAAGCAGTTAGCTGTGAGCCGTTATAAGAGAGGGTTCCTTTTGAGGGCAAACTAGTGATAAGGATACCCGCAAAAGGATTCCCATCAGGGTCATTAAAATCACTCGAGAAATCAGTAGAACTAAATGTTTTAGTGGTGTTCTCCGCCATATAAATATCCGTGTCTTCAGCTGTAGGACTATGGCTAGTGAGCAAAAAAAAGGCAGATTCATGAATTCTATCATATTCAACAATTATTTGACCCACACTTTTGGAAAAGTTTAATAATTGAAGGCTGTCTTCGACTCCCCCTCTTACAAGTCCCAAAGGTGAAATAACATCACCTGAATGAATTGACCTGTCAAGGATAGTTTTCACATCTTCTTTAGAAATCATACTCTCATTATTAGAAATATAATGACTCCTTTTAAAGGAAAATATGCCGATATCCTCATAATCAGCATAATGTTGGTTTTTATTGGCTAGCTGCGCATAAACTATATTTTGTAAAGAAACAAGCAATGCAAACGTGGAAATAACGTTTATCATTTTAAAAAAAGATCTTTGAGATATGCCTAGTATAAATTTATTTACTATCATGAGTTTCAGGTCCAGCACCTCAAGAGAGGCGCTTATGATAAAATACTGCTTTAGTAATTTAAAGTGTTGATTTGGTTAAAGCTGAAAATCAGCACAGGTCGTAATAATTAAGTAAATGCACTAATCAGATAATATGTGCCTTTTGTATAAAAACTTTGTTTCAAAGTATTGAACCAATGACAACCTTTGGCCAGGATGGCCGTTATCATACAAGAGAGTAATAATGCGAGCAAACACTTCCTGCAGAATAGAAAGTGTTTCATAGATAATATTTGTTTTCATTTCAAAACTGGTTAGGCTTTAATCTTTATCAGCTAACTTCAAACTCCACACATACCTAACCCTTTAGAATTCAAAGCCAACAGAAAACATTAAGGAACTTACAGAAGGCAAAATTCGTACTCAAACGATTTAGCAAAAAACAAACCCTATAAATAATTGAAAATCAACACCTTAATAATTTTTAAAGAAAGGTGCCAAAATGAATAAAATCCCAATTTGGGATTTTATTCATCTATTACATCCCAAATAGAGATTACGAACGCATTACGTTTCAATCAATTTATGATGAAATTAAGGATCAATATTTAAGCTAAAACATCTTCAAGTACTTACAACCGCCACACCTCTATTTAGCTAGCCACATACTTTACCCCGGATTTTTACCTCACCGATAATCACGAGCAACCAGTTGCAAAAAAAATTATAAAAAAAAGGAGAAAGACGAATCTCACTCCTTTTTAATTAAACTATAAATTATAACTATACTTCTACTTTAGTTTCTTTTTTTAAACCATTCTTTGGCCTGATCGATGGTTGAAAACATACCAATATGCAAGGTCTTGCCTCCATATTTTGTAGACTGATTCATATAATTCTTCACAGCCATTTCTCCAAACACATTCTCCGGCACAATAAAAGCTACATACCTAACTCCTGCCTCCAAGGCTTTAGGGTTCCAGTGAGTTGCCACCCAATCAGTATCCTCCTTCTGCTGTACAGAGTGAGACCTAGTGTCTGCCAACCACATAATATCTTTTCCTTCCGGTTTGTACTGAATGCAGTATTCTAATCCTTTTAATAAAAAGGCGCGAAATTCATCACTCTTCATAAATCCAGTAAACCTACCAATAACACACGGAGCACTTTCATCATACTCCAAAACACCCTTGCTTTTTTCTAAAAGAACCATAACTTCTTAATTTAATTTACTACTTAGTTTTTAAGTTTTTTTATTGTTGGTAAAAATGACTCAGTAATCAACGCAAATGGCAAGTCTAATAACTTGAAAACCGACTGTCTATTCCATATTGGCAAAGACAAGATATACTCCTGCCTACGCGCAAAACGCCCTTCTGGGCTATATGCCATAAAGGGAAGGTGAGCCATATTAAACATACTAATAGCGAAAGGAGACCTTGTAATACCAGGGTTGTTATACAAAAGATTCTCCCCGATAGGCTTATCTCCCAGCTCATCAAATAATGATTTATATGCCGTATACATTTTCAACGGCACTACTGTACGCGCATACACTTGCGGATGCTCGTCGCCCAGAAGAAAAATTTGCCTTATATAAGCATATTCTCCTCTTAAATACTGTTTTTCATATTCGGTAAGGCGCCCAATCCCTTCACTTATCCTCACTAATTCAAAGGTTTCATAAGTACGCCTAATACCATCACTCAGCTTGTAAGCAGCTGGTGTAAGCCAATCATAAACATTATCAGGAACATCACTATTAGACAGCTCGCTGACATCCACCCAGTTTTGAATCTTTGTTGTTTTCATATGCCTTTTTTTGCTATCATTCCAACTCTCTCTTTTCCATCATACCTAATCCAGTCAGGCAAATGGTTATTAGGATCTCCAAAAACGAATAATTGTTCTATATCGAATAATGGAGAAAACACTCTATGAAGATCATCCTGATCAATATGATTGATACAGTCTGGCAAGGCACTGGCAATAGGGTTATCCTTACTATATTCAGACAAGCACTCTATATACCCTGCCCACTCTTCACCCTTCTCCTTCTTAGCCTCATATATAGGTATATAAGACTCACAGTGCCTTAAATAAGGAGTAAAGCTTACCACATAGAGCTTACCCCCATGCTTAAGCCACCTAAAGATTTTTTCTGCAGCCATCTCTATCTCAAAAGGCTTCAAAAAAGGAAATACTTGAGAAATGTAAATAGCCTGAAAATGATTATCAGGAAAATTAACATAAGGAAAATTACCCTCCATAGTAGTAAGCCTTCTGGAATGAGTAACAGGAACGCGCTCTTGCAGGCTTTCCAAATGCTCCTTATTAATATCTATAGCTACTACTTCTAAGCCTTTACGTAAGGCCGGCAAGGTAGCTACCCCATAAGCAGCACCTACATCGAGCACAGGACCGTGCCCCACTGTAGCCTCCGCTATAAATTTTTTCCCGATCTCCGGGAGCACATACGTAAACCCTCTTTTGTTTTTAGTTACCGCCGTAGACATATTGACATTTCTCTTGTAATAAATATTATGCTATAATAATATCTATTTTAACACGAGATCATTCTTTAACCCCTTAAAAGTCACATCAAAAAGTAAAATCACTAAATTTCATCTGAATGACTATCTCACACCATACGACTGCTATCACGGGTCGTTTAACTAAAAAAAGAACAACTAATTCTTCCTATTAATATGAAAAATTAGTATATAAAAGAGGGGGATTTCCAATTTTGGATCAAAAACAATAATATACCTCCAATACCCTACATACATCTACTTAGAATCACACCATAAATACCGTCAACATCCTGTTCTTCTCTCCCAAATACACACTAAGTATTAAAAGGGCTGCTTTACTAATGATTAGCCTTTGATATTTAAATTATCAAGCGCTCCAACCCGAAAAGCTAGCGAGGAACCCTACCCAAACAAACCATAAACACTTATAAAACAGACACTTATCAATAAAACCAAATTCTAATACAACCAAGACCACCACAAGAGTAAGGTATGCGTTTAGTTTCGGTTGACCCACGCCCTATCCGCGTATTAATTTTGCACTTTTCCAATTACAAATCTTAAACAATTGAAAATGAGAAATTTAAAATTTTCCATCCTAGCATTGATTGTTGTTATTTTTTTTAGCTGTGAGGACAACAATAACGAGAACTATCAACCTACCTTTTCAAAAACCAACCCTTCCCTATCTACTCAAGAATCATCTCAGACTAATGCCAAGAAAAAAGGCGACAAGAAATTTTTACTAGTACACGGAGCCTGGCACCCTGAAGGCTCATGGAACAAAATGGTAGTAGGTCTCGAAAAATTTGGCCATGAAGTACACACCATTCAACTTCCAGGCTTAGGCACTGACAGAACTCCGATCAGCCAGATTACCTTAGCCACACATGTAAATGCTGTTACCTCCAAAATGCAAGAGATAGGGAGCGGCATCACATTAGTAGGCCATTCTTATGGTGGCGTAGTTATTTCTCAGGCAGCAGAAAACCTAAGTTCATACGTAGATCAAGTGGTGTATGTATCTGCTTTTATGCTCAATGATGGGCAGAGCTTATTTGATATAGCCGCCACCGACCTCAACTCTGTAGTTACCCAAAATATTGTGATTACAGGCGACAGCGTATTTATACCGGAAGATGCATATGAAAATGCATTTTACAACTACGGACAAAACTCTAATAATAAAAACATTGATGAAGATATATACTTTATAAAGACATTGCTAGTACCTCAACCATTAGCAACATTCACCACGCCAATTTCTTTATCATCAGCATACAACAATCTCGATAAAGTGTACATCTCTTGTACTGACGACCGCGCAATCACTCCACAAGCTCAACAAAATATGTATTCTAATTATCCAGACGTGCAAGTGTATACTATACAAAATGCAGATCATTCACCGTTTTTATCCAGGCCCAATCAACTTCTTAACATATTGAAAGGACTATAAATTAAAAGGCCGATTAATTGATTTAATCGGCCTTATTACTTTTTAAAAGTTAAAAAGAACCTGAATTTATTTTTTCGATGATTTTTCATAAAAGAAAGGTTTAATTATAAACCTCATTTAATCTGTCAGAAAGGTGTAAATAAAGCCATTCATCACTATGCACCAAATTACTTTTAAAAGTAATAATTACTTAAAATGATAACGAAGCCAACCTCCTCCCTACTGAAAGAATATTAACCAAAACCACTTTCACTTCACTCAGGACCAATTATGCCTCTGTAACAAGCTCCTACGACAAAAAAAAACTACCATTTGAGATAACCTTACAAACAAAGACACTTTAGACAATCCCTCCTCATTACTTACTAATCCTTAATAATCCAATTAGTTAAACCAAGTAAGCTATGGTTTGACATTCAGTTGATTGCCAGCACTTCAACCTACTACTTTTGCACAATTACCAAAACAAAACATAAATATTTTAATATGAAGAGATTTATACTATTATCCCTTATTATCTGCTCACTAATTATCTTAAGCTGTGAGGACAACCACCACGAATATCAACCCACCAACTCTACAGAAGAAATCCTCAGCTCATCTGAAGCCACAGCCTCCCCTACAAGAATGACCACCAGCCAAAAATTTCTATTGGTACATGGAGCCTGGCACCCGGAAGGATCATGGTTTAAAATAGTAAAAGGCCTGACCCAACTAGGACATCAGGTCTATACCGTTCAGCTTCCCGGTCTTGGAACCGACAAAACCGCTGTTGGAGACGTAACCCTGGCCTCGCATGTAAATACAGTTACTAATAAAATGCTTGAAATAGGAGGGTCAATTACGCTGGTAGGACACTCATATGGAGGTGTAGTTATTTCACAAGCCGCAGAAAATCTACCTTCCTATGTAAAACAACTGGTCTTTGTATCCGCTTTTTTATTAACTGATGGCCAAAGCCTGCTAGATATCGCTTCTTTAGACACAGGATCAGTAGTAACTCAGAATATTATAATAAATGGAGACAGTGTATACATTCCTGAAGCCTCTTACGTAGACGCATTTTACAACTTAACTTATGCTGTAGACAAACCTAGACTTGAGCTTGAAATAGAGTTAATGACTACCCTACTAGTGCCTCAACCTTTAAGCACATTTACCACTCCAGTATCTCTTAGTAGTAATTTCGACAACATAAAAAAGGTATATATTGCTTGCCGGCTAGACCAGGCCATTACGCCCAGAGCTCAGAGATATATGTGCAATCAGTACCCAGACATCACCATCCATGTGATTCAGTACTCTGATCATTCTCCATTTTTAACCAGACCCCAAAAGCTACTCACCCTTCTAGATGAGTTATAAAAAAAGCCTATAAAACAAAAAAGCCACTTAGAAATCTAAGTGGCTTTTTGTGATCCCGCTGGGGCTCGAACCCAGGACCCTCTCCTTAAAAGGGAGATGCTCTACCAACTGAGCTACGGAATCTTAACAGATATTTAAAAAAACTCATTTCTAAGCTTTCATAAATAGGGCTGCAAAAGTAATACTTTCAATGTAAAATGCAAACATTGTGTTTTTAAAAATTAAGAAGACAAATTAAAAATTTCGTCTCATAATCAACACTTTACAATAAAAAACCACCTAGACTTTTCTAAGTGGCCGGGTTGTGATCCCGCTGGGGCTCGAACCCAGGACCCTCTCCTTAAAAGGGAGATGCTCTACCAACTGAGCTACGGAATCTTACCATTTTTTTCAGTCCAAAGGAACTTTTTAAGACCCTTTTTGTGAATGGAGATGCAAAAGTAATGTTTCAGACCTAAAATACAAAAGCTTCAGTTTAAAAAAATTAAAAAAATCCGTTTCTACCTCTAAAATCACCGTTCTCGCAATCTTAGCGCAGATATCACGTTAAAAAAAATTGAACCATTATATTTGCAGCTGGTTAAAAGTATTCATTATGCGTTTATTCTTCATTATCTCGTTCATATGCTTAGCTGTTCCTTTTTCTCAGGCCGAGAATCAGGATGCTTCAACACTTCAGGATGCTGACTCGCTTTTTAATGCTAAAAAGTTCACTGAATCATTTAAGCTTTATGAGCAGCTACTTACTGCAGAAAAGAAAGCATCTCCTGCCATGCTGCTAAAGATGGCTTACATAAAAGAAGGACTGGGAGATTATAGCATGGCGCTTTATTACCTTAACTTGTATTATCTGCAAACCTCAGATAAAAAAGTGCTTTCTAAAATGGAAGAGTTGGCTGACAAAAAAGATCTTGAAGGCTATACTTATGATGATTTTGAGTTTTTTGAAACGGTATTTTTTAAGTACTTCAACCAGATCATATATGCTCTACTAGCTATTTCAATCATACTTTTTGCCATAATTATAAGATATAAAAAGAATAGCGAATACAGCCCTGTAATTCCGGCCATACTAAATGCTTTGGTATTAGGGTTATTATTTTACACCCTAAACTTTGGCAGAGATTATCATAAAGGCATAGTAGTAAAATCTAACACCTACGTGATGGAAGGTCCCTCCGCAGGAGCCGAAGTAGTAGCCATTATAGGAAAAGGTCATAGGCTGCCCGTATACAAAAATCAGGATGTATGGACCCAAACCGAATGGCAAGGCAAGAAAGCTTACATCAAAACAGACAAATTAAAAAAAGTGAATTTCATGTAAGGCATCACTTCATTAAAGTGAGCGCTCCTCTATAACGTATATTAGAATATTGGATATAGTAATAATATATTCCGGAAGGAACAGCGCTACCATACCATTTAAAGTCGCGATCACTACTATTGAACACCTTCTGCCCCCATCTATTAAAAATCACCACTTCTTCAAATTGCCCTGCGCAATTATCTAAAGGCAGAATGTTTCGCAATTCTTCTGATCCCTCCACCTGCTTATACATTCCGAAGTAATCATTTAGGCCATCATGATTTGCCGGGGTGAAGAAATTAGGAGGTAGAAACTGATCGCTTTTATTATCGATATCCTTTATAGTTACATTCAATCTCAATGTATCTGCATCAGAAAAATAACAATGGTCATCAGACAAAATAAACTCCAATAAATACTGCGCCTCGCTCTCTCCTTTTAGAGCAGAACAGCCTGGGGTCCAGGTAAAATCGGAGCTCACCGAACCAAAACCTCTAACATCATTAAACTTATAACCAAGCTCTACATCTTTATTGATTTGCCTTAATAACAGCGCATCTCCCTCATCATCCTGCCCTGACAAACCTAGAGCAATACTTTCCCCTACCGTAATAGTAATATTACTACCTTGTAAAACTGTCTCACCACGCCCCACTACCTGCAAAGAAAGATCACTATTAGGCGGTGGATACAAAATAAAATCAACCGTTAAGGTGTCTCTGTTGGTTATATCACACTTATCATCATCTTCAGCAAAAAAATAGACTCTAAGAGAATCCTTTTCTTCAAAAGAAAAAAAGTCGCAATTGAGATCCCATACAAATTCGGAGCTGAGCTGCGTAGGACTGGCACCACCTTCACCAACAGCTCCGGCATAAGTAATACCATAGTCAGCAAAATTAAAATTAGCCCCCATTCCATTGAGCACTGTTCGGTCACCATCCTGATCAAGTGCGCTTACATCAAAACGAATGACATTATTTAAGTCAGAAGTAAAACGGACATACTCAGTTGTTAACTCAAAGTCATTGCTATAAACATCTGGCTCACTGTTAAAAGGAAGGTTAATCTCAAGATTCAGGGTCAGCAGCACCGGATCTTCATACTCACAGTCATCAGAATCTTCCACATAGACTAATATTTCAAACTCCGTTTTACCATCAAAACTTACGGTCTGGCAGTCATAATTCCATTCTAACCAAGTTTCTAACAGCCCTACTTGATTCCTCCTATTCACTATTGTGAAACCATAGTCATCCAACTCAAAATCCACTGGATCTAACATAATATCCATAAAATCAGCATCGGCATCTTGCCCCAAAATATTGACTATCTTCAAACCTCCGGCCTGTTCATTTACTTCAACATACCTTAAAGCCGCATTAGAATAACTTCCTACACCATCTTCTCTATGAGTAATTTCAGGCAACTCATTAGCTGGCGGCTCTATAAGCACCGTGAGCCTGACCGTATCTTGTAATGGCTGCGGACAGGTACGGTCAAGACCGATAAAATCAATATCAAACGGCAAATCCTGCTCAGGAGGGCAATCAGTAAAACATACTCTGGCGCGCAAATTATCACCAGAAGGCGACTGCCCAATGATATTAACAGTGTAATTTTCATAATCAAAACCTACAGGATCAAGATTAAAATTCACCCTCCCTCCTTTCGCATCTTGCACCTCAAACTCCACACATTTATCATCATCTGCCAAAAACTCCAGCACATCTCCTTCAACATAAGTACTCCCATCTTCAAGGTTAATACTTAGCTCGGGAGCTTCACCAGGATCTTCACAGTCCACAACTACCATCTGAAAATCACGGCGCACCTCCCCTATTTTCTCTCCATCACGATATTCTTCACATTTGACCGCAAAAACAAAAAGCCCTTGCTCTGAAGGCGTCACCCTCAAAAGCCCATTATCACTGATATAAAGATCCGGGTCTCCATGCATAATATTATTAATGCCATAACTCCCCCTCCATTGCACCGTAGGGTATGGCGCACTCGAAGGAGGCTGCGGATGCGGATCAGCAGAAGGGGTATTAAGAGGCTCCACCAAACTATAAACCAGAGAATCTCCATCTACATCACTACCTCTAAAATCAGCATAAAAACTACGATCCACACAAGCATAATCGCTCAGTGGAGGAAATAGCTGAGGAGATGAATTAATAAATCGCTCTCCATCTTTTATTAAAGGAGGTATTTCCAGGTAAAACGTCTGACCTGCAGCCACTCCGGCAGCATCAGGATCTTCAGAGAAAATATTTTGGATAGTATAATTTCTACAACATCGCTGCCAGGCAATATAGTACCCTGAAGGACTAGCATATTCATTAGGATCAAGCGTAATCACCGATGAAAAGACCATTCGAGTGGTATTCACCACAGCATCATCCTGACAGTCCGGCAAGCTGTAAATTACCTTCGACTCACTCCTGAAGGGCAGAGAGATCTGCCTCATTCTATTATTATCACTCTTACGATAAATCCATGCTATTGGCGTCGGTTCATACTTAGCTCCCGGGTTTCCGTTAATCTCATCGAAGTAAATAATAAGATTTAACCTATAATTATTTCCAGAAAGATAGACTAATTCAAATTCACCCCCTACGATATGAGAAGCAAATGAACTAGCTTTGCAGATTACCAGAAAGCAAATAAGTAAAAAACTTCTTTTCATTGGAGTTGAAGAGATTAGGTGTTTCTGATTATAATCAAATATTCATTAATATAAAATGAGTATCATTATTTTTCAGAAAGAGCAATAAGTTCCATAATACCAAAGCATAAGTACAAGCATGAAGTTAAAAAATAAAATTTTAAAAAATATAAAAATTGAAGGTATTGCAGCGGAAGGCAAGTGCATTACAAGGTATGACGGACAGGTTATATTTGTAACAGGTGTAGCTCCGGGTGACACCGCCGACATAAAGGTAATAAGAAAGAAAAAATCCTTTCTTGAAGCCATCCCTGTAGCCATTCACGAATATTCTTCCCTGCGTGCGGAGCCTTTCTGCGAACATTTTGGAACCTGCGGCGGATGCAAATGGCAACATATCAACTACCAAACACAGCTGGACTACAAACATCAGCAAGTAGTAGATAACCTGGAACGAATAGCAAAAGTACCATTACCTGAAGCCAAAAGAATATTAAGCTCTGAAGAAACCCGATATTATAGAAACAAGCTGGAATTCACCTTCTCTAACAAACGCTGGCTCACTAAAGAGGAAATCTCTCAGGATGAAGATCTGGATCGTGATGCCCTGGGCTTCCATATCCCAAAAAGATTCGACAAGATATTAGATATCAACCACTGCTATTTACAGCCAGACCCTTCTAATGACATCCGCCTTACGGTCAAGGAAGTGGCTAAAGCTAACAACATACCCTTCTTCGATCTTATTACTCAGGAAGGTTATTTGAGAAACCTAATCATCAGAAACACAGTAGCAGGCGAGGTCATGGTTATTCTTCAAGTAGCAGGAGATAATGAGGAATATCTTTTTGCTGTATTGGATGCACTTAAGAATAAATTTCCTCAGATCACCTCTCTGAATTATGTGATCAACACTAAAAAGAATGAGACTTATAATGATTTGGAGGTAGTTACATACCACGGTTTACCGTACATCACAGAGCAAATGCAGCTGCCAGATGCTCCTGATAAGCATGTGAAATTTCAAATAGGTCCTAAATCATTCTTCCAGACTAACGCAAAACAGGCTGAAGCTCTATACAAGAAAGCCTGGGAAATGGCCAAACTCACCGGAGAAGAACTAGTATATGACTTATATACTGGCACAGGAACCATTGCCAATTATATAGCTGCCAACGCAAAAGAAGTAATAGGCATAGAATACGTAGAAGCGGCCATTGAAGATGCCAAAGTAAACTCTGAAATCAACAATATTAGTAACACTAAATTCTTTGCTGGTGACATGAAAGACCTGCTTACAGATCACTTCATAGCTGAGCACGGCAGACCAGATGTAGTAATTACTGATCCTCCACGCGCAGGCATGCACCCTGATGTATGCGAGGTACTCATAAACACCAGACCTCAAAGAATAGTATATGTAAGCTGCAACCCAGCTACACAAGCAAGAGACCTTGCACTATTAGGCGACTATTATGAAGTGACCGATGTGCAGCCAGTGGACATGTTTCCTCACACTTATCACGTGGAGAATATTGTGACTCTGGAATTGAAAGGATAGCTTTTAATTTCATAAATATTACAAAAGATGCGCTAGTGGGTTAATTAGCGCATTTTTTATTTATAAAGCTCTCTGTACTCCTAAAACCGACAATTGTATTTGATGTTAATTTGGTGTAATTTTACATCAAATTAACATCAATAAAATACTATGGCCAGACAAAGCATAACCTTTACTGAACCCAATGACAAATGGCTAAAAGCACAAATTGAAAGTAAAGAATATACTAGTAAAAGCGAATTAGTGAATGACTTAATCAGAAAGGCACGAGCAGAAGAAGAGAAGAAATTAGACTGGCTTAGAAAAAAACTTATCGAAGCAGAACAAAGTGGATTCACTAAAATGAACCGAGACGAAATCCTTGCATTATCTAAGGATGAGCTACATCAAAATGGAGAACTATAAGCTTAGTGAAAGAGCAAAATCTGACCTAATTCGCATTCACCAGTACGGCGTACGCACTTTTGGAGAGCACCAGGCTGACAAATATTTTTACGCATTCTTTTCTCAATTTGAGCGAATTGCTCATCAGCCTTACCTATATCAAGCTGTTGACTTCATACGGCCCGGATACCGACGTTGCACCTGCGGTGTTGATAATATTTATTACCGAATAAAAAACACGAACAGCATAGAAATTATGCGCATAATCGGTCGTCAAGACATTGATGAGGATCTACTTTAAAACCAAAACACACCACTTATCATCAGATCCTAACCCTGATCTGTTATTTTGCGTAAAAAAAATAAAATCAGAATTCATTCATTGAAAAAGGGCATAAAACATATTCCTGTTGAGGCTATCATCTGGATTGCCGCACTTATTTATCTGGCTTTTATATCTCCAGAAGAGCCGCATTTCACCTTATGCCCCTTAAAAAATCTTAATTTCCATTTTTGCCCGGGTTGTGGACTGGGTCAATCCATATCGCTGGCATTTCATGGACACTTTATAGCTTCACTGAAAGCTCACCCTCTAGGAATATTCGCCATAATGGTGCTATCTTTCAGGGTGATAACTCTTTTGAAAACTCAATTTATAACAACAAATAATTAAAACTATGGCTAACACGTATGATCATATACCCGAATTAGAGGGCGAGGAACTGGCCTATATCCAAATGATAATAGGTTCTTTAACTGAAGAAAAGGCGGCCAAATTTTTCTCTGTTTACAGGGCAAGAAGAAGAAAGCCTCAAGAGACATTGATTTTTGCCATCCTGGGTTTGTTTTGTATTGCAGGAATTCAGCGCTTTGCACTTAACCAAATAGGCATGGGCCTTCTTTATTTCTTTACAGCTGGCTTGTGCTATATAGGTACTATTATTGACATTATTAACTATCAAAAACTATCTTTCGAATACAATAGACAGATAGCTGACGATATTAAAATAACTATGGGCATTTAAGTAATGAACAAAAAGATGGCTCCGGGAACCACCCCGGAGCCTGTTCAACCTAAACCCAGTTTACCAACTTCACATTCCTAAACTTCAACTTCATCAAGATTTATAAATTCTATTGTTTTGTCCTCATTAAGGTTAACGCCCACAATAGCATCTTTATTGACTTTACCTGCCAAAATATCTTTAGACAGTTCATTTAATATCTCTCTTTGTATCACTCTTTTTAATGGTCTGGCTCCAAATTGCGGATCAAAACCAATCTTAGCCAAGTGATCAAGTACTGCATCTGAAACTTCAAGTTTCACGCCAGACTCTTCCAGTCGTTTTCTAATAATCTTAAATTGTATATCTACAATCTTTCTGATATCAGATTTAGACAGCGGTCGGAACATGATAGTCTCATCAACCCTGTTAAGAAACTCAGGCCTTACTGACTTTTTCAGCAATTCAAAAACCTGATGCTTCGTGGTCTCTATCACCTGCTCTACATTCTCCTCATTAAGACCTTCAAAGCTATCCTGAATAATGCCTGAGCCTATGTTGGTAGTCATGATAATAATAGTGTTCTTAAAGTTAGCCACCCTACCTTTATTATCAGTCAGTCTACCATCATCGAGCACTTGGAGCAGTATGTTAAACACGTCAGGGTGAGCCTTTTCTATCTCATCGAGCAGTATTACTGAGTAAGGTTTTCTTCTCACCGCTTCTGTAAGCTGGCCGCCTTCATCATACCCTACATATCCGGGAGGCGCTCCTACCAATCTACTCACCGCATGCCTTTCCTGATACTCTGACATGTCTATCCTCACCATAGCATTTTCATCATTAAAAAGGTATTCCGCTAAGGCTTTAGACAGCTCCGTTTTACCTACACCTGTAGTTCCTAAGAATATAAACGAACCAATAGGCCTTTTCGGATCTTGCAGTCCTGCTCTACTTCTTCTCACTGCATCAGAAAGTGCCTGAATAGCCTCTTCCTGACCAGCCACACGCTTACCAAGTTCCTGCTCCAGGTGTAGAAGTTTCTCACGATCACTTTGTAGCATTTTTGCGACAGGTATGCCCGTCCACCTGGCAACTACTTCTGCAATATCTTCACTATCTACCTCTTCTTTCATCAGGCCTTCACCCTTCATCTCAGCCATTTTTTGCTGATTTTCCTCTAGCTGCTTTTGAGCTTCTACCAACTTTCCATATCTGATCTCTGCCACCTTACCAAAGTCACCAGACTTCTCGGCTTGCTCCGCCTCAAACTTCAGCTTATCAATATTCTCCTTCTGCTCTCGGATACCCTGAACTACTGCTTTTTCATTTTCCCACCTGGCTTTCAGGTCATTCCTGACATCAGTAAGATCTGCTATTTCTTTAGTCAAAGACCTTTCTTTTTCCTTATCCTTCTCTCGCCTGATCGCCTCGCGCTCAATCTCCAGCTGCATGATTTTTCTATTCAGCTCATCTAATTCTTCAGGCAGAGAATCCATCTCCAACCTCAGCTTAGAAGCCGCTTCATCCATCAAGTCAATGGCCTTATCTGGCAAATGTCTATCTGAGATATACCTATTAGAAAGCTCCACAGCCGCTATTACTGCATCATCTTTTATACGCACACCGTGGTGTATCTCATATTTATCTTTAATACCCCTAAGAATAGAAATAGCATCTTGAGCTGACGGCTCATTTACCATTACGGACTGAAATCTTCTTTCAAGAGCTTTATCTTTCTCTACATATTTCTGATACTCCTTAAGCGTGGTAGCTCCAATAGCATGTAGCTCACCTCTGGCCAGCGCAGGTTTCAGCAAGTTAGCCGCATCCATAGCTCCTTCGCCACCACCAGCACCTATCAGCGTATGGATCTCATCTATGAACAAAATAATCTGCCCATTAGAGTCGGAAACCTCTTTAATTACCGCTTTTAATCTCTCCTCAAACTCTCCTTTGTACTTAGCTCCTGCCACCAAAAGCCCCATATCCAAAGAGATCAATATCTTATCTTTCAGGTTTTCAGGCACATCCCCATCTACTATCCTTTGCGCCATACCTTCCACAATGGCCGTTTTACCCACTCCTGGTTCACCCAAAAGAATAGGGTTGTTTTTAGTCCTTCTAGACAATATCTGAAGCACCCTTCTTATCTCTTCATCACGACCAATTACCGGGTCTATTTTCCCCGCTTTAGCCTGCTCTATCAGGTTAATGGAGTACCTCTCCAAAGACCTGTATTTTGATTCTGCATTGGGATCTTTCACTGAATCACCTCCTCTCAACTCTTTAATTCCTGTTATTAATGATTTCCTATCAAATCCTACATCTTTTAACAATGAGGCCACCTTTTCGTTTCCGCCCAGCAACCCTAAAATGACGTGTTCTACAGCTATATACTCATCTCCAAACTCTTTGAGCTCCTTCTCTGCACGCTGTAAAGCACTGGCCGCATCATTAGATAAATAAGGCTGCTGTCCACTTACTTTTGGGTAACTATTAATGATTTCATCCAGCTTATTATCCAGGTGTAATTGATTAACATCCAATTTCTTAATCAGAAAAGATATCACATTTTCACCGGTCATAAGAATGGCCTTCATTAAGTGGCCGGGCTCTATAGCCTGCTGACCACCACCAGTAGCTACTTCAGCTGCCTTTTGCAGCACCTCCTGTGACTTTATGGTGTATTTATCAAAGTTCATTACTTATATTATTTATGTTTTTATGTCTTAATTCTTATTGCTTCACTGTGTTCTCATCAAATTCTTGTCCAACAGTCCAATTCAAAAAAAGTCAGAAAAAATGACAGTTATTTTAAGAAAAAATATTATTTTGATGACATATTGTCTTAGATTGGTATGAAAAGAACACTTATAATCGGACTTATTTTCCTGTTAATAGGAAGCGGTTCATTTGCCCAACTGAACCTTCCCGAAGACGAATCACTCAGCCGGGAAGCGCAAAGTATGTACGCCCTCTTTTCTGATAACTTCAGAGCAGACAACCTTAATGCTGCAAGAAAACCTTTAGAATGGCTTTTAGAAAACACTCCGGGTATTCATGAAAGTATTTACATCAATGGAATAAAACTATATCAGGAATTAGCTGATAAGAAAAAGCCTGCCGAGGCATATGAAGACTCCGTGCTGATTGTTTATGATCTGCGCATGGAGCATTTCAATAATGAAAAAGACTTGATTGACCGCAAAGCATCTGCCTCTTATAAATACCTGAAAGATAGGCCTAACAAGGAAAAAGAACTCTTCGAGGTATTTGAAAAAACCTACAAACTAAACGGCACTGATGTAGGCGTTAATAATCTGGCGGCTTATATGGATGTAATTAGAAGGTATAATGCCATTTCTCCTCTATCTGATGATGAAGTGCTGACCCGCTATTACAAAATAATGGATGCTATTGACGCCAAAAGTGAATCTGTAAACGAAGAAACACTCGAAAAAATCAGATCAGTCACCACCAAAATACTTTTGCAAATAGTACCTGTAAACTGTGATTTTATTAGAGAAAAGTTAGCCCCCAGAATCGCTACAGACCAGAATATGATGAAAAGAGTGTTTAAACTGGCCGTATCTGAAGGCTGCACCAGCGAACCTTTCTTTTTTGATGTGGCTAAAGAATACATAAAAGTAGATCCTAATCCTTTAATCTATCGCATTTTAGCAGACCACGATTGGAATGAAGGCAAAAAACAGGCTGCTATGGAATATTACAACAAAGCCATAGAAGCCAGTACAGACGCCTCCAAAAAGGCAGATCTCTATTTTCATATAGCCGTAAAACAAACTCAGGCTGGCAATAAAATAGAAGCAAAAAATTATGCTGAAAAAGCCTTAGCTACTGATGGTAATTATAAAAAAGCATATAAACTTATTGGCGATTTATATTACAACAGCTTTAATGATTGCAAAAAAGAAAGCAGCAAAGTAGCCGACCGCTCTGTATACTGGGCCGCCTATGACATGTATGAGAAAGCCGGCGACACTGATGCTATGAAAAACGCAGCCCAGCAATTCCCTACAATAGAAGATATTTTCAACGAAAGCCTTGATGAAGGAAAGAACTATCAAGTAGCCTGTTGGATTAACCGAAGTACTATCATAAGACGAAACCCTAATTAAAACTTCGAAAATGAACCGTATGGCCTTGTCTGATGTTTGTTTATCTTTGCAAATATTATGATAGCACAAGAGGAGAAAAAGGACATCAGGCAGCTCAACAGAGAGCAGATAAAGGATTACTTTGTAAGCATAGGAGAAAAGCCTTTTCGCGCCAAGCAAGTATATGAGTGGCTATGGAAAAAGTCTGCCAAAGATTTTGACCAGATGACCAATATCTCTCTGGAAACCCGAGATAAGTTAAAGGCGGATTTCATTATCAATCATATAGCTGTAGATCAGATGCAGCGCAGCGATGATGGTACTATTAAAAATGCTGTAAAACTGTTTGATGGTGCTGTGGTAGAGTCTGTGCTTATTCCTACTGACACCAGAATTACGGCTTGTATCTCCTCACAGGTAGGCTGCAGCCTGGACTGCAACTTTTGCGCTACCGCCAGACTAAAGCGCATGCGCAACCTCAATGCTGATGAAATTTATGATCAGGTAGTAGCTATTAAAGAACAAAGCGAACGCTTTATGAATCGCCCTTTGACCAATATAGTATTCATGGGAATGGGCGAACCACTGCTTAATTACAGTAATGTGATTGCTGCCATTGACAAGATCACTCTCCCTGAGGGCCTGGGTATGTCTCCAAAAAGGATTACACTTTCTACGGTAGGCATTCCTAAAATGATCAAAAAAATGGCCGATGATGAGGTGAAGTTTAATCTGGCCGTTTCATTACACTCAGCCATAGATGAAACCCGATCTAAGGTAATGCCCATTAATGAAAAAAATGACCTTGATGCGCTAAAAGAAGCTTTGAAATATTGGTACTACAAGACCAAAAAGAAAGTTACTTATGAGTATGTAGTATGGAGGGGAATTAATGACACTGAAAAAGATGCCGATGCTCTGGTAAAATTCTGTAAAGTGATCCCTTCTAAAGTAAATCTGATAGAATACAATCCTATTGATGACGGGGAGTTTCAACAAGCCTCTGAGGAAGCTCTGGATATCTACACTGAAAAATTAAAAGCAGCCGACATAATAGTAAATGTAAGAAGAAGCAGAGGTAAAGACATTGATGCCGCCTGTGGGCAGTTGGCGAATAAGAATTAATCCACCCCAACCTCTCTTAAAACCTGATTTTCTATATCTCTTATCTGAATGATTAATGAACCGGAGGGCTTAGCTGGCAAAGCTAAGCTAACCGTACTTTCATGATCAGTTACAGCAATATGATCAAGAGGTACAGGATGCTCTTCTTCATTTAACTCCTGCTGATAATACGCCTGCACAATTATTTCTTGTTCCTTAAAATCAGAGATATATACTGAAAAAGGCTTCATTAGTAAATATTTAAAGAGCCAATCAGGCCTGTCAGATTTGAAGCGCGTCCGTGAGTGAAATATTTGTAAATCTACCAAGTCGGCATAGCGCTTACTCTTATAAAGACTTCCATTGGTATACACCACTGATGGAGCCTCGATCTTACCTGCCACATATTCGTACATATAAGATTCATGCTTTCGACTACCTTTTTCAGTATATTCTGTTTGCTCAATAGTAAAAGGGTCTATTCCATAATTCCTTTTAAGAAAATAGGCCATTCTCTTAATGCCGTCCTTCTCTTGCTCCTGCAAATGATCATACCCCACGTACATAAAAACCTTCGCATTCTCATCGGCTTCTAACACAGCATTTACATTGACTGCCATGATAGAATCTCGGAAATTAGACCTCTTCTTCCAATCTTCAATCTCCATTTCCTGATCATCTCTAACCTCATGTGCTATAAACTTAAATCCTACTGCCGCTGCCTTTCTAATGAGATTACCAAAGGTAGGCTCAATGGTATAAGTACCGCTTCCTTCAATAGGATATCCTCGCTCCGCCAGTTTATCATCAGTATAGAGTAAGGTTTCTACCGCAAAATACCGATACCCCATCGCATATAAAGAATCTAACAGACTAGCGGCAAAAGCACGATGTAATGCCACATGATGCGCTTCATTGAGAATTAGCAATTGAGATTTCCGGGCTTTTTCATAAATGAGAGGAGCAGCAGGTAAAATTTTAATATCTTCGGTAGAGTCTACCTTATTGGCCTTTCCCCTTCCAAAAGCCTTGTCATAGCTTTTTAGAGCCCCAAAATAGTCTCCTGCATAAGACTGATAAGTAGATAACGCCTGGTAATAATAGCCTTCATAGTCAGTGTTAAGGTAAAGCTCTGCTGAATCTCGCAAAACCTTTACAGGTTTAAGATAATTAAGATTCCGCTTGGCTTCATCGACTAATTTAAATGGGCTTATAGGCGTGTTTTGCGAAATGCCAGTAATAGATATAAGACCGAAAAGAAATATTAATAGAATAGGCTTCATATTTAAGAATGTAATATACTCCTAAATATAAAACCATATTTTAAATCACTAGTGTCCGACTAAACTCTGGTCTAAGAAATTTTAGCGATTCTAAGCAAAAATAAAGTGGTTTTCTTCTAATCTGGAAAAGTGAGCCCTCTATGGACTAAATAAAGGGTATTGATTGGTTTTATATATTGTTTTTTGAAGTTCTAGGTCTGGATTGTTTAGAAAGCGGGTAAGGTGAACATAGGCCATCAAGTGAAACCTTACCAATGAGACCATATTAGAGAAGGCCCATCTTTTTTTGATCTGTTTTCGGACTACTTCCATCAATAATAGACAGATCAGGGCACTCCAAATTTGGATCTCAATAGCATTTTGGTTGTCCCCCAGAAAATATTTGAGAGGAAAGTTCTGCTTCAGCTTTTTAAATAAAAGCTCTATCTGCCATCGGTATTTATAAATGGCCGCTATTGTGGCTGCTTCCAACTCCATATTATTGGTCATAAACACTAATAATTTATTATTGAGGTCATCATAATAGGCTATTCTTCTATTTTGAAGCTCTTGCACTTGTCCATCAGTCTTGAAACTGATAACAACTTTTTCATCCTTAAGTACACAAAAGTCTTTATCTTCAGGCAGTTCTAGCTCATCTATTGATTGATATCTGGCATTTTCCTTCATTCTAGTAATGTAAAATATCCCTTGATGACTCCATTGTGCGTATTGTCTATAATCGATATACCCTTTATCCATCACCACATAGGATCCTTCTGGGAGTTGTAATTGCTTTAAAAATGTATGATCATGCTGACTTCCCTTGGTCAACCGTACTAAACATGGCATTAATTCTGCCGCATGAATCATTACATGAGCTTTAATGCCTCCCTTGCTTTTGCCATCTTTTCTAGGGCGTCCTGCTACCTTGAGAATATCTTTAAACAGACTAATAATCGTTGAATCAACAATATAAAGTTTATTGAGAACTTCCATTCTCAAGCGGCTGTCCGGCAAAAGGTGCCGATACTTTTTAAACAATTTCATGTAAATGTCTGCAAAGACTATACTACTGCGTTTTTTGTTGCTATCTGATAAAGTGGAACGTCTGGGTATAAATTGAATACCTAAATGGATCAGCTTGTTTTGGCAGGCCAAAAGCCCCGTAGTAAGCTCTCTGAGAGCACTTGCCCCACTGAAACAGCAGTATAACATGCTTACTAGGTGATGCCAAGTATTCAATTTCTTGTAATATCTGTCAGATTGGTATTTTGATATTATTTGATTTAACACCGATTTATCTATCAGCGATAATAGTTGAGAAAAGATTGGCTGTCCGTAGAAATATGTATTTTTACTCATGTGTGATTTTTTGTTGTGGTAAACCGAAAATACACATTATGGGGCACTCTTGAAATTATTCAGAGGCCCCTATCTTTTTCTCGGACACTAGTGATTTTAAATATTAAATAATATAACAATTCAATTTTGAAACCTACTTATTACTCGCATTAAAAAGCTTCTGCTTTTCCTCCTTAGAAAGGCTTTCGTATCCTTTTTCAGATATTTTGTCCAGAATGGCATCTATTTCTGCCTGATCAGATTTTTTAGAGTGAACCGGACTACTAGCTGTTGATGTATGTGCTTTGCTTTTCCTAGACTGCTTAGTTCTTTTATAGCTTACTTTAATATTAGGAGAAGAGGTAAAAAGCCTTTTGAAAAAATACATAATCCTAATTACCCAATTCCCCAGATCAGTGCCTTTTTGTATTTGCTTTATATAAATGAAGCCCACTAAAGCGCCACCTAAGTGAGCTATCTCACCTCCGGCATTACTACCTGTAGATTGCAAAAATGAAAGCACCACATAAAACAGAGCGATATACTTTATCTTTACTGGACCTATAAATAGTAGAGCTACAGTATAGTTAGGCACCAGTGTAGCTGCTGCTGCCACTACAGCAAGCACTCCTGCAGATGCTCCAAATAAAATAGATACATTAACCGCCTGAGCAAAATAGGGTATAAGATTATATGCCAACATATAAAGCACTCCACCACCTAAACCTCCTAAAACATAAGAGGCAATGAGCTTATCACTTCCAAGGAAATTAATTAATATCCTTCCGAACCAATAAAGAATAAGCATATTCATGAGTATATGCCATATGCCTACATGCGTAAACATATAAGTCAATATTGTCCACGGTCTGGTTATAAATACATCTACATTAGCTGGTAATGCTATAAAACTTATAAGCTCTACGTGTGTCTGCGCCAGGTTCATGATCACATTGAGCAAACCAATAAGCACGAACATTACTACATTTATGATAATGAGCTGAACATGAGAATAATTAGGCCTATTAAAAGCATTTTTAAACTCGTCTAAAAAGCCACCTCTGCTATACATCTTAATAAAATTTATTTCTTTGGCCCTGCCAAATTTTGATCATTATAAAAGCGAACACCATCCCTCCCAGGTGAGCAAAGTGCGCTACGTTATCGCCAGGATTTCTGCTTAGCCCGGAGTAAAGGGCTATTCCTCCAAGTATGAGCACTAAATATTTTGCCTTAATAGGTATGGGCGGAATGAGCAACATAAGCTGTGTATTAGGAAACAGCAAGCCGAAGGCCATAAGTATACCATATACCGCTCCTGATGCACCTAGCATTTTTCCGCTTTTAGAGGCACTCTGATATGCTCCAATAGCTATATCTTTACTTCTTTGAATATAAGCTGGATCGTTTTCGTGCTTAGAGAATTCATTAGAAAAATCAAATACTGATTGATTGAAATACTCCTTATTCTCATCAGCAAAACGAGTGAAATTATCTGCATTAGGAGCTTCTAAATAGGTATCTACAGCACCTTGAAGGCTACTTACCCTCCAATATTCTATACCATTATATAGTAATCCTGCACCTATACCAGTAACCAGATAAAATATCAGAAACCTTTTTGGCCCCCAAAACTGCTCCAACAAAGGCCCTAGAAAAATGAGCCCGAACATATTAAACATAATGTGAAATATGCCCGAATGCGCAAACATATAAGTCAGAAATTGATACGGCCTGAAGTTAGGCGACTGCAACCCCCACAGAGAGACATACTCCGTTAGATGCATATCTCCCATTAAATACTGAAGTAAAAAAACTACTACATTTATAATCAACAGGTTTTTAACAACCGGCGTAAGTCTCTGCATCATATCTCTTACCTATTAAAGAAATTTTCTATCCTATTTAAATCCAAAATATGAAAAGTTGTTTGCCCATTAGCAGCATAATTTGGATTGGAACAAGCAAATAACTGATCTACCAACCCGGACATCTCCTCTTCATTTAAGCGAGCCCCTCTTTTAATGGCTGTTCTGCGAGCCAATGCCCTGGCCAGGTTCTCATTTCGGGGAATAGAAAGCTCAGATTTATTTCTCTTAAACTGATCTATAAGTCCTTCAAAAATCTCCTTTTCATTAGCATTACCAATATCAGCCGGCAAGCCCTTTATAATAATGTCATTTTTGCCAAAAGGTTCTATTTTAAAACCTAAAGCTGACATCTCCTCCTGCATATCCATTACGAGGGAATAGTCTCCAGGGTTTAGTGACACCGTTTGAGGAAAAAGAGATTGCTGCGATGCCCCTGTGTTATTTTTAAGATGGTTGATATATTTTTCAAACAATATTCGCTCATGCGCTGCCTGCTGATCTACCAACATCAATCCTGATTTCACCTGAATAAGGATATACTTATTATGCAGCTGAAACATGGCTTTACCTCGCTCTTCATTCTCAGCCTCTACCGGTGTTTCTGCGTTTACCTTACTCCCAAAAGTAATAGTAAGGTTCTCTTCCGGCTCATGCCTGTTAGGCATAGAGGTCATTGAAGGAGTCTTACCCAAGTGTTCCTGATCAAACAGTTTCTCCCAATTATCTCTGTTAGACTTCTGCTGGGGCGACTCCGTATTTCTAAACTGAGTATAGTTCTTATCTTTTATAGTCTCTCTTTCTCTTGTCAGGTCCATCCCGCCAGAGAGCTTGGTTCCTAAATTAATATCTGCCTGAAAATCAATAGTAGGCGTAATGTTATGAGTAGCCAGCGCCTGCTTTACCGCTGCCCTCACCAAAGTATAGATAGTGCGCTCATCATCAAACTTAATTTCTGTCTTGGTAGGATGAACGTTAATATCTACATGTACGGGATCTAACTCTATAAAAAGCACGTAAAAAGGAAAGCTTCCTTCTGGCAGCAGCCCTTCAAAGGCGTTCATCACGGCGTGGTTGAGGTAGTTACTTTTTATAAACCTGTTATTAACAAAGAAAAACTGCTCCCCTCTGGTTTTGCGCGCAAACTCAGGTTTACCTATATATCCATAGATTTTCACCTCAGCCATTTCTTCTGAACAAGAGGCCAGTTGCTCCCGGTAGTTTTTACCAAAAAGGCCTATAATCCTCTGACTCAGTTTACCGCCTGGCAAGCTATAGGTTTCCAAATCATTTTGGTAGAGAGAAAATTTTACTTCCGGATTGGCCAAAGCCACCCTTTGAAACTCCTCAACTATGTGCTTCATTTCTACGCCGTTGGATTTCAAAAAATTCCTACGGGCAGGCACATTATAAAACAGATTTTTTATGCAAATAGACGTTCCCTTTTCACAAGCTACAGGCTCCTGCTTTTTTATTTCAGAAGCCTCTACAGTAATCAGCGTACCCAGCTCTTCACCTTCCTGCCGCGTTTTAATCTCCATCTGAGATACAGCAGCTATTGAAGCCAATGCCTCTCCACGAAAGCCCATGGTTCGTATAGAAAAAAGATCTTCTGTTTTGGTAATTTTAGAAGTAGCGTGTCTCTCCAGGCTCATTCGAGCGTCAGTTTCAGACATACCTTTTCCATTATCCATGATCTGCATCATGGTTTTACCTGCTTCTTTAATAATCACAGTGACCTCATCCGCACCAGCATCTATGGAGTTTTCCAGAAGCTCTTTTATGGCCGATGCCGGACGCTGTACTACCTCTCCTGCTGCTATTTGGTTGGCTAATGAATCAGGAAGTAATCGTATGATGTCTGGCATGTAGTATTCTCGGCTTTAGATAATTCTTTTGACTTTAAGGTACAATAATACAGAAGATACCAGAAGAAAAATATACAAAGCAATATTTCCATAGAACCAATATCCCACAAGCCCGGCAGTAAGTAACAAGATAATTACAGGCTGAGTCATGTTTACATTCTTTCTGGCCGGTTTTCTGGTAGTAAAAGAGCCAGAGATTCTTGACTTAGGAAAATCTTTTTCATCAAGTTTTCCCAGGTCCGCCTCAATCATGCTCTTAATGTGAGAAGTGCGCGCGTCTATTTCTTCCTTTACAGGATCATAATAACGGGGCGCTACATTGAATCTTTGGTATTTCGGAGTCTTAAATAATGAAGGAAGTCTCATATGTTAAATATTTTTGGCCTAGATACACCGTTCATCTTCAGGATCTTACTACATTCACATCGTAAAGAAATGATTGACGAAGTTATATCTTTTTGATAACATAATCCATTATTCGTAATATGGACACATGTTTGGCAATTATTTCTATCTTAGTAGAATACAAAATTAATTTTTTAAACGTTTTATTCATAAAGGAAACGGCTGCATGTTTAAAAAAGTTTTTAGCGCCTCTCTATTGATTTTTGGCTTATCGGTTACTGGCTTCTCTCAAAACCAACAACAAGAACAATGGGTAGACAGTGTCTATCAAAAACTTAATCTGGAGCAAAGAATCGGTCAGCTTTTCATGGTTCCTGCTTATTCTAATGGCAGCACCGAGCATTTAGAGAGTCTCGAAGCACTCATAAAGAAAAGACAAATTGGAGGCCTCATTTTTATGCAAGGTTCTCCTATCAAACAAATTAAAATCACTAATCGGCTGCAATGCTTATCCAAGACGCCTTTATTAATAGGTATGGATATGGAGTGGGGTGCTGGCATGCGAATAGACAGCACGCTGAGCTTTCCCAGGCAAATGGCATTAGGTGCTATAGAAAAGGATAGCCTTATTTATGCCATGGGGCAGGAAATAGCCCGAGAGATGAAAATACTAGGCGTACACCTCAATTTCGCTCCTGTAGCAGATATTAATAACAATCCGCTAAACCCGGTTATAGGCGTAAGGTCTTTTAGTAGTGACAAAAAAATAGTAAGCGAAAAAGCATTAGCTTACATGCGAGGCCTGCAGGAAAACGGCGTATTAGCTTGCGCCAAGCACTTCCCTGGCCATGGAGACTCCCATCAGGATTCTCACCTTACTCTTCCTAAAATTGATATCAGCCAGGAAAGGCTGGATACACTTGAATTATACCCTTTCAAGCAGCTGATGAACGCCGGAGTAGCCAGCATAATGACAGCACACGTAGATATGCCCGCCATCACCAAAAAGAATGAGCCTGTATCCTTATCAGAAAAGGCAATATCGGGCTTTCTGCGCTCAGACCTTCAATATCAAGGACTGGTAATTACTGATGCCTTAAACATGAAAGCTATATCTGGTAAATATAAAGCCGGAGAAGCTGAAATGGAAGCTCTGAAAGCGGGTAATGACATCTTACTATTTCCAGAAAATATTCCAGAAGCATTAGAGAAAATAAAATTAGCACTACGTAAAAAAAAGATAAGGCAAGATCAGTTTGAAGCCAGTGTTAAAAGAGTGCTAAGAGCAAAGTATAGAGCCGGACTAACAGGTAAGTGGCAACCTTTAAATACTGAGAACATCATAAGGAAGCTTAATAAACCCAAAGCCAAATTTCTACAAAACAGTCTTTTTGAAAACACTATCACTACTGTATTTAATGCAGACAGCCTGCTTCCCATTGTTAATCTAGATAATAAATATTTCGCTTCCCTTACTATAGGAAGCACCGGCCAATATGATGATTACCTTGACAAATATGCACCGGTAGTCCATTATAAATATGAAGCCTCCTCTAACGAAATATTATTTAAAGAGCTGAAATCATACGGCGTGATAATGATAGCCGTTGCAGATATAGACCCTGCAAAAGACAACTATGGGATTTCTAAAGATGCCATTGATCTTATTAACAAACTAGGGAAAGAAACGCAGGTAGTGCTTAATATTCTTGGTACACCTTACGCTATACCACTGTTTAGCAATGCTTCCGCTATTACCTGCTCTTATGAAAACAATATCATCACTCAGCAGCTAATTCCGGAAGCTATATTCGGGGCCATTAAAACCTCTGCTCGCCTTCCTGTAAGCATTAAAAACTTCCCCATTGGCAGTGGAGCTACCACGCCCTACCTCCAGCGCCTTGGCTTTTCTATACCCGAAGCCGTGGGAATGGATATGGATGTTTTAAACAAAATTGATGGTATTGCTAAAGAAGCCATCAATGATAAAGCAACCCCTGGCTGCCAGGTATTAGTAGCTAAAGACGGTAAAGTGGTTTTCCAAAAATCATATGGCTACTACACTTATGACAGCCTTAGACCTGTTACTAAAGAAACCATTTACGATATAGCCTCTGTAACTAAAGTAATGGCCAGCATGCAGGCTTTTATGTTTTTAGAAGAAAGAGGGGTAATTGACCTTGATAAAAAAATATCAGTCTACTTGCCTGAGCTTAAAGGCACCAATAAAGAAAATATGATTTGGCGAGACATCCTCACTCACCAAGCCGGACTATGGCCTTATCTACCTTTCTGGAAACAGACCACAGATGATCCTACCCTTTTTCATCAGTTTTATCATAAAGAGCCTAGCTCAGAATTTTCTTATCAGGTATCTGACAACCTGTACACCTCTGATGTGATGCAGGATAGCCTTTGGAGCTGGGTGGTAAGCGCTAAGCTGAGAGACAAAGAGCCGCACGTACCCTATGACTATAAGTATAGTGACATGGGGTACTATATATAAAAAAGAACCGCTGAAAAAAAACTCAATCAACCGATGAATGAGTTTCTTCAACAAAATTTTTATGATCCTATGGGGCTTACTACTATGGGCTACCTCCCTCTATGTAATTACCCGCTCAGCCGCATAGCTCCTACAGAAGATGACAACCTTTTCAGAAATAATCTTGTTTATGGGTTAGTACATGATCAAGGAGCCGCCATGAGCGGCGGTGTAGCCGGTCATGCAGGCTTATTTAGCAATGCACTTGACTTAGCAAAAATGCTGCAAATGCACCTTCAGGATGGTGAATATGGAGGTATCAGATATTACCAAGAGGGTACATTAGAACGATTTACTACGCAGCAATATAAAACTAACAGAAGAGGAATTGGCTGGGATAAACCGCAAATGGGAGAATGGAACGGACCTACTTCCACCTATGCTTCCGCGAAAACTTTCGGGCATACCGGATTTACCGGCACAGCTATTTGGGCAGATCCAGAATTTAACTTAATTTATATATTCTTATCTAACAGGATATACCCCGATGCTGAAAATACAAAACTTATTAAAAATAATATCCGTACAAGAATTCAGGATGTGATCTATGAATCTATGTGGCACTATAATCAACATATAGATTCATATTAATTTATGAGAAAAAGGATGAAAATAGGAATTGTATGCTACCCTACGTTTGGTGGTAGTGGAGTGGTAGCAACAGAGCTGGGCAAAGCCTTGGCTAAAGCGGGTCATAATGTTCATTTTATAACCTATTCACAACCTACCAGGTTGGATTTTTTTAATGAGAACCTCTTCTATCATGAAGTAGATATTCGTTCTTACCCGTTATTTCAATACCCTCCTTATGAGCTGGCTCTGGCCAGTAAGTTGGTAGATGTAGTGAAATACGAGAAGCTAGAGATATTGCATGTACATTATGCTATTCCACATGCATCTTCTGCCTATATGGCTAAGCAAATACTAAAAACAGAAGGCATAGACATACCTGTAGTAACTACCCTGCACGGCACAGACATAACGCTCGTGGGTAAAGATGCTTCATACGCTCCGGTAGTTACTTTCAGCATTAATGCTTCTGATGGTGTAACAGCTGTTTCTGAAGATTTGAAGAAAGACACCTATGAGCACTTCAAAATCACTCAGGATATAGAGGTTATTCCTAATTTTATTGATCTTGACAGGTTTAAAAAGCAGAAAAAGGAACATTTTAAAATGGCCATTTGTCCTAATGATGAACCTTTAATTGTACACACTTCCAATTTCAGAAAAGTGAAGCGTGTCGATGATGTTATCAGAATATTTAGTAATATCAGGAAAGAAATACCTGCTAAATTATTGTTAGTAGGTGACGGCCCGGAAAGAAACAATATAGAAGCACTGTGCCGTCAATTTCAAATCTGTGATGACGTACGCTTTTTAGGAAAGCTAGAAGCCGTAGAAGAAGTACTTTCTGTAGCTGATCTATTTATAATGCCTTCAGAAAAAGAAAGCTTCGGACTAGCAGCGCTGGAAGCTATGGCTTGTGAAGTGCCGGTAATATCATCTAACGCTGGTGGTTTACCTGAACTAAACATCAATGGAGAAACCGGTTACATGAGTAAAGCCGGAGACATTGAAGACATGACAAAAAATGCTCTGCATATTTTAGACAAGGACAATCTGCCTACTTTCAAAAAGAATGCATTAGCAAGAGCTAAGCAGTTCAATATCACTGAAATTATGCCGATGTATGAAAATATGTATCAAAAAATACTGGACAAACAGTGGAAAAATGAAACAATTTCACCCAAAGCGGTGTAATTAGTTAATTATAAAAATGGCTCAATTTTATTAAAAACCATTTACATAAATTATTTTTGTGAAAATTTTAGCACAGAGGAATGGCACAAGTAGAATCAAAAGACACTAAAGTATTATTTAACAATAAGCTCATTGAGAGGCTTTCAAGAACACATATATCTATACCTATCACCTTATTTTTCATTTATTCAGCAGGGCTGTTGTACTGGAGTGTAACCCACACAGCATTAGCAGTAGCAACTACCGTTACTTTATTCTTTGTAGGGTTGTTTGTCTTTACATTTGTTGAATATTTAATGCACCGTTATGTATTTCACATGGATACATATACTAAGCTCAGAAAAAAGATACAATACAATTTCCATGGGGTACATCATGACTATCCTAAAGATAAAGATAGATTGGCAATGCCTCCGTTGGTGAGTCTTACGCTAGCTACCACATTACTTCTAATATTCAGATTAATTATGGGAGACTTTGTATTTGGCTTCCTTCCTGGATTTTTGATTGGTTATGCCAGCTATTTGTTTGTACACTATATTGTACACGCTTATCAGCCACCAAAAAATGCATTTAAAACTTTGTGGGTGCATCATGCTATACACCACTACAAAGATCCTGAAAGAGCTTTTGGTGTATCATCTCCATTTTGGGATTACATTTTCAGAACCATGCCTAAAAGAGGAAGATAAATAATATTATATTTTAAAGGGTGCTTATACAAGGCACCTTTTTTTGTGCCTCTGCCTCACTAATCATAGCCATTTCTCGCTTTTCATCTCTCCTGCCTCAGCTACCATCTAATTATCATTACCAACAAAAAAAGCGGGACAAAGCCCGCTCTTCTTTCAATTTCAATATTAAGAACTAATTATCCGTTCAATTTATCAAGAACTTCCATTACTTCTGTAACATGCTTTCTAGAAGTTTCTAGTAATGCTTTTTCTTCATCGTTAAGGTCTAATTCTATTACCTTTTCAACTCCGTTTTTACCAAGCACTACAGGTACTCCTAAGTAGCAGTTATCAATTCCGTATTCACCTTCCAGCTTAATACATACTGGGAATACTCTTTTTTGATCTTTAACGATAGCTTCAGCCATTTGAGCAGCAGCAGAACCTGGAGCATACCAAGCTGAAGTACCCATTAATTTCACTAGCTCACCACCACCAGTTTGTGTTCTTTTGATGATAGCATCAAGCTTATCTTTATCTATAAGCTCAGTTACAGGGATACCCCCTACGGTAGTGTATCTTGGAAGAGGCACCATAGTATCACCATGACCACCCATAAGTACAGCTTGGATATCTTTAGGAGAAACATCAAGTGCTTCAGCTAAAAATGCTCTGTAACGGGCAGTATCTAAAATACCAGCCATACCCATTACTTTGGTACGAGGTAGTTTAGATGATAAATGAGCCTGATATGTCATTACATCAAGAGGATTAGAAACAATGATAATAATAGCATCAGGAGAGTGCTTGATTACATTTTCAGTCACTGACTTCACAATGCCCGCATTGGTTTCGATAAGGTCATCACGAGTCATCCCTGGTTTTCTTGGTAAACCAGAAGTAATAACCACTACATCAGAACCTGCTGTTTTGCTGTAATCATTAGTTGAACCTATAGTTCTGGTATCGTACAAATTAATGGGAGCTTTCTGAAAAATATCTAAAGCTTTTCCTTCTGCTACTCCTTCTTTTATATCTACCAGCACTACTTCATTAGCTATTTCGCGATAGGCTAAAACATCGGCACAGGTAGCGCCTACATTACCTGCTCCAACTACTGTTATTTTCATAATTTTTATATGTAATTGATTGAATGAATTTGTTTATACGGCTAACAAAATTAACCAATACGAAGGACTTCGCTAAGCTTACAATCAATTAAATTAAGGCCTTAACCGCGATAAACCTGACTTAAATTGAAGAACCCCATAGAGGACTTGTAAGCCTTAAAAACATTGGAATTATATTCATTATAAACCTCCGCCAGCACCTCCAACATACGGGTCTTTATTTTTATATTATTTTCAAAAATATCGAAGATATTATCTTGGGGTATCACATAAAACTCTGCCTTTTCTGACACCACAAAAGCATTAAGCAAACGCTTGGTATTTCTCAACAAGCAGCTTTCTCCCAGCGCTACTCCCGGCCCTACTTTGGTAAGGTCTTCAAACCTTTCATTCACATCTATAGTGAGCGCTATTTCTCCTTTTTTAATGAGGTACAAAGCATGGCTAGGGTCATTTCTAAAAAATACCACTTCGTCTTGCTCATATTTTCTCTCATACATAAATGGCAGGAAGAGTGACATCTGCTTGTAATTGAGGGTGGAGAATAAATCTATCCTGGACAGATATAGAAATAAATCGTGCTGCTCAGGCGTAAAGGTCTTTTTAAATGGATTATTCATGATCTACTCTTACTATGTTGAATATCTTCTTTGAAGAAGATGTTATCTTATACCGGTCATCTATTCTGTAGCCAATCACCCAAGCAATATTTTCACCAGAGGTAAGCACATAGACCCTCTCTTTCAAGTTTAATGGAATTTTCTCATCTATCATAAAATCGCTTAGCTTTTTTTTTACCCCTCATTCCCAGAGGTCTAAAAGCATCTCCCTGCTGCCATTTTCTCACTTTAAGAGGGAACTCCAAACGCTCATAATCCAAGCTCACCTTATTGGCTGATTTTAATATTTTACTATTGTCTTCTGTAGTATAAAGCTGAAAAGTCAACTCTCCTTGCTTCACTAAATCATCCTCTTCTTTAATTTCAAAGGCTATTTCTTCTTCTCCTCTTTCACTAACAATAAGACTGTCCCTATCCACATTCACCTGATGAGAAGCCGATAGAAACAGCTTGCCTGGCTCGCCTACCCTTACAGCCTGCATCACTTCTTCCGCCTGCACAAACGTAAAACCAAAAGGACGAAGCAGTTCTTCTAGCACCACTACTTTATCAATCTTCCGTAACTGCTGTAATGACAGATAATGATCCGCTCCTTTTTGCTCCCAGTAGTTATATTTGAAATCATCTCTTACCTCATGCAGCATCTGCTCCATTTCCATTAACCGCTTTTGGGTGTTTACATAAGTGTTTTCTACCGAAGGGTTAATCTTCCTTAGCTCAGGCACCACATTATTCCTGATCTTATTTCGCATATAATCATCAGAAAAATTACTAACGTCATCTCGCCAACGTATTTCATTGCGGCTGGCATAATACACTATCTCTTCCTTAGTAGCCCACAGCAATGGCCTTATTAGCCGGCCATTCCTAGCCTTGATACCTCGCAAACCGCTTATGCCCGTACCTTTAGTTAGGTTATAAAGGGTAGTCTCCAAACTATCATTAAGATGATGGGCTGTTACCAGGCAGCTTAATCCCCGCTCTTGAAGCAATTTATTAAACCATTCATACCTCAATTCCCGAGCTGCCATTTCTATAGAAATAGAGTTTCTTTCGGCATAATTTTTGGTATCAAATGACTCTGTTACACAATCAACCTTTATCGATTTGGCAAACTTTTTCACAAAATCTTCATCTTCATCAGAAGAAGCGCCTCTCAGGTTAAAATTACAATGTGCTATTGTAAACGAGTATTTAGCCTGCTTCAGCAGCATGGCCAGCACCATGGAGTCTACTCCTCCACTTACCGCTACCAGCAGCCCATCGGTATATGTACATAAATTATTGTCATCTATAAAATCTAAAAATTTCTTAACCATGGTTGTACCCCATTTTTTTGGTTAGTTTTGCAAACTGTTAATTATCATGATCAAATTTACCCTAAAAATAACATATATTCTTGTTCTGCTCTGCGCTACTGCTCTTACGGCTTTCGCACAGAAAGAACAGATACAATTGAAGCAAGCCGATATATGGAAGGGCGGAATTAGAGATGGCCAACGCATAGATCGTGTTATAGGCAATGTTATCTTCCAACAGAAGGAGACCACCATCTATAGTGACTCTGCCTACTTCTTTAACGCAAAAAACTTCATAGAAGCTTACGGCCATGTAAAAATTGTAGAAGGCGACTCAGTAACTATTACTGCCGAAAAACTTATATATGATGGTAATAAAAAAGAAGCGCAACTCAGGGAAGATGTAGTCTTTGTAAAAAAAGCACAAATGACTTTATACACAGACTACCTGGATTATTACCGAATACAACAGGAAGCTCGCTACTACGAAGGCGGCAAAATAGTAGACAGCGCCAACGTACTTACTAGTGAAAAAGGATACTATCAGGTAAATACTAGTATGGCCTCTTTTAAAACTGATGTAAAGGCAGTAAACCCAGACTACACCTTAACCTCTGATACTCTACAGTATAACACCAAGACCAAGATTATTTACTTCCGTGCTCCCACCAAAATTGTAGACAGTGACAGTAGCATTTTCAACTATGAAACCGGACAGTACGATACTAAAATAAAACGTTCTGACCTGAACATTGGTCAAATAGAAAGTAAAGAATACATACTTAAAGGTGATAGGCTTAATCTGGATGATCTGAGTAAAAAATATACTGCTAAAGGCAATGTAGTGCTCATTTCTAAAGAGCAAGATGTGATTATTACCGGAGATGATGGCTTTTACCAAAAAAAAGGACGGAATCTCTAAAGTATATGGAAATGCACTTATGAAAAAGGTAATGCAAAAAGATACGCTTTACCTAAAGGCTGATACTTTGGTAGCAATAGAAAATGAAGATCCTGCTAAAAAAAGGTTATTAGCTTATAAAAATGTTAAAATATTTAAGCCTGATCTCCGTGGAGTTTCTGATTCTCTGGCCTATTTCACCAGTGACTCTACCATTTACTTTTATGATGATCCTGTATTATGGAGCGGCGGCAGCCAGATAGAAGCTGATTCTATTAATGCCGTCTTAGCCAATGGCTCCATAGAAAGGCTTAATATGAATGAAAACTCCTTTGTAATATCTGAAGATAGTATCTCCAATTACAATCAGATAAAAGGACGGAGCATGGTAGCCTACTTTAAGGAAGGCAGCATTAAAAAAGTGGACGTTAATGGTAATGCAGAAAGTTTATTTTTCGCTCTGGATGAAACAGATAGTTACCTGATGGGGATGAATAAAATCACCTGTAGTTTTATGATTATCAATTTCAAGCTTAATAAGGTAGACAACCTATCTTCTTATGTAACTCCCGATGCCTCATTTATCCCTCCGCATGAGCTGGAAGATCCTGAAAGAAGATTAAAAGATTTTAAATGGAGAATTTCTGAAAAACCTGAAAGAAAAGATGTGCTGGGAGAAGAGGCTGACGCAAAGCCGGATAGCAACGATGACACCGAAGAGAAAGACACAGGACCATCTCCAAAAAGCATAGAACTTGAAACAAAAAAAACTAACGACAGTATAAAGTTAAAGAAGAATAGATCACAATTGAAGAAGGAGGAGTAGCAGGAAGTGGTAAGCTTTATTTATTAATAGTTTTTTTGTATATTGTTCAGTTCAGTAGTAGGCTTTATATAAGTAGATCATAACTATGTTTTTAACATGAAATTATATTTATCAATGGTTCTGGGCTTTATATCCATATGCAGTGCATATGCGCAAAGCTTTGAAGTAATTGATAATACTCAAGCCTTCGCAGGAAACATAGGACAAGACATTTCTGCTACTATACCCATAAGAAACAACTCCTCCCGGCCCATTCAAATGATAATTAAAAGAGTGGATCAGATGATAGGCACAGGCCAAATCAACTACTTCTGCTGGGATAATGAATGCTTTGACCCAAGCACTAATCAATTGCCATTATCAAAACGTTTAAACCCAGGAGAAACCACCTCTAAATTTAAAAGCATACTCATAGGAGGCCTCGCACCAGGGTTTAGCACTGTGAAATATTTAATTTTTGACAGGGACAATCCTACTGATGCCATTGAGCATGAAGTAACTTACACCATTGAAGAAAGCACCGAAAAGAAACTGATCTTCAGCTCCAAAGACATAAAAATAAATGATGTTTACCCTAATCCTGTTGAAGATTTTGCTATTGTAGAATACAATATCCTCAACCAAAACAAAAACGCTAAAATAGTCATTCACAATGTTTTAGGCAGTATTATTAGCGAATACAAGCTATCATCATTAGAAACTAAAATTAAAATAAAGACTAATGATTTGAACTCCGGAGTATACTTTTACACCTTATATGTAGATAACGACGGAGTGATGACCCGCAAGCTGATCGTTAAAAAATAATCTCCCTCAACAAACTAAGCCCAATATACTTTCGTTATAAACCTCGGCGACTACGCATAATACCATTGTATATTATAAATTACTAACCTATATTTGCACCCTTATGTTAAAACGGGTATTTTCCAAGAACTTTATCATTGTACTTACCATCCTTTCTATATTCTCATGTAGCAAATTCCGCAAAATTGAGAAAAGTGAAGACTGGAGGGTTAAATATGATGCGGCACTAAAGTATTACGAAGACAAAGACTATTACCGCTCAGGCGTATTATTTGAGCAGGTTTTACCTATAGTAAGAGGACTTCCTGAGGGTGAAGATGTTCAGTTTAAATTTGCTTATTGCCAATATTATCAGAACTTCTTCTTACTAGCAGCACATCACTTCAAAGTGTTTTATGAAACTTACGCCAGAAGTGAATACGCTCAGGAAGCACAGTATATGCATGCTTATTCTTTATATGCTAACTCCCCTGCTTACAACCTGGATCAGACCAGTAGTATGGAAGCGCTAATAGCTATGCAAAACTTCATCAATAAGTACCCTTCTACCAAGTTTAGAGATGACGCTACTGCCGTTATTGATGACATACAGGAAAAACTGGAATTAAAAGCTTACGAAAATGCTAAGCTTTACTATAAAATAGAAAAATATAAAGCTGCAGTAGTAGCTTTCGATACCTTTAAAAATGACTTCCCTGATTCAAAATTCAACGAAGAGGTAGCCTACATGAAGTTTATGGCTCAGTATGAATTGGCTCAGCGTAGTATATACAGCAAACAGCTGGAGCGCTACCAAGAGGCCAACACCTATTACTTAGAGTTTATAGATGACTACCCTGAAAGTGAATTTATTAAAGACGCAGAGAAGAGATATGCTAACAGTTTGGAGAAATCTACCGAACTGGCAAAAAAATAATTTAATTAAATTGAAATAAAAGTTATGGCTATTCAAGCATCAATTGTTACAAGAGATATGGATAAACTTGCCAATGTTACTGGCAACGTATATGAGAGTGTAGCAATCATTGGAAAAAGAGCAAGACAAGTTGCTGTTAATGTAAAGGAAGAGCTTAACAACAAGTTAGCCGAATTTGCCTCAACAGTAGATAACCTTGAAGAAATTTTCGAAAACAGAGAGCAAATAGAAATCTCTAAATTCTATGAGAGAATGCCTAAATCCACTAATGTAGCTATTGAAGAGTTCATAGAAGGAAAAGTTACATTCCGTAGAAGAGAAGAAGAAGATGGTGGCCTAAGTCTATAATCAGCTAAATGCTCCAGGGTAAGAAAATCATACTCGGAATATCCGGAAGCATAGCCGCCTATAAAGCAGCCACACTTACAAGGCTTTTAGTAAAATCAGGAGCAGAGGTGAAGATTATTATTTCTTCCTCTGCTTCTGAGTTTATTACCCCTCTTACTTTAGCTACCTTATCCAAGAACCCGGTACTCTCAAGTTTTACTAAAAACAGCGCTGGCGAATGGAATAATCATGTAGAATTGGGGTTATGGGCTGATGCTATGATCATGGCTCCGGCCAGTGCCAACACCATAGGAAAAATGGCTAACGGGCTGTGCGACAACCTACTACTTGCCACCTACTTATCTGCCAAATGCCCCGTTTATGTGGCTCCTGCTATGGATCTGGACATGCACAAGCATCCTGCTGTACAGGCGAACATAGCCAAGCTGATAGAATATGGCAATAAGATCATAGAAGCCCAACACGGCGAACTAGCCAGCGGACTGGTAGGTACAGGCCGTATGGAAGAACCTGAAAATATAGTATCTATACTTAAGCAAGAACTAGGTGCAAAAAAGCCTCTAACGGGTAAAAAAGCGCTAGTTACCGCAGGCCCTACTTATGAAGCCATAGATCCTGTTCGCTTTATAGGTAATCACTCTAGCGGAAAAATGGGCTATGCTTTAGCAGAAGCATTACACGCTGCTGGAGCAGAAGTCACCCTCATAAGCGGACCTACTCACGAGCAATTATCTTCTGCAGACATACACCTTCACAGGGTAACCTCTGCACAAGAAATGCATGATGCGTGCATAGAGAAATATCCTGAAACTGACATAGCTGTATTAGCTGCAGCTGTAGCTGATTACAAGCCGGCCAAGCAAGCCACTCAAAAAATAAAGAAGAGTTCTGACCATCTGTCCATAGACCTGGTAAAAACTTATGATATTGCCAAAGCCTTGGGAAAATTGAAAAAAAATGGCCAGTTTACAGTAGGTTTTGCCTTGGAAACAGAAAATGAAGTGACTAACGCACAAGAAAAACGAGAGAAAAAGAACTTCGATTTTATTGTACTTAATTCCCTTCAGGATAAAGGAGCTGGCTTCGGGCATAATACCAATAAAATATCTATTATTGACAGACAAAATAATGTCCGTGATTTTGAGTTAAAAGATAAAAGAAGTGTAGCCCAGGACATTGTCAACGCCATTATCGAATGTATCGAATAATAACTATAGCCTTTGTTTTTATTTCTTATCTAAGTGTAGCTCAGGAGCTAAACTGCAAGGTCACCATTAATTCTGATCAGGTACAAACCTCTGACCGCAGAATTTTTGAGGATATGGAGAATGCACTTTCGCAGTTTATGAACTCACGCACATGGACAGATAACACCTATGAGAGCTTTGAAAGGATAAAATGCAACCTCATTATCACCTTGCAAAATCCTACTACCATAGGCAGCTACCAGGCTACTGTACAGGTACAATCTGCTCGCCCTGTTTATAATTCTAATTACGAGTCTATCGTGCTTAACTTTGCTGATAGAGACTGGGCGTTTGAATATGTAGACTCTCAGCCGCTAGATTTCAGTGACAACATCTATAACTCTAACCTTACTTCGCTACTTGCTTTTTACGCTTACCTGATCATAGGCATGGATTATGATACCTTCAGCCCTATGGGTGGTACACCTTATTTCCAAAAAGCTTTAAACGTAGCTACTAACGCGCAGCAGTCTAACAGACCTGGGTGGGACGCTATGGGAAGTACTAGAAACCGTTATTGGCTGATCGAAAATTTAACCAACTCACAGCTTTCTCCTGTAAGACAAGGATACTACGATTATCACAGGCAGGCTCTTGATACCTTTGAACAGGATAAAGAACAAAGCCGCAAGAAGATAGTAGAAGTACTGAAAAACATAAGAAAAACACGCACCGCCTACCCTAACTCCATTCTGATTATCGCTTTTCTAGATGCTAAGTCAGATGAGCTGATCAATATTTTTTCGGAAGGCAATATACAAACACGCAGAGAGGCTTTTGATGCACTTTCTAACATTGATCCTTCCAAGAGTAGTTCTTACGAACAAATGATTAAATAAATGGCTAAAAGACAACTACGCCTATCTCCAGACCTCATCTCTGAAAAATGGTCTGAAATTTCTGGTAAAAAAGCTAATATTGTACTAAACAATAGAAGAGTCATCTTTGTAAAGCTGATAGAACACTCTGCCGACCAAATAAAGGTAGAAGATATGAAACAGCAAAAGCACAAAGTAGACACTAAAGAAATATCAGAAATCATTCTAGACATTAAAGCTTAAATGCTCAAACATCTATTAATTAAAAATTACGCTCTTATTCAACATCTGGAGATAGACCCTTCAGCTAATCTGAATATCATCACAGGAGAAACCGGTGCTGGTAAGTCTATTATGTTAGGAGCCGTAGGATTATTGCTTGGTAACAGAGCTGATACCAAATCATTATTAGATGAAAGTAGTAAATGTATAATCGAAGGCCAATTTGATATCAAAGAATATCAACTAGAAAAACTTTTTGATGAAGAAGACCTTGATTATGCCCCTCTGTCCATTTTCAGAAGAGAAATAAGCCCTTCTGGCAAGTCACGTGCGTTTATTAATGATACACCTGTAACGCTAGACATACTCAAAAAGCTCAGCACCAGGCTTATGGATGTGCACTCTCAGCACGAGACACTACATTTAGGCAAACATAATTACCAGCTTGCCTTTGTAGATGCTTATGCAGGAACCACCGCACTAAGACAAGCTTACAGAAGTAAATTCCAAGCCTATAAAAAGGCTCTTCAAAAGCTGGAAGCGCTAAAGAAGGAAAATGCTGAAGTAGGTAAAGAAGCGGATTTTAATAACTTCTTACTCTCTGAACTCACAAAAGCAGAGCTCAAAGCTGGAGAGCAGGAAGAGCTTGAAGCATCATTAGAGGTGATGGAGCATGCTGAAGAGATCAAGACCAAGCTCAACGAATCATTAGCCACCCTTTCTGACGGGGAGTTCGCTGCCATTAGTGGTTTGCAGCAAGCTAAAACGCTGGTTAGTCAGCTAAAAACATACGCCAAAAGCTATGAATCAATATCTGAAAGACTCGAAAGCACATTTATAGAGCTCAAGGACATCATAAACGAGATTGAAAAGGAAGAAGACTCAGTAGAGTTTGATCCTGAGGAGATCCAAATTACACAAGAAAGGCTTAGCCTCATTTACTCACTACAACAAAAACATCAGGTAAGCGGCATTAGCGAACTGTTAGAAATACAGGCTGATTTAGAAAGCAAAGCCAATAGGTTTAATAACCTGGATGATGAGATTCAAAGTGCAGAAGCTGAGGTAAAACAATACCAGGAAGCAGCCCAAAAAGAAGCGGAAGCCTTAAGTCAAAAAAGGCAAAAGGTCTTCACTGCTCTGGAAAAGGAACTTAAAACATTACTAGCTCAGGTCGGCATTCCTGATGCTTCTATAAATATCACTAATGAAGTGGTAGCACTGGGAGATCATGGTATAGATCAGGTTAATATTCTATTCAGTGCTAACAAAGGTATAGCGCCACAGGAGCTCTCCAAATCTGCCTCAGGAGGTGAATTTTCAAGGCTCATGTTTTGCGTGAAATACATCCTGGCAGATAAAATATCTATGCCTACCATCATTTTTGATGAGATAGACACCGGAGTTTCTGGAGAAATAGCATTAAAGCTAGGTGATATGATGAAGAGAATGGCCGAGAACCACCAGGTGATTACCATTAGCCACTTGCCTCAGGTAGCCGCCAAAGGCAGCAAGCATTATTTTGTATTTAAAGATAATACTTCTGATAAGGCCATTAGTAAAATTAAAGCTTTAGATGAAGAGGAAAGAATATCTGAAATAGCCAAAATGATAGGTGGAGACAAACCGTCAGAAACGGCCTTCCAAAGTGCGCGTGAATTACTGCAGGTAACTTCCTGAAAATAAGACTTATTAAATTTCTTTCTTCCTTTTTCTTTTTCATAAATATCAGGAAATTAGCCACATATTTATTTTGAAACAGAAAAACTTAGAAAGCAATAATGATTAGTGAAAACGCATCATCATTCAATAACAAGCCCGTTGTTGATTTTGAAGGAACAATTAGCCCAGACAAAGCCTATCGTATTCGTATAGATTATGATAGTGAAGTAACTTTTGGCTCATTGATAAAGCAGTTTTGTGAAGACCCGAATGCTCAGCAAGTAGAAGAAATCATTTTAGGTAACTGGTTTGGAGATGTATCAGAGCCCGAAGAGTCTAATTTCCCAGTTGATGCTTTAGTAGAAAATAAGGACAAACTACCTAACCTTAAATACATCTTTCTTGGAGATATTACTTATGAAGAATGTGAAATCTCCTGGATAGAAAACGCTGATGTAAACTCAATATTTAAAGCTTATCCTGAGCTTAAATATTTCAAAGTAAGAGGAGGAAACGGCCTTTCTTTTGGAGAATTAAAGCATGATGCTTTAGAAACTCTGATAGTAGAAACCGGAGGGCTGGGGGCTGGCAGCATTGATGAGTTAGCGAAAGCTGAGCTTCCTAACCTTAAGCATTTTGAAATCTGGACTGGTGATGAAAATTATGGTTGGGATGGTAATATTAATACCTTTAAGCCATTTTTCTCTAAAGACAAATTCCCTAAACTAGAGTATTTAGGCTTGTGTGATTGTGATATCACTGATCAAATAGCAGTGGCCTTAAAAGACGCTTCAGTACTTGATATTATCTCTACTTTGGATTTATCCAGAGGTACGCTGGGAGATGAGGGTGCTGCCGCTTTATTAGCCAACAAAAAAATAGAGAACCTTAAGTTTTTGAATCTCAGATTCCACTATATGTCTTCTAAAATGACTGAAAAAATAAGTGCTCTTCCTGTAGAGGTTAACGTAGGTGACCAGCAAGAGGAAGAAGAGTATGGTAGATATGTAGAAGTAAGCGAATAATATGCAGCTGGTACTCATCGGCAACCCAGAAAACCGAAGAAGCCAGTTTTTAAAGGAGGCAGTAAACCACAAGTTACTGCCTCCTTTGCTTATAATCTCTTATGAAAGCCTTTTAGAAAACCCAGAAATATTACACACTCTACCTGACAGCGGGTGGCTTAAAATTGATTCTCCTGGAGAAAACTTCAAGGTTTATAAGCAAATACTCGCTTTGGCTCCTGATGAAAGCAGGTATAATCACATTCCTGCGCATGAAGCCCTTCAGCTTCCTTATGATGAAGGACGCATCTATTACAGCCATCAATGGTATGCTGGGTTTAAAATATTGCTTCACAAAATAGAACTCGCACTAAAAAATAAGCCTGGGCTGAGGTTAGTAAACTCAATTGACAGCATTGAGTTGTTCTTCGACAAAATAGCATCTAAACATATGCTTAGTAAAAATGCTATTGCCACTCCTGCTTTTTTAGATGAAATTCTGCATTATGACCACCTGCACCAGGTACTGGAACAAAAAAAACATCAGCAGGTGTTTATAAAATTAGCGCATGGCTCTAGTGGGGCAGGTGTTTTGGCTTACAGAAAAAATAAAAAAGGCCAGGAGATGCTCACTACTTCCGTAGAATTGGTTAATGAAGGAGATAGTGTCAAACTCTACAATTCATTAAAAATAAGGAGATATACTGACTATAAAGAAATCAGAACCATAATAAACATCTTAGCTAAAGAACGCATTTATGCAGAGCAGTGGATTCCCAAAGCCAGCCAGTCGGGCGGCTTTTTCGACTTACGCTGCGTTACCATTGGAGGGGAGCCTACGCATATGGTTATGAGGCAAAGCCGCTCCCCTATCACCAATTTGCACCTGGGCAATGCCAGAGGCGATCTTAGCTACCTCAAACAATCCATGAGCGATGAACAATGGAAAAATATAATGACTCTAGCCAGAAAAACAGCTCATACTTTTAATGATGCCAGGCTAATAGGGTTAGATATTTTGCTCCCTCCTAAACTGGATAAGCCCATGATTATAGAAGCTAATGCTTTCGGTGACCTTTTACCTCGTATTTTACATGGAAATGAAAATACTTATGAAGCCACGGTGAGCTATTTGTTACAAGAAAAAAAATAGAATGACGCATACTCAAGCTATAATATTCGACTTAGATAACACTTTAATTAATAGAGATCGCGCCTTTCAGGCATGTATAAAAGATTACCTGTCTAATAACGGCTACGAATCAATAACCATTGATTGGGAAGAAGTAATGATTCAGGACCAGGAAGGCCATGCTAACCGGCTAGACTTCTGCGACTGGTTTATTAGCGCTCATCAATTAGACTCCACTAAAGAAGAGCTTTGGCAATACCTTCAAACCAACATTGCCAGCCATATCTCGCCTGATGTTAAGGTCATCGAACTATTAGAGCATCTTTCTTCCTCCGCCATCACTTTAAAGCTACTGACCAACGGAGGTGTTAAAAATCAACAGCAAAAAATCATCAATGCGGAGCTACACCGTTTCTTTAGCAATGCAGATATTTATATTTCTGAGGCCACCGGATATTCAAAACCCGGCTTACAGGGATTCGAAAATGTACTAAATGACCTACATTTGCCTGCGGAAAAAGTGATGATGGTAGGAGATCAATTATATATAGACCTTTATCCGGCCAAGCGGCTGGGAATGCAAGTCTGCTGGGTTCATAATAGTAAATCGCAGAGCTCAACACCTCCTTTTGTAGATCTAAGAGTGAGCCATCCTATAGAATTAAAAGAGCATATTAAAGCCTAAAGCATGTTTGAGGGAACGGAAATAGTGGGTAAAAAATCGATAGTGCTGATTACGCTGGACACCTTGCGCTATGATGTAGCTCAGCAACTATTTTTAGATGGAGAAACGCCTAATCTGGCCAAGATGCTCCCTGCTTCAGGCTGGGAAAAACGGCATGCTCCCGGAAGCTTTACCTACGCTTCTCACCATGCCTTCTTTGCCGGCTTTCTACCCACTCCAGCTGATAACCCTAAAGCTCCTCGCCTATTTGCGGCCAAATTTGCAGGTAGTGAAACCGCTACACAAGGCACCTATGTCTTTGAAACACCTAATATTGTTATGGGATTAGAAGAGGCTGGTTATCATACCATTTGCATAGGTGGAGTCGGTTTTTTCAACAAACAAACAGCACTGAGTCAGCAGTTTCCTGGCATGTTTCAGGAGAGCCACTGGCAAACAAGCTTTGGCGTTACTGATCCTTCTTCTACTGAAAATCAGTTTAAAAAAGCAGCTGATTGCCTTTCTCACTTAAGTGATGATCAACATTTTTTCTTGTTCATCAATATCTCTGCCATCCACCAGCCTAACCATTTTTATTTAACCGATACTGAAGAAGATACCAAAGCCTCTCATGCAGCGGCTTTAAAATATGTAGACAGCCAACTTCCACTCCTTTTTTCATCATTAAAGCAAAGAGGAGAAACTTTTTGTATTTTCTGTTCTGACCACGGCACCACTTATGGAGAAGAGGGTTATACCGGCCACAGATTGGCTCATAAGCATGTGTGGGAAGTTCCTTATGCAGAGTTTTTAGTGAAGTAGAAAAAGGCAAAATAAAGATATATGCTTTCAACAAAGAGTTTAAAAGAAAGAATAGCAACAGCAGACTATTTTCAGGGATATGCTTACTCCTATCCTCATAAAACGGCCTATCGAGCTTTTGAGAAGCCATATTCTATGCAAGAAGTATGGCAAAATGAGGATAAATCGGCCTTGTTTTTATATTTACATGTACCCTTTTGCGAAATGCGCTGTGGGTTCTGCAACCTTTTTACTGTTGCCAATCCTAAAGAAGGCCTTTATAATCCGTTTATAGAACAGCTGAAAATCCAGTCAGAAGTAACCGCTCAGGCCCTGGGGGACTTTAAAGTAGCCCGAGCAGCTTTAGGAGGTGGAACCCCCACTTACCTCAGCCTGGAAGAATTAGAAGCCCTTTTTTCTATTCTTAAAAAAGACTGGAATCTGGCACCTGAACAGATCCCGACCATGGTAGAAGCCTCTCCTAAAACATTAACGGAAGAGAAATTGGCCTTTTTAAAAGAATCTGGAGTAACCAGGCTCAGCATGGGAGTACAGAGCTTCATTGAAGAAGAAACAAAAGCCTTAGGGCGTCCGCAAAGTCCCAAAGATTTGATGCATGCCATTGAATTATTACAGCGGTTTAATTTCCCCATCACTAACCTTGACCTGATCTACGGAGTGCAAAACCAAACACCTGATAGCTGGAAGTACTCATTAGAGACCACGGTCAGTTATCAGCCAGAAGAAATTTTTCTTTACCCTCTTTACGTAAGACCTTTAACTGGCTTAGGCAAAAAAAGCAGCCACCAGGAGTGGACTGACTTCAGAATTAGGTTATATCGCATTGGCCGTGATTACCTGCAGGCAAATGGCTATGAGCAAAAAAGCATGCGCCTTTTCAAAAGAAAAAACAGCGCACTTGCAGATCAACCTGAATATCATGCTCAGGAAAATGGAATGGTAGGCCTTGGAGTAGGTGCCCGGTCATATACTAAAAATCTGCATTACAGCTCTGAATATGCTGTGGGAAGCAAAAGCATAAAGCCTATCATTCAAAATTTCAATCAAATGACCGCTCAGGATTTTAATCAGGTGCCTTATGGTGTTATTTTGAATGATGAAGAACAAAAAAGGCGATATATCATCAAGTCATTATGCGAAGGGTCAGGCCTTTCTTATGCCAGATATCAGGCCTTTTTCAACTCAAAAGTCATGAGCGACTTCCCTGAATTAGCTCAGCTTTTTGATCTTGGTTTCTGCCAGGATAATGCTACAGGCATCTATTTAAATGAAGAAGGGCATGAACACGAAGACATCATAGGACCATGGCTTTATTCTGAAAACACTATTCAAAAATCTGAATCCTATTCTTTAGTATGAGTAAGCGCTGGTCCATTTTATACCGAGGCTCTCTTTCCAGCTGCAATTATGGCTGCGACTATTGCCCTTTTGCTAAAACTAAAAATACCAGGGAAGAACTCGCTCAAGACAAAGCTGAGCTAGACCGCTTTACGCAATGGGCCATCAACAGAAAAGAGTGGATAGGCATATTATTTACCCCTTGGGGAGAAGGACTCATTCGTAAGCACTACCAGCAGGCCATGACTGAGCTGAGTTGGGCTAAAAATATAAGCAAAGTAGCTATACAAACGAACCTCAGCTGCCCTACCCAATGGATGGAAAAAGTAAACAAAGAAACTTTTGCACTGTGGGCTACTTACCATCCTACTCAGATCAGTCTGGAGAAATTTGCAGAGAAATGCATAGAACTTGAGGCCATGAATATACGCTATAGTGTAGGCTTCGTGGGTTTTAAAGAAGACCTAGATATGATGGAAAAACTACGGTCTTTGCTCCCCAACTCTGTTTACTTATGGGTAAATGCTAACAAAAAAGATCCTGATTATTATGCTGAAGAAGATTTTTTAAGAATAGAGCGAACAGACCCCCATTTCCGCACCAATACCGTATATCATAAAAGTGTGGGAGAAGCATGTATGGCCGGGCATTCTGTATTTTCTGTAGACGGAGAAGGGAACATGACCCGATGCCATTTCATAAAGCAGCGCATAGGTAATATTTATGATGCTGATTTTGAAGATTCGCTTTATCAAAGACCATGCAGCAACAATACTTGCGGCTGCCATATAGGCTATGTGCATATGGACAAGCTAAAGCAATATAATCTATACGGAAAAGGCGTGTTAGAAAGAATTCCCGACCAATGGAATTATGAAAACATAAAAGCAGATTCCTGAAACTTAATCTGATAATTTCAGGCATCTGCCTAATCTATTATTTTGAGTATCTCTCTGCAATGATTTCTTTACTGATGAAAGCCCCTGCAAAATTACCTGCAGCCACCGCATTAGCCACCGAACGCATGGGGCTACTATTATCGCCAGCGGCAAATACTCCTGCTACGCTGGTCTGCTTAAAATCATTCACAGCAATATGTCCGCTCTCAGAGAAATTACAATTGAGCATTTCCGGAATAGTAGATTGCTGCTCCATAGGTAAAGCTGCATAAAGAGCTTCCAGCTCCACAGTCTGTCCATCAGCCAACTGCAAATGTTGAAGCTTACCATCATGATGTAGCAGCTCTGTTATTTTTGTATCAACAATGGCAATATTATTTTCTTTAAGCTTTTGAATACCCGCTTCTGGCAGGTCAGTCGTGCCATTGGTAAATAACGTTAACTCTCCTGCCCAATGATTAATAAAAAGAGCATGCTCAATAGCCTTCTCCCCATTCATAAAAAGACCTGTTTTACTTCCTTTATACTCATAACCATGGCAATACGGACAATGAATTACTGAAATCCCCCAACAGTCTTTAAAGCCTTTGATTTCTGGCATTATATCTTTCATTCCGGTAGCTATTACCAGCTTACTCGCTCTATATATACCTCCTTTTTCTGTAGTAATTTCAAACCCAGCCTCTATCTGCCTTCCTGAAACAGCTATATCTTCCTGAAAAGTTACCGAATCATACTTCAGTACCTGCTTACGGGCTAGCTGTGATATTTCCGCAGGAGGCGTGCCATCATGAGTGATAAAATTATGTGAATAGGGCGTTTGCCTATTACAAGGTTGGCCTGCATCTATAATCAAAGTTCGCATAGATGCCCTGCCCAAACTCATAGCAGCAGATAGCCCGGCATAGCTACCTCCAATAACTATAACGTCATATGTAGTTTCTTTTTCCATTACACTTACTTTTAATGTCTCAAAAATGAGACATAATTATCCAAATTTTTTTATTCCAAAATTGCCTTCTTTAAAGAGTACCAGGCCTGTTTTTTCACACTCTGATATTCCATATTCTTAATATGAAGTGAATTAACTGAGCTATTCACTATTCCGTTAAATAAAATAATGATCCAATCTTGGGTGAGGTGTTCACTAAGCTTGTTCGCATCTTTAAGCTTTTGAATTACCCTCATGATCCTGCTAAAGGTACTATCATATTGCCTGCACTCTTCATTATTACTAGAGTGCTTATGGTCATGGTGGTTATGCAGCTTATATAAAAAGGCATATTTTTCACCACAGCTCACCGCTGCATAAAGCATATGCTCCAGCTGCACTACAGGCTCATCAGAACTATTTTCAGCCTCTTCCATTCCTTGTTTACAGCGCAGTTGCATCTCATTCATGCATGCGTGCAGCAACTCATTTCTATCCCTAAAATACCGATGAAGCGTTCTACGGGTAACTCCCGCATGAATAGCCACCTTCTCTAAAGGAGCTGAAAAATCTTCATTAAAAATGAAGATAGCTGCATCTATAATATTTTGTTTAGTATCCGTACCCATAAACTTGATGTAAATATAAACGAATGTCTCACAAATGAGACGCAATATTTAACTTTTTTTATAATTCTCATCCAAAGTAAAACATGGCATTATTTTAATAAAATCACGTTATTTACTGTATCCCCTTACATGTAAGCTAATCTCATGAAAAAAATACGTCTACTATTCCTTGTATTAGGTCCTTTATTATTTTCAATATTATTGCTCTGCCAAAACTCTGCCTACTTAACTCCTGAAATATGGCGGGTGCTGGCCGTAGCCATCTGGATGGTCTCCTGGTGGATATCAGAAGCTACACCCATAGCTGTTACGGCTTTGCTCCCTATGGTTTTGCTTCCCCTTCTCAATATTTTCAAAATCAGTGAAGCCACAGCACCCTATGCCAGCTCTATTATTTTTCTATTTATGGGTGGCTTTATGATTGCCCTGGCTATGGAAAAGCACAACCTCCACTTAAGGATAGCCCTGAACCTGGTGAAAATCACCGGCACAAGTGGCAATGGTATTATTCTGGGCTTCATGCTGGCCACCGCCCTGCTCAGCATGTGGATTAGCAATACAGCCACTGCTGTAATGATGCTGCCAGTAGCCTCTTCTGTAGTTAACCTTCTAGGTGAAAGCAACCTTAAAATGGGGCAGTCTCAGAAAAAATTCGCCTTATCTCTTATGCTCATTATTGCCTACTCAGCTAATATAGGCGGCACTATTACGCTCATAGGCACTCCCCCAAATGTAGTAATGACGGGCTACCTAAACGAAATTTTACATTATCAAATGGCTTTTAGCCAATGGTTTATCATAGGCCTCCCTACCGGCATTGGGCTGCTGCTGGTCACTTACTTTCTCATTACCAGAGTGCTGTACCCTAATAACCTCAAAAAAATTGAGGGTTCAGAAGTGCTTATCAAAAATAAGCTCGAGGAACTGGGTAAAACCTCTAAAGAAGAAAAAATGGTGCTTACCATATTTGCCCTTACCGCCCTGGGCTGGATCTTTAAAAATCAAATCAATAATTTAATTGGTGCACCCCTGCTATCGGATACTATAACCGCCATGATAGGCGGCCTACTCATGTTCATTATTCCTGCTGACATAAAAAAGGCGGGCTTCCTCCTGAAATGGGATGACACTAAAAAGTTGCCTTGGGGCATACTTATACTCTTTGGTGGCGGCATGTGCCTGGCCAGAGGCCTAGAAAAGGTAGGTGTAATAGAAGCTGTAGGAGAGTATATGAGTAACTATAAAGATGTAAATCACTTTCTCCTGATAGGTATCACTACCGGAATGGTGCTCTTTCTTACTGAAATAATGAGTAATGTGGCTCTAGTTACCATTTTCATACCCGTAGCCATAGGTATTGCTCAGGGTCTGGGCATTAACCCACTACTGCTGGTAGTGCCTTCTACCCTAGCCTCAAGCTGTGCGTTTATGATGCCTATTTCTACACCTCCAAACGCCATTGTATTTGCCAGCGGTCATATAAAAATGAAAGAGATGATGAAGGCAGGAATCCTAATTAACATTTTTGCTATTATCTTCCTTACCATTATCACCTATATTTTTATAAACGCATATTTTACACCTACTTAAGTTAGTAAATACTAAAATATTTAGTAATATTGTGTTATGGTTTCACGATCAATATTACACCTGGATTTAGACACTTTTTTTGTGTCTTGCGAGAGACTGTTGGACAGTCGGCTCAACAATAAGCCCATACTTATAGGTGGTGTAACTGATCGAGGAGTAGTGGCCTCTTGCAGCTATGAAGCGCGGCAGTTTGGCATCCATTCTGCCATGCCCATGAAGCTGGCTCGCGAACTATGCCCTGAAGCAATAGTGATCAAGGGCAACTCTGCCACTTACAGCGCCAAGTCAAGCGAGGTAACTGAAATTATAAGAGAGCAGGTGCCGCTTTTTGAAAAAACCTCTATTGATGAGTTTTATGTAGACATGTCGGGCATGGATCGTTTTTTTGGTAATTACAAAATGGCCAGTGAGCTGCGTACCAAAATCATACATAACACAGGACTTCCTATCTCTTTTGGGCTTTCCCAAAATAAGACGGTATCAAAAATAGCTACGGGAGAAGCCAAGCCCAACAATCAGATAAAAATAGACTATGGCTTAGAAAAGAATTTCCTGGCTCCTCTTTCAGTTAAAAAAATACCCATGATAGGAGACAAGACCTACATGGCGCTATGCAATCTGGGGATAAAACACATCCATACCATTCAGGAAACGCCTATGGAGCTCATGGAAAAAGCTTTTGATAAAAATGGCATTACCATGTGGAAAAAGGCCAATGGCATAGATCCCTCCCCGGTAATCCCTTACTCAGAAAGAAAATCTATCTCCACAGAGCGAACCTTTGACAGAGACACTATAGACGTAGTAAAGCTTAAAGCCATTATGCTGGCTATGGCCGAAAACCTGGCTTTCCAGCTGAGAAGAGGGCAAAAGCTCACTGCTTGTGTTACGGTAAAAATCCGATATTCAGATTTTAACACCTACACCCTACAGTCAAAAATACCGTATACCTCGGCCGATCATGTGCTCATTCCAAAAGTATTGGAGCTATTTAACCGAGCCTATGACAAAAGACTACTAGTAAGGCTTATAGGTGTAAAATTCAGTCATTTGGTTAACGGCACTTACCAGATCAACCTATTTGAAGACTCTTTAGAAATGATCAGCCTGTACCAGGCCATGGACAAGATCAGAGATAAACACGGTGACCGTACAGTGATAAGAGCTGCCGGTATAGAAGCTAAAACGATAAGCAGGTTTAATCCTTTTAAAGGAGACGCGCCTCCGCTACTCCCCAACAGAAGGGTTTGAGTTTTTAGTAGTAGTGAGTTTTAGTAGTAAGTCATAAACATTTACTCGCTACCCGCTACTATTCTTTCATCAACTATATACTTAGTACTATTTCTTAATGTACCTCAACACCCATACCTATTACAGCTTTAAATATGGCACCATGTCTTGTGAAGAGCTGCTCATAGAAGCTCAAAATAATGACATAGACCGTTTCGTGCTTACAGACATCAACTCCACTGCCGCATGTCTGAATTTTGTAAGACTATCTATCAAGCATAAGATTGAGCCCATATTAGGCATCGACTTCCGAAACGGCGTAGCGCAGCAGTTTATAGGAATAGCTAAAAACAATCAAGGATACTTTGAGCTCAACCGCTTTTTATCCGGATTTCTACACTCTGGCGATCCTATACCCGAAAAAGCACCATACTTTAGTCATGCTTTCATTATTTACCCCTTCGCCCAATATGATGGCAGGAAGCTCAAAAAAAATGAATTCATAGGCATTTCGCCTGAACATATTAACCGACTTAGATTCTCGCCTTATGCCCATCTAATTCAGGATAAAATGGTGATTTTACAGACCGTTACTTTCAGAAATAAGAAAGATTTTAATGCTCACCGCCTCCTCAGAGCTATAGATAATAACACCCTCCTCAGTAAGCTCCCTGAAACTGAAGAAGGCAGCTTCAGCCACCAGATGCTTCCTAAAAAAGAGCTTCTCACGCTGTATGGAGATTATCCTTCTATTATAAAAAATACCGAAAAACTGCTCAACAGCTGCAGCATACATTTCGATTTTGGTGATGAACAAGAACACAAAAACCAAAAAAACTACACCCACTCTGAGCATGAAGATTTCAAAAAAATATGCAAGCTATGCTACAAGGGATTAAGGTACAGATATCCTGAAATAACAGAAGCCATTAAAACCCGGCTAAAAACAGAGCTGAAGGTAATTAGAGAAAAAAGCTTTATCGCTTACTTCCTCATCAATTGGGACATTGTTTCCTTCGCTCGGAGGCAAGGATTTTTCTATGTGGGCCGAGGTAGCGGCGCTAACAGCATAGTGGCCTACCTGCTAAGAATCACTGATGTAGACCCCATAGATCTGGATTTATATTTTGAACGTTTTATTAACCTTTACAGGAAAAATCCACCCGATTTCGATATCGACTTTTCCTGGACTGACCGTGAAGATATTACGGCCTACATTTTCAAGAGATTCAAAAATGTAGCCTTGCTTGCTACGTACAGCACTTTTCAGCTCCGAGCCGTAATCAGAGAGCTAGGAAAAGTATTTGGCTTACCCGCTCATGAAATTGAGAAAATAGCGGAGGGTAAGCCCAAACAAGACTACTATTCTCAGCTGGTGATAAAGTACAGTCATTTGATTCAAGGCTTCCCCAGCCACCTGAGTATCCACGCCGGCGGCATTCTGATTTCAGAAAAGCATATTCATTATTTCTCAGCCACAGACCTGCCTCCCAAAGGTTATCCTACCACTCATTTCGACATGGTGATAGCTGAAGATGTAGGCCTTTATAAATTTGATATACTCAGCCAACGTGGATTGGGCAAGATTAAAGACACCCTATCCCTCGTAAAAGAAAATAAGCCCGAAGAGCCTGATATAGACATTCACGATTTAAACCGATTCAAAAAAGATGAAGCGGTAAAATCACTACTAAGACAAGGAAAAGCTATTGGTTGCTTCTATGTAGAATCTCCTGCTATGCGTATGCTTCTAAAAAAACTGGAAGCCGATGACTACTTAGGGTTGGTCGCGGCCAGCTCCATCATCAGACCCGGAGTAGCTAAGTCTGGCATGATGCGCGAATACATCCTCAGGTTCAAAAACCCAGAAAGAAGGAAGGAGGCCCACCCTACCCTCCTAAGCATTATGCCTGAAACCTATGGGGTAATGGTTTATCAGGAAGATGTAATAAAAGTAGCCCACTACTTCGCAGGCCTCACTCTGGCTGAGGCTGACGTGCTAAGAAGAGGGATGTCTGGTAAGTTCAGATCCAGAGATGAATTTCAGAAAGCCAAAGACCAATACTTTTCTAACTGCAAAGCCAAAGGTTATACCTATGCTGAAAGCGCCGAAATATGGAGACAAATAGAAAGCTTTGCCGGATACGCTTTCTCTAAAGGTCATTCCGCCTCTTATGCAGTAGAGAGCTACCAAAGCTTATTTTTAAAAGCCTATTACCCGCTAGAATATATGGTGGCCACCATTAATAATTTTGGAGGATTTTACAGAACTGAGCTCTACGTACATGAAGCCCGCATGCATGGTGCCGAGATATCCCCCTCCCTGCGCCAACGCCAGCGATGCCATGACTAAAATATATGGCAAAAAAATATATTTAGGCCTGGCCTTTATTAAAGATTTAGATCAAAGAACCATAGAGCAAATACTACGAACCAGAAAGACTTACGGAGCATACCGTTCACTCACTGATTTCGTTAAAAAAATCCCTTTATCACTTGATCAAGCCTCTTTACTCATCAAAGCTGGCGTGTTTGGTTTCACAAAAAAGAATAAAAAAGAACTCCTTTGGGAAGCTCATTTCTTACTGGCCAATGCTAAAAAAGCATCTCCTATGCCCAAGCTATTTGAGGTAGAAACTAAGCACTTAACCATTCCTAACATATCACCTCCTCACCCTTTAGAAACTGCCTTTGATGAAATGGAGCTGTTAGGCTTCCCTTTGTGCAATCCTTTTGATCTACTAAAAAATAGGCCTTCCCATTTTTTCAGAGTAATTGATTTTCCTAATAATCTGAATAAGAGCATCATTATTTACGGTTACTTGGTAGCTATTAAAAATACACGTACTTCAAAAAATGACAGGATGAATTTCGGAACATTTTTAGATGTAAGCGGCCAGTTTATAGACACCGTTCATTTCCCACAATCATCCCGTCAATGGCCCTTCAGAGGGCGCGGTATATACGCCATTACAGGCAAAGTGGTAGAGGAGTTTGGCTTCTACAGCCTGGAGGTTACAGAGATGATAAAAGAGCCCTTTATTGATGACCCCAGGTACAGCGAAGACAATGGAAAATTAGCCATTAGAAGGAAAACTATGAGGCAGACTTTTGAAGAGTAAAAATAATTTATAACCACTTAATAATCAACAATATAAACTCTTTCAGAAAATTGACTATCAATGCCAATTTAAATACCTTGCTGCCTGATAAACGAAACAATAATAATATGAAAGAGATAAAAATTTTAGCCGCATTATTATCCATTTTTTTGGCTACCTGTACCCCTTCGACCAATAAAAATTCAGATAAATCACAAAAAAAAGAAGCCACTTTACATAAGAAGCACTGGGACTATAAAGGAGAAACGGGCCCGGAGCACTGGGCAGAAATTGACGCCAACGACTGCGATGGCAAAGCCCAGTCTCCCATAGACATAATAGATCCTGTTGTAAGTACCGATATTACCCCGATAGACATCCACTATAATGATGTAACCAAAATTCATGATGTGACCAACAATGGCCATTCTATTCAGTATAATTTTTCGGATGGAGATTACATTACGGTAGAGGGTAAAAAGTATAGTTTAAAGCAATTTCATTTTCACGAACCTGCAGAACACACTATTAAAGGCATTCGGTACCCTATAGCCATCCATTTAGTACACATGTCTGAAGATAATGAATATGCTGTGCTAGCCTTACTAGGCGAAGAAAAATCAAGTAATGATGAAGTGTTTGAGTTTTTAAACAGCTACCTACCTCTCCAGGTAGAAGAAACAAAAGAAATAAACGAGGCTTTTAACATAAACTCAGTATTCCCTAAAAACAAAAGTTATTACTCCTACACAGGTTCACTTACCACACCTCCGTGCACCGAAAATGTGAAATGGTTTGTAATGCAGCAAGCTCTTCCGGTTTCTGTTGAGCTAATCAACACCCTTCAGGATTTAATGCCGGTAAATAATTACAGAAAGACCCAACCTCTACACGATAGAACTATTTGGGCTTCTAATTAACATTCTTACCCTCAAGTTCTGTAAGGGGCTTGAGGGGTTTTATCATCCCGTCAAAACGTCTACTCTATCCTTACCACAAAAGTCTTACAGATTCTCTCATAAAGGTCATTATCACTTTTCTTGTAATAGGTTTCAGTCTCTTGCCCAATTTTATTGTAAAAATTAAATGACTTAGGGTGGCTGCTACTTATTAGCATTTGGCGAAAGCCTAGATCATAATAATGAGGCATTATTACAGACTTTAACCAGTAACCTCCATACCCCTTCCCTTTTTCAATAATATGAAAGTACTTTAAAAGTATAGTTTTCTTAAAATCGCCGTGATTCACTCCAAGCTTATCAATAGCGCCTCCCACAATGGTTAAGACTCCTTTAATATCACCATCCTTTTCTATGGTATGTATTTCGCAACATATCCCTTCAAGTTTTTTCAGGCTTTCTATATAATTAATTGCATGATACAACTCATTATAATCATCCCAGCTGTTTTCAAGCTTCCAATTCACATATTTCCCAATAGGAGAAAATAGCCTGCTATCAAAGGATTTATAAATTATAAAATTCTCTCCATCTCCCCCCGTTCCGATTATTTCCATTAGTATTTTTCTAATTTTAAGTTAGAGTAAGCTTTTTACTACTACTCAAAACTACCAAAACCCCAGACTTCTGACCCGGTGCAGTCTGAGGTTTGTAAAACATGACAAAGACTATTTTTCCTTATTCTTTTTCTCTTCTATAAGGTAAGAAACAAACAAACCAATGCCTCCAAAAAGAAACAACATAGAGAGATAAGCTACCGGCGGCCTAAAGCCGGCAAACTCACGCAGCAATTCTCCTACAAGAATGCCACAGCCTACGCCTACAAAAAGAAATCCGAGTCGCAGGGCTAAATTATTTTGCCCTAAACCTCCACTCGCCAACCATTCTGACCTGTTTATCCCTTTCTCAATCAAAGCCATACGCTCATTATTGGTATACTTTCTTAAAAAGATAATAACCAGCACTATGCCTATTACTGCCAAAATGGGAACTGATAAAGCTAAAATTTGCATATTATTTTGAGTTTTATTTGCCGGTTGGACTTCAGTTATGAATATGAGGTTACAACTTGATTCTATTTTTTTTTAAAATAAAATTTTATGAAAAAATACGACATACCTTGTAACTTGATGATCTTTATCTGCGTCAAAAGCCCGTGCATAAGCAAAATGACAGTATTCTTGTAAATCGTATTATTAAAGGCGAGCAGCACCTTTTCAATATTTTAATTGAAAGGCATAAAAAATATGCATTTAACATTGCTCTTAAAATCTTAGATAATGCCGAAGACGCTGAAGAAGTGGCTCATGACAGCTTTATAAAGGCTTACAAGAACTTGCATAAGTTTAATCAGGAGGCGAAATTTTCTACTTGGCTGTATCGTATCACTTTTAATACGTCTATCACTGCCAAAAGAAAACAAAAGCACAAGAATGAAGAAATAGATGACGCTAAGCACGATTTCCAGCAAGCAGAAGCCAACCTGCTCGAAAAAAAGGATCAAAAGCACTACATCAACCTGGCATTAAAACAGCTATCTGATGTAGATCAGACTATTATATCGTTATTCTATTTAAAGGAGTTCTCTCTTGAAGAAATTGCCGATATTACTAATATGGATGCGAATAATGTGAAAGTAAAATTGCACAGGGCCAGAAAAAAAATGGCCAAAGAGATGCAAAACATTTTAAAAGGAGAAGCATTAAATTTATAGTTATGAAGAAGCCTATTAAAATATCAGACGAACTACTTTTCGATTATATAGACGGCTCACTAAACCATGCTGACAGGCTAATGGTAGAAGAGGCCTGCAAGAAAAGTCCCTGGAAAGAGCGGCTGCAAGAACTCACTGCACTAGACACTTCATTACTATCCATCCATGATAACTGGGCTGAACCTGCTGAAGGATTCAATACAAGCATTATGAAAAACATTAGTGCTTATGAAGCTACACCAAAAACCAGCAGAAGAAATATAATATTACTATCCGCCTTGATCCTGACATGCATTATTGGTTGCATCAGTCTCTCCAGCTTACCTGCAAGCTATTACATGAATCAGCTCTTAATTCCCCAGGAAGCACTTAACAATTTGAATATAAATGAATTACCAAAAAGCATTGCCATTAACTTGCAATTAGTAATCGAAGGATCATTGTTTGTCTGTGCGTTACTTGCTTTAATACTTTTCGACAGAATAATTTTAAAACCATTTTTCTCAAAAAGAAAAGTAAGCTCCAGCCACTAGCATTTGATTTTTCCCAAAAATGGAATTTCATTTCTATATTGAGTCTGCATAAAGAAAAAAGGGAAGCCTATGGCCTCCCTTTTTTCTATTTATAACTATTTAAACTATTGTCGAGTTTATATGTGTTGTTCCTTCACTGTTTGTTGCTCTTTCTCAGTAGTTTGTTTCGAGTAAGTCGCACAAGTATAAGCACTACAAGAAGAAGCGAGCAAGCCCACTGCCACTAAAAATAGTAAGGATTTTCTCATCTTTAAATATGGTTAGAGTTCATGTTAATTAATATTACCTGGTTAAATCGCAAAAAGAATACCAGATGGTATAACTCTTATGATTTGTGACCGTTGTATTTAGTATGATTATGTTCTCTATAGACCAATTCGATCGCAGCAGGTGAACAGATTTTCTTTTGAATTCGTTTTGAACTTAATCTTTACTGTTTAATTTTCTACGTCTAATTATGTTAGGTACACGATTCACTAAATATATACCCTCTCCCGATCAAAGTAAATCCGATTTTGATAAGCTTATGGATATATTCCTACAGCTGGTCACTATTACCGGAGGAGATGTAGCCGAAGCCCTGGCCTGGCTGAGTAATCTTGACAAGCAATATAACATTACCAGCGACGGTTATGGCATGGGTGATTTCATTGAGGACCTGCAAGACAAAGGCTACCTTACTGATAAAACACCCGATGGCTCTTTTGAAATTACAGCCAAAAGCGAGCAAAAGATAAGATCAGATGCTTTAGAAGAAATATTTGGCAAGCTTAAAAAATCAGGAAAAGGAGATCATAAGACCCACTTTAGCGGTCAGGGAGATGAACAAACTACTGACAGAAGAAACTATCAGTTTGGCGATAAGCTAGAGCAGCTCTCTATGACTGATTCTCTGCGTAATGCCCAGATCAACCACGGTTTGGATAGCTTTATGATGACTGAGAATGATCTTGAAGTGGTAGAGAACGAATACAAAACGCAGACCTCTACCGTACTTATGATTGACATTTCTCACTCCATGATTTTGTATGGAGAAGACAGAATTACGCCAGCTAAAAAAGTAGCTATGGCACTGGCAGAGCTTATCACCAGAAAATATAAAAAAGACACTTTAGACATCATTGTATTTGGAAATGATGCTTGGCAGATAGACATCAAAGATCTACCTTATTTGCAAGTAGGGCCTTACCACACTAATACCGTAGCCGGCCTGGAGCTGGCCATGGACCTGCTCAGAAGACGCAGGAACCCTAACAAGCAAATATTCATGATTACAGATGGAAAACCTACCTGCCTTAAACAAGGGATCAAATACTATAAAAACAGTTTTGGTATAGATAGTAAGATCCTTAACAAAACACTAAACCTGGCCAAGCAGTGCAGGAAACTTCAAATTCCGGTTACTACTTTCATGATTGCCTCAGACCCATACCTGAAGGAGTTTGTAAAAGAATTCACTCAGGTAAATAATGGCAACGCTTACTATAGCAGCCTTCAGGGGCTTGGCCACCTCATATTTGAAGATTATAAAAGAAACAGAAGAAAGAAACTTTAACAAAGGGAAAACATATTTATGGAATCAGCTCAACTGAAGGAAGTGAAGACCCTGGGCGCACTAAAAGCTACAGGGTATACCAGTAAATCCGTAAAACAAGAGTTGCGTGATAACTTAATACAAAAAATAAAAGATAAGGAAAATGTATTTGAAGGCATATGGGGTTATGAAGACACCGTAATACCTGATATGGAAAGAGCAATACTTTCTATGCATGACATTAACCTGCTTGGTCTGCGCGGGCAGGCTAAAACACGTATGGCGCGTATGATGGTTTATCTGCTAGACGAATACATACCTATTATTGATGGTTCTGAAATGAATGACGATCCTTTCAATCCTATTTCTAGATATGGAGTAGATACTATTGCAGAAAAAGGTGATGACACACCCATTAGCTGGCTACACAGAGAGGAACGATACAGTGAGAAACTAGCTACTCCTGATGTGTCTATTGCTGACCTGATAGGTGATGTGGATCCTATAAAAGCAGCCACTTTAAAACTTCCTTATTCTGACGAAAGAGTAATTCACTTCGGTTTAATACCCCGATCTCACAGAGGCATATTTGTGATTAATGAAATCCCTGATCTACAGGCTAGAATTCAAGTGGCTCTCTTTAATATTTTACAAGAAGGCGATATTCAAATCAGAGGATTTAAGGTAAGAATGCCTCTTGACATCCAGTTTGTTTTCACGGCTAACCCTGAAGACTACACCAATAGAGGAAGCATAGTAACTCCGCTAAAAGACAGGATTGACAGCCAGATTATTACGCACTATCCTAAAGACATTACTATAGGTAGAAAAATTACTGAGCAAGAAGCTAATATTAAACCCGAGCAAAAAGATCTTGTAGAAGTTAATGACATCAGCAAAGACCTGATAGAACAAATAGCATTTGTGGCTCGTGATAGTGAATATGTAGATAGCAAAAGTGGAGTTTCTGCAAGGCTTACTATTTCTGCCTATGAAAACCTGCTCAGTGCAGCAGAGAGACGCTCTTTGTACAATGGCGAAAAGACTCAGATAAGAGTATCTGACTTATATGGTGTAGTACCCTCAATTACCGGTAAAGTAGAGCTCGTATACGAAGGTGAGCAAGAAGGCGCTGGTATAGTAGCCAGAAACCTTGTAGGCAAAGCCATAAGATCTCAGTTTGTAGAGTACTTCCCTGATCCTGACAAAATCAGAAAGCAAAAAGGAGAGAACCCTTATAAAACTATTACTGACTGGTTTGGAGATAACCATGAAGTAGACCTGCTTAATGATTTTAATAATAAAGAGCACGAAAAAGCATTAAAAGACATTCCGGGTTTAGAGAAACTGGTAGATCAATATCATAAAAATGAAAGCTCTGCCACCAAGCTTTTCCTGATGGAGTTTGCCTTACACGGCCTGGCTGAATACAGTATGCTAAGCAGACATGAGCTGGTAAGAGGCCTGCAATTTAAAGACTTGCTAAGCGGCATGTTTACTATGCCTGGTCCTGATGATGAGGACGAAGAGGACGATAATCATTTTTAACTATTAATGATGAGCAACAATGCAACTCTCAGAGGTAAAAAGGCTCATCAGGCATGGGGAAAATGCCACGATTGAGTTCAAGACTAAAATACGGCATCCTGAGAAGGTAGTGAAAGAATTAGTGGCCTTTGCCAATACGGCAGGAGGCCACCTTTTTATTGGTGTGCATGATGATGGCAGCTTAGCAGGAGTAAAATACCCCGAAGATGAGATATTTGCCTTAGACAGAGCTATTGAAAAGTACTGCAAACCGGCATTTGAATATTCTATTTACACAGTAGACCTCACAGAAGACAGCTCCATAGTAGTCTACGAAGTGCCACCCAGTAACAACAGGGCGCATTGCGTAGTAAACAAAGAGCTTCTACAAGGCAGACAAGCCTTTGTAAGAGTGGCAGATAGAAGCATAAAAGCCAGCAAGCACGTAAAGGAGATCCTGGATAGGCAACGTAAAAACAAAAGTATCCAGTTTAGCTTCGGAGAAAAAGAAAAGCTGCTCATGACTTATTTAGAAGATCATGAAACTATTACCGTAAACCAGTTTAAAAAAATCTCAGGTCGCAATTATTACCAGGCTTCCAGAACATTAATACTTATGGTCCTAGCCAATGTTTTGGAAATTCACCCTAGCGAAAAAGAAGATTTTTATACTTTGAAGGGGGTGGCCGTTTAAGCTTTTACTAAGAAATTCTGAATGGAAATTTTAAAAATCCCCCACCACCAAACCTGGGCACTAAGACATAAAGTGATGTGGCCTGATAAACCGCTGGATTATGTCAAACTAGAAAATGATGAATCAGGTTTACACTACGGTTTGTTTATAGATGGAGAGCTAACTTCCGTAATTTCATTGTTCATAGAAAACGGTACTGGTCAGTTTAGGAAATTTGCCACCCAAGCCACCGAGCAAGGTAAAGGATATGGATCACGCCTGTTGCATTTCCTATTTGAAGAAGTTCAAAACCAAAATCTGACAGAAATATGGTGCAATGCAAGAGTAGACAAAGCAGGCTTTTACCAAAAATTTGGAATGCGAACCACTGATAAACAATTCACTAAAGGCGGTATTGACTATGTAATTATGAAACGAAACATTAAGTAATCTTTACTATTTCCCCGTTTCTTATTTGATTACAAAAAATACTTAAAATCTTTCGATCGTTTATTTCCGTTTTATCCCCAGATGGTTAAATTTACCTATTGACCACTTTTTAAACGACCTACCCTTTATGGCAAAAGCTCAATCCAAAGACAAGAAAATTTTTGTTTTAGACACATCAGTCATCATTTACGAACACAACTCCATCATGAACTTTGACGAGCATGATGTGGGCATACCCATCACCGTATTAGAAGAACTGGACCAGTTTAAAAAAGGAAATGACACCAAGAACTTTGAAGCCCGGGAGTTCACCCGCCTGCTTGATAAATTAGCTCAGGGGCAGATGCTGCATAATTGGAATAACCTTAATGGAAAATCTAAAGGCAAGTTTAAAGTGCTGATGTATGCCAAAAGCAAGGTAGACGCCAATGAAGTGTTTGATGAAGAAAAGGCTGACCATAGAATTTTGAATGCCGCCTTACAACTACAGCAGGAAAGCAAAGACAAAAAGGTGATCCTGGTATCTAAAGACATTAACCTAAGGCTAAAAGCCAAGTCACTAGGCTTGCCCGCTGAAGATTACAACACCGGAAAAGTTAAAAATGTAAGCTCTTTATATACAGGCAAAAAAATTCATGAAAAGATATCTCCTGACATGATCAATGAGCTATACGAAAAAGGCTCTTGCGATCCTAAGGAAGCATTAGGCAGTCTTAAACCTTTAAAAAACAGCTATTACATCCTGAAAAGTGGAAAAAAATCCATTTTAGCTACCTACAATGCCATAACTGACAAGATAGAGCATGTAGAGAAAAAGGCCGTTTACGGTATCAAGCCCAGAAACGCAGAACAGACCTTCGCTATCCATGCTATACTAAACCCAGAAATAAAGCTGGTGACTATGCAAGGAGTAGCAGGAACAGGTAAAACGCTTATTGCTTTAGCTGCCGCCTTAGAGCAAAAAAGAAGTTTTAAACAAATATACCTGGCCAGACCTATTGTGCCACTTAGCAATAAAGATATCGGTTTCTTGCCAGGAGATATAAAATCAAAGCTCAACCCATATATGGAGCCTTTGTGGGATAACCTTAAGTTTATCCAAAACCAATACCATGAGTCTGATAAGGAATATGCAAAGCTTACTGAGATGGTCAATCAGGAAAAGCTGGTGATTACCCCACTAGCCTACATACGAGGACGGAGCTTGTCAAATATTTGCTTTATAGTAGACGAAGCTCAAAACCTGACGCCACACGAAGTGAAAACCATCATAACCCGAGCTGGCGAGAATACTAAAATCATTTTCACCGGAGATGTTTATCAGATTGACACACCTTACCTAGATTCTCAAAGTAACGGACTGTCTTATCTGATTGACAGAGTTAAAGACCATGAATTATACGCTCATATTACATTAGAAAAAGGAGAGCGTTCTGAGCTAGCTAACCTGGCCAACGAGCTACTTTAAATAACTCAATAACACTTACTTTTTGATGTGATCAACTTTATTCAATATATTGGCAGCATGAAAATTATGAAAGCCCAATGGTTGCTTATAGCACTGGTACTATTAGTTACCAGTTGCTCCAAAACAGAAAAACAAGATACTGCAGAAGAACAACCTGCAGAAAGCAAAATAGATTCTTTAAGCTATACTTTTAATGATTACACCAAAGAGTATGGAAAGTGTGATACAGATACCTCTGCTTATTGCACCAGAATTCTGTTAAATTACCCTGAATTTGACACCGAAGAACATCCTTCACAAGCCACAGCTATTAATGAACAGATAGAGTCATATGTGCTCAATCAGTTTTTCCCTGACACTGTTGAAAACAAGTCTATAGCCATGTTTGTAGAGGGTTTTATTGAAGATTACAAAGAGGTAAAAGAAGCCTTTGGTGAAGCTTTTGGCTGGTACGCTAAAATTAACGGTAAAGTACTAAGAAATGACTCCATTTCTGTAACTATAGAGCTTACTGCAGACATCTACACTGGCGGAGCTCATGGAAGCTTTGATCTGCATTATCTTAACTTCAATCCTTCTACCGGAGATCTGATTGACTTTGAATCTTTATTTGAGCCCAACTACAGCACCAAGCTCAATGAAATAGTAGAACAAAAATTTAGGGAGACTTATAAAATAGAGCCTGGAACGGACTTAGGAGATGAAGGTTACGAATTTGAAGATGGGCTGTACTACAACATCAATAACTTCGCCTTACTGGAAGATGGCATCAAATTTTACTATAACAGCTACGAAATAGCTCCTTACGCCAAGGGACCATCAGAAGTATTTGTAAGTTATGCGGATCTGAAAGAAATATTAAAGAAGGCGAAAGAAGATATAGTGGTGTAATAATCCCGACATCAGTTTGAAATAAAACTATTTTTAAGTAATTTCCGTTAATTATTAACACTATGAGTTACAAAGGAAATAGTCTTTCAGAAAAAGAAATAAAGGATTTGTTCAAGGATAAAAAGTTCAGTGAAACGAATAATAATGCCTTAAAAGTAGACAAAGACTACCTTTATGACAGTCCTCAAATACAAGCGATATACGCTGACATGAAAAAATAAGCCACTCTCACTATGAGTTGGAGCATAGTAATCCTCCCCTTGTTAGGAGGATTTTATTTTTTATCTCGATCCATGTTTTGGAGAAATCGCATTAGACGAATGCCTCGTCAGGTATTAATCTATGCATCGGGTGTTTCGGGCGCAGCTTGGGCATTTGCCACATTATTAACCTCCAAGCTACTTCAGCTATGGGATCCTTTCCACCTCATCAGGCTTACTGAAAATACAATTAAAGACTTCATTCAAATAAATGAGCCATATGTGTATACATTAGCCTGTTCATTCTTCTTACCAGTAATTGCAACAGAGCTCTCCAATCTGGTCTTCAAAAAAAAGAGAAGATTATCAGGTATATCTGGCCATTAAAAAAACCGGAGATGAGCTTCAAAGATTACTTCTACAAGAATTTATAAATAGAAGGCCTATGTTATTCACTTTAACTAGTCAAAAAGTATACGTGGGGCTTTTAACACGGATGGGTGATCCGCATGGTGAAGATGGATTTATTAATTTAATCCCGTTATTTTCAGGATACAGAAACCAAAAAGGAAAAATGAAATTAACCACCAACTACCCTAAAGATGAAAGTAATTTTGAATTGGTAATTCCTATTGACAAAATCTTATCTGCCTCTTCATTTAACTATGAAGCCTACAAAAAATTAAACCTTTCTAAAAGACCCGTCTCCTCTATTTTCTCAAAGCTTTTTAACCAATAGAAAGTTGATGTTAATGTAAAACACCTGCCAAGCCCATAGCCCGACAGGTGCATTCAAAAACGGATTATTTAATTTCAAAAACCACTACTGAGAAAGGAGGTAATGACATGCTTATTTCTCCTTTTTTAGCCTTGAATTTTTTAAACTCAGCAGGCTTTATTTTCTCTGGTTGCTCAAATGTATTATGATCTTGCAACTTATCTGATGTCAGTATTTGTGCCGTTGTATTCTTAAGGTTAACACCCTCTAAATTCAGGGTAACTTCGTTAGTTTTATGAGCATCAATATTTACTACAGAGATATGGATTTTACCTTCACTGTCTTTTGATGCAGAGGCTGAAATGGCAGGTAATTTATCCTCTCCAAAAGTGTAATACTCCTCATTCATTTCTAGCGGAAGGAGTTCAGCATCCTGATGTACATTATACATTTTCATCACCCAGTAGGTAGGTGTTAATATCATTTTCTCTTCATCTGTAAGTATCACCGCCTGCAATACATTTATGGCCTGAGCGAGGTTGGCCATTCTCACTCTTTCTGCATGATTATTAAATACATTCAGTGTAGTACCGGCAATCATAGCATCACGCATAGTATTTTGCTGATAAAGAAAACCAGGGTTAGTGCCAGGTTCTACATCATACCAGCCACCCCATTCATCTACTACCAAAGCAATTTTCTTTTCAGGATCATATTTATCCATGATAGCGCTATGCTTCTCTACCAACTCCTCCATTTTAAGGGCTTCTCTCATGATTTTAAAATAATGCTCTTCAGAGAAAGTAGAGGCAGGGCCTTTGTTAGACCAGTCGATAACAGAATAATGATGTAAAGCCATTCCTTCGATCATATGGCTCGGAATGTTTTTCATAAGCACCTCAGTCCAGTTATAATCACCTGAACTAGCTCCTGAAGCTATTCTAAATAGACCGCCAGGCATAAAGGTTACATACCTTCTGTATACATCAGCATAATACTCAGGAGTCATGTTACCACCACAGCCCCAAGCTTCATTACCAATTCCCCAAAACTTCACTTTCCAAGGATTTTCTCGGCCATTTTCCAGCCTTAGTTTGGTCATGGGGCTTACTCCATCATGAGTAACATACTGCGCCCAGTCAGCTACTTCCTGCACGCTACCACTACCCACATTGGCAGAAAGATAAGGCTCTGTATCTAGTAGCTCACACATATTTAAGAAATCATGAGTCCCGAAGCTGTTATCTTCTGTAACGCCACCCCACCATTTATTAACTATGGTAGGTCTTTCATCTTTAGGACCAATACCATCTTTCCAATGATAAGTGTCTGCAAAACAGCCACCTGGCCAGCGCAGGTTAGGTATTTTTAAATCCTTTAATGCTTTTACCACATCATTTCTTACACCAGCAGTATTGGGTATCTCAGAATCCTCCCCCACATAAAATCCTCCATAGATACATCTACCCAAATGCTCAGCAAAGTGGCCGTAAATATTTTTATCGATCTTAACACCAGCCTGATCAGCCTTAATGTTAATTTTCACTTCTTCTCCCTTTTGCGCCAATAAATGAGTAGCAAACAAGCAGCAAAAAAGAATGCTTAGATTAAAAATTTTCATAGAGTTGATTTTGATTTGATATATGTGTTAAATATACACTTATAATAAAACAAGTGCCACCAAAATCACCAAACGTTTGATTCCCTATTACTTTTCTCCCTAGAAAAAAGATGCCGCATTTATTTCAAATACTTGCTAAGTGTTTTTCTTAAAATAGACTTATCAACAGGCTTAATTAAATGCTCATCAAACCCGGCTTTTCGGGCTCTTTCAACTTTTTCCTTATTTCCCCAACCAGACTGGGATATGAAAATGGTGCCACTGGCTTCAGGAGTATTTTTTAATTTTTCACATAACTCAAACCCATCCATATCAGGCATTCCTATATCAAACAAAGCAAAATCAGGCTTAAAGGCTTTAAATTTTTTGATGGCTTCTTCACCCGTGAAAGCCGTAATTATCTGATAACCATCACTGAGAAGCATTAGCTCGTACATCTCCACCACATCGATGTTATCATCAACAATCATTATTTTGGCCTTTTCCTTTCCCGGTAGATCCGCATCATCCTCTTCTTTAGTATCAGCATTTCCGGTAGGAGTAGTAATTGGAAGCATAACTTCAAATTCCGTTCCTTGCCCTTCTCCTTCACTTCTAGCCATTATTTCCCCATCATGCAATGTAACCAGCTTTTCCACCAAAGTAAGGCCTATACCCAGACCTCCTTTAGTTTTTGTTGAATGGGCATCTATCTGAGTGAACATAGTAAAGATAGAATCCAATTTATCTTTAGATATGCCTGCTCCATCATCTTTAATTTTCACACTCACCTGATCTCCTTGCTGTTTTACAGAAACATCTATCTGCCCTCCTATATCTGTATATTTAGCTGCATTATTAATAATATTGACAAAGACCTGAGTTAAGCGGGTATTATCTCCATATAACTCAATATCTTGTTCTGGAAGATCCAGCTTCAATTCATGATTTTTTTCTTCTAGTAACCTCTGGCAAGTTTCTACGGCATTTTTAATAATGTTATTTATAATCAATCGCTCCTTCTCTAACTTCACCTTCCCCTGGGTTATGCGAGACACATCCATGAGATCATTAATAAGAGTAGTCATATGACTCAGCTGCCTCTTCATAGTTCCTATGATTTTACTTTCCATAGGATTATTCTCCCCCTCTTCCAGCAAGGTAACTCCTACTGTAAGTGGTGTTAATGGGTTTCTTAACTCATGAGCAAGTGTGGCTAAAAACTCATTTTTATACTTGCTCTGCTGCTGTAACTGATCAATGTTTTTGCGCATGCGTTCTTGCACTTCCAGCACATGAGCCATAAACACCTTATTAAATCTCTCTGCTGTTTCTATATCATTATTATTCCATTCTTTACTCTTATTATGTATCGTTTTTTTATGAACATTAAAAGAAGAACGCGGCATTAGCCTCTCCTTTTTGGGAGAATTAGCTGATTTTTCTTCAGGAACTCCGGCCCATTTTTCTTCTATTACCTTTTCTTTTCTAAACCAAGCAGTAAAATAGCTCTTATTTTCTACTAATGGGGCCAATAAAACGCCTCGTATACCATTTAACTTACTTTCATCAGCAAACCATTCTCTTACATCTTGGGTCACTAAAGTTTCCTTCCCATCTTCACAACAACCATCGTATATCTGCTGTAATACCTCTAAATCAGGTACTGTGCCCAGTTTTATTATTTCAGATTCGGTATAAAACAAAAAGCCATCAGTATCAGTCATCTCCAATACTTCCTTTTCATTATTTCTAAACACATCCACAATAGGCTGATTAGAAGAAGTTTTATCCAGCATGCTATTAATAGATCTCTCGGTGACCTTTTTTCTATTAATAGTAAGCTCCTCTTCTTTAGCATAAAGGTGCCAGCTAAAAAGTTGACTAAGATTCTCACACTCTAATCTCACATTTTGAGGAATATACCTTGGCTTTCTATTATGACAAGAAATAATACCCCATAAATGATCATGTGTAACTAAAGACATAGACATGGAAGCTTCCAGCCCCTGATTACGCACATACTGCAAATGTATAGGCGACAAGCTTCTCAACAGAGATTTAGTCATATCTAAAGGCTCTCTTTCCCCCTCTTTTACTGAAGGAATAATTACCGATGGCTTAAGATTAACATCAGGGGTAAGCCTCACCCAATTCTTTTTATATAGGTCTCTTGCTTGTTTAGGAATATCCGAAGCAGGATACATCAGGTTCATATAAGAATCCATTTCTTCTTCCTTAGCCTCAGCTATAACCTTACCAGTGTTATCCTGGTTAAATTTAAAAAGCACTACACGATCATATCCACTTACATATTTGATAGTGGAAACTATCTCATTGGCCATTTGAGGCAAAGATTTGAAAGTCTTAAACTTAGGAGCCACGCTAGTAGCGTATAACTTCATAAATTGACTAGCACTGTAAGCGTCACGAAATTCGCCTGCCGGCTCTAACTCCACCACCATATACTGAGAGCTTTGATAAACTACAGCATAGTAGTCTGAAGCCTTTTTATCTTTAATAAAACTGCTCTTAAGATTAAATTGTATCGGTAACCTCACCCCCTGGCTCTGGGCTCTTTGATAGGTTTCTTTTAAAAAAGATACATATTCCTCTCCATCTATAAAGTCATAAAAACTACTCCCTATTATCTGATTTTCATTTATTAGACTTTGAACATTTTCACTAATGAGACGTATTTCGCCAGATTCATAATCTAGGGCAAACAAATAGCCATAGCCTTGAATAGACTCAGGTATATGTATAGGCTCATCTTCACAATGGTCAAATTCTAGAGAATCGATATCTAGCTGCATAGTCACTTTTGGAGAATTCATTCTTTCTAAACACGGTAACTACGCTTTAGTTACGGCTGCCAACAAGTATCTTAAGCTCAACTCCATTTTTGACCTCAAACTAAAAAACGTATTATTCATACCATAAAACCACTTTTAAATCATTATTTTAATCAACTTTGCACAGTTTTGAGATGCAATGCCCATCACATATAATTTATTCTATTTTGCAATAGCAGCATGTTCGACTTCAGACTTCAGGTATTTAAAACAGTAGCCAAGCGGCTTAATTTCACCAAGGCAGCTCAGGAACTCTCCATCACACAGCCAGCTGTAACCAAACATGTAAAAGAAATAGAGCAGCACTTTCAAGTGAAACTATTCGACCGAAATGGCACTAAAATAAAACTGACCCCTGCCGGGGAAATGCTACTGCAATATTCTGAGCAGATTTTTGATATCTATCGTAACCTGGAGATAGATCTCAACGCACTGGCAAGCAAGCACGGTGGCCGACTAAAAATAGGGGCCAGCACTACAGTAGCGCAGTACGTACTCCCTCCTGTTATAGCAGCTTTTCATCAAAAGTTTAAGGATATCACCATTACTTTAGACACCGGAAATACAGAAAAAATTGAGCAATCGCTTTTGGAGGGAAATATTGACTTAGGCATTATTGAAGGACAATCAAAAGCCGCTGGCATTAAGTATAGTCCTTTTCTTAAAGATGAAATAGTGCTGATTACTAACAGCCAATCAGCGCTAGCTAAGAACTCTGCTATTACCGTAGATCAGCTAAAAGAAATTCCGTTACTAATACGAGAGCCTGGTTCAGGCACACTGGAGGTAATACACTATGCCCTTAAAGAACAAGGCATACCTTCTGCAAACTTACAGACTGAGATGCAACTCAGCAGCACAGAAAGCATCAAATTATACTTACTTAACTCTACTTGCGCTTCTTTTCTTTCTATTCACTCCGTGTTAAAAGAATTGAAAAATAATGAATTATCGATAATAGATGTTCATGACCTTACTATTGAGAGGTATTTCAATTTCATTCAGCCACAGGGACAAAGCAATAACCTGGTAGACCTTTTCATTAAATTCACTTCGCGCTATAACTACAGGTAATAACTGATCACTAATTGTGATTTCTATTCCAGGATAACTCTGCTCAGTTTTGTCATATGAAAACAGCAAAAGAATGACAGAGCGAATAAAATCATATTTTAAAGGTCCATTTCAGAAAAACACATTATTACGAAAAGTTATATTTATCATAGCCGCTGCACTTTGTCTGTTTCCATTTGTTTCACCACCTACAGCCTTGCTAATGGGCATTATAATCGCACAGATCATAGGGAATCCATATTTACACCTGAACAATAAAGCCACTCACCTACTCTTACAGATCTCAGTAGTAGGACTGGGTTTTGGAATGAATATTAAGGAAGCCATACATGCCGGATCACAAGGATTTCTATTCACTATTTTCTCTATTGTAGGCACACTGACCTTAGGCCTGGGTCTGGCCAAAGCCTTTAAGCTTGATAAAATTACAAGCTACCTCATTTCTGTAGGCACTGCCATTTGCGGAGGCAGTGCTATTGCAGCGGTGTCACCAGTGGTTCAGGCCAAGGAAAAACAAATATCAATAGCACTCGGCATTGTCTTCATCCTCAACTCTATTGCCCTCTTCGTTTTCCCTGTAGTGGGCAATATTCTTCATTTAAGCCAGCAGCAATTTGGCTTATGGTGCGCCATTGCCATTCATGATACCAGCTCTGTAGTAGGGGCCGCTGCCAAATACGGAAACGAGGCTTTAGAAATAGCCACCACAGTAAAGCTAGCTCGTGCGCTGTGGATAATACCCGTGGCCTTACTCTCTGCTACATTTTTCAAACAAGGAAAAGGAAAGGTAAAAATTCCGTATTTCATTGGCTATTTCATCATTGCCATGTGCATAAACAGTTACTCCCCTTGGGTTCTAGCTCACAACCAGGTAATAGTAACCATAGCGAAAGCCGGGCTCACTTTAACCTTATTTTTAATTGGAAGCGGATTATCAAAAAAAGTGCTAAAATCAGTAGGACTAAAACCCATGTTACAAGGACTAATTCTTTGGACAACCATATCATTAGCCTCATTATCTGCTATTTACTACCTATAAATGACATCTCAATAACAGAATACTCCCTTCCATCCCTACAAAACTTCGTTCATCATTACACAAAAAGATAAGCCTAATATTTCCCTTACCTTTGGCGTGCTAAAAATTAACTATATCATGAAATTCAAAACATTAATATTAGCTAAGGCCCTTGCCCTGATATTTATACTCAACAGTCAGCAAGGAGTTTTAGCACAATCCGACTCTCTCAGAACACATGTTCACGGGCGAGTTTATTCACCCTTCATAACATATCAGGCCACGGCTGACAAAGTAAATGATCTGATAGACACCAAGCTAGAAGTATCATTTGACTATGAAAAGGCCTATTTATACGGTAAAGAATGGGTTACGCTCACCCCTCATTTTTACCCTACAGATTCATTGATTCTTGATGCCAAAGGAATGGACATTCATGAACTGGCACTCATAAAAGGTGACAAAAAAACACCTCTTAAATATTCTTATGACGATGGCTTACAATTACACATTAAGCTAGATCAAACCTATACCAGGAACGATCAGTACACTCTTTACATAGCCTATACAGCCAAGCCTAATGAATTAACATTGGGAGGAGGTAGTGCTATTGTTGATTCCAAAGGCCTTTACTTTATTAACCCAAAAGGAACTAACCCTAACAAACCGATTCAGGTTTGGACTCAAGGAGAAACTACCCAATCATCTTGCTGGTTCCCTACAATAGATCATCCTAACCAGAAAACCACGGAACAGATAGCCATGACCGTACCGTCAAAGTACGTGAGTTTATCTAATGGTGAATTAATTAACCAGAAAGAAAACAATGACGGCACCCGCACTGACACCTGGAAAATGGACGAGCCACATTCTCCATATCTATTTATGATGGCAGTGGGAGATTTCAAAATCCATCATGATGAATGGAAAGGCAAGCCGGTAGACTATTATCTGGAGCCTGCTTATGCGCCATATGCTGAAGACATTTTTGGAGACACACCTGAAATGATATCGCTTTTCTCTGATCTGCTTGGAGTAGATTACCCATGGAATAAATATGCTCAAATAGTAGTTCGCGATTATGTTTCTGGTGCTATGGAAAACACCACCGCTACCTTGCACGGTGAACACATACAAAAAACACCGAGAGAACTTTTAGACGGAAGTGCCGAAGAGACTATATGCCATGAGCTATTTCACCAATGGTTTGGAGACTATGTTACAACAGAAAGTTGGAGCAACATTACATTGAATGAATCCTTTGCAGATTATAGCGAAACTTTATGGGATGCACACAAGCATGGACAAGATGCCGGTGATGAAAAGAATTACAATGACATGCTCTCTTACATGCAGCTACCTGCCGAAGCAGATCATGACCTTGTAAACTTCTATTATAATGATCCTCTTGAAATGTTTGATCTGGTATCATACCCTAAAGGAGGTAGAATTTTGCATATGCTGAGACATTATGTCGGTGACGAGGCCTTTTTCGCTAGCTTAAAGGAATATTTGAACACTTATAAACACAGCAATGCTGAGGCACATCAGCTTAGACTTGTGTTTGAAAAAGTAACAGGAAAAGACCTAACCTGGTTCTGGAATCAATGGTATTATGGCAAAGGGTACCCTGAATTAGATGTTAATTATATCTATAATGATGAAGCCAAAACCGCTCAGGTAGTATTTAACCAAACACAGCAAGGTGATAAAATTTATAGACTGCCTATGAAAATAGACATCTATAGTGCTGATGGAAGCAAAAGCCGAATGGATTACCAGTTGGATGCTAAAAAAGACACCCTGACTATTAGCTACCCCACTGGGGCTAAACCTGCGCTGATAGATGTTGATGCCGAAAAAATATTATTAGCGAAGATCACTGATCATAAATCGCTTTCTCAATTCATTTATAGCTATAATCATGCAGGCATTTATGTTACAAGGCGACAAGCCATAGAATATGCCGCCCAACATCAGGATAATAAAGAGGCCGTTGACTTTTTAATAACAGCCTTAGATGATCCTTATTTCAGCATAAGAGAATTAACTATAGCAAAACTTGATCTTACAAAAGACTTAGTAGCTAAGAAAGCAGTAAAAAAACTAAAAAAAATAGCTCAGAACGACGAGAAGACCGTTGTACAAGCAGCTGCTTTATCTGCTCTTGCTCCACTTAAAGACAAGTCTAACAAAAAACTATTTTTAGCTGGCCTTAAGAGCCCTTCTTACAGCGTAGAAGCTGCTGCTCTGGAAGGCTTATTCGAACTAGATCCTAAATTGGCCTATGAAAATGCGGTGACTTTTAAAGATGATCACCTAAGCGTTCTCACTAACCAACTAGCAGTAATATTTGCTACTGAAGGTAATACTTCTGATAAAGAATTCTTTAAAACCACTTATTCAGAAGCATCATTATTTAACTCACTCCGCTTTATGGAACCCTACACCACTTGGTTGGCTCAGGTAGATGAAGCCGCCACAGTAAAAGAGTGCGTTAATCAAATGTATGAGCGCTTAAGCACCATGAATAATGTTCGTTTTATAGGATATGGTGTTCACTTTTTAGATCAATTACAACAAGCAAAACAAGATGATACTGAGGTTTTAAATTTCATTAACACCAAAATATCTCAGCTCCAGCAAAAAGCAGCATCGCTACAATAAAACACTCTGGCACCTAATCAAATACTGAGAAGTACACTATTTGATTAGGTGCTTTCCTTTCTGCCCACTTCAAACAATTGTGTTCTGTCCATGTTTTATTCCCTACACGTAAAACTATGGAACATATATGATTGTAAATAGAAATCTAAAATGGAGGCACATTATCCACTACACGTGGAGGAGTATCATTTACTTTTTCCTACTTTCTATTATGGTTTATGTACTCCATGTAGAGTTTGATATACCAAAGCTTTCCATCCCCTTTAATGCTGTAGCCACACTAAGTACAGCACTAGCCATATTCCTGGGTTTCAAAAACAATAATGCCTATGACAGATGGTGGGAAGCAAGAAAAATCTGGGGATTATTGGTTAACTACAGCAGAGCATGGGGTCGTGAAGTTATTTCGTTAGCTATTCCTGCTGATTATGAAGATGCTCAGGCACTTAAAAAATGGCAAACTAAAGTGATCAATAGACATATTGCCTTTGTGCATTCTTTAAGGGTTTTCTTAAGAAAAAAGCATGCTTATAATGAAAATGGCATCACTGAAGTAATAGAAGATAATAATCGATATGAAGACTTAAAGGATTTCTTAAGTGAGGATGAATATAAGCTCATTCTCAATAAAAAGAATCCACCTAACTACCTACTTCAGCTACAGAGTAATGACTTGGCCACAGCTTTCAAAAAAGGATGGCTTTCTGACTATAGATTTGTTAGACTAGACGAAACCCTGACGGAGTTCAACAACCATCAAGGAATGAGCGAACGCATTAAGAATACGCCGTTCCCCAGGCCTTATAGCTTTTTCTCAAGAGCCTTTGTACTGATTCATGGCACCATGATCCCTTTTGCTTTTATTGAAGAACTTGGCTGGATTAACATACCACTATCCATCCTGATCAATTTTGTATTTCTGACCTTAGACCTAATAGGCGAAAGACATGAAGATCCTTTTGAAAACCGAATGGAAGATACTCCATTAACCGCTATTAGTCTCACTATAGAAGAGAACCTCAAAGAAATGCAGGATCGCACTGACTTACCAGAAAAGCCAGAACCTGTACATGGTGTAGTATTTTAATGAGAATAAAACAACAAAAAAGCCTGTCGGAATCGACAGGCCTTTTTCATTTTAAGTATTTTAAAACAGCCATCACATCTTCCTCTCCAAATTCGGAAATAGCCTCCTGAAAAGTATCATGAGTAGCCAATCCTACCTTTCCGTTCAGCCCACTACTTTTAGCGTATCTCAAGTCTTTAGCCAAATGATCTAGAGTGAAAGCTGCCTTATAATTATCATTAAGCACTGCTTCACTTTTAATATGAACATAGGGACTGCCCAGTGCGCCGCTCTTTAAAATATTTAAGAAAACCGCTTTATCCACCCCCATACTTTCACTAAACCTGATGGTTTCTGCCAGCCCTTGAGTTACAATACCCAGAAAAGCATTAACAGCCAATTTCGCTGCATTACCTGTTCCTACTTCTCCAATATAGACCACTGCCTTACCTATCTTCTCCAGCAAAGGCTTCATCTGATCTACCGTCTTCTCTTTTCCGCCAGCTATAATCACCAGACTCGCTTCTTTAGCTTGCTTAACACTACCTGACACCGGAGCATCAATATACTCCAGCTGTTGAGCTTCGCATTTTTCAGCCATTTGTTTACTCATCTCAGGAGTGATGGTACTCATATTTATAATTACTTTCCCAGATGCTGAAGCTGAAAGCAAGCCATTTTCTCCGGCAAAAACTTCTTCAACGGCAGCGTCATCAGAGATCATCACAAAAACCACTTCCACTTGCTCCAACATATCTTTAGGAGAACTTATGAATTCAGCTCCTTGATCAACTAATGGCTTAGCCTTTTCTTCTGTACGGTTATACACCCACAAATCATGACTAGCATTTAATATTTTTTCTGACATGGGTACTCCCATTTTCCCCAATCCGATCCATCCTATTTTCATATTGACTTTTTATTTTTTTAACATAAGTGAGTTCAATAGGTTACAGCTCCATAGCCATTTGAATGTTAGCTCGTTCGTACGGAGTATTACGACCAGCTACTTTTTTAAAGCCAAGCTTTTCATATAAAGAAATGGCCGCTTTTAAAGTGGTATTACTTTCCAGATACAAATTAGAGCTTCCGAGCGACTTAGCCCTTTCTTTAATGGCGTTACCCAAAATAAACCCAAGTCCTTTGCCTTGAGCTTTTGGAGACACCGCCATTTTTGCTAATTCGTACTCATAAGTATCGTCATTCATCTTCACCAGTGCACATACGCCAAGAGGCTCTCCTTTATACAGCGCTACTAAAATAGCACCTCCATTGGCAATTATATAGCCCTCCGGATCTTCCAGGCTTTTAATATCTTGTGTTTCTAATCTGAAATATCGAGAAATCCATTCTTCATTTAATGCCTTGAATGCTTCTCTGTACTTAGGCTGATAATCTACAACCTCCACTTCTTTACTTTCTCGTAACTTCTTTTGCTCCAGAACTCGCCTTAACAAAGGCTTCTGCCCCAGCAAATATTCCCATTCCTCAATAGCATGCCACAAGTTGTTCTGAGTTTGAGACATGATATCTTCTACAGCATTATTTACATCTTCTAACTGACTTTTAAGCTTTTCATTAATCTCAATAGCCTTTTTTGAAAGAGAAACCACATTTCTACGTCCATCAGATTCGTCCTTTTCTTCCTTTATAAGCCCTGCCTTGCACATTTCTCTTACTATTTTACTTACTGAAGGGTGCGAATGCCCTATTTCCTTAGAAATACCGGTAATAGATTTGGCCTCTCCCTTAGAAAGGATATAAAAAACAGGAAACCACTTAGGCTGTAAGTCTATACCATACAACTGATACACTTCAGCCGCATCAGTAGTAATTTTCTCGGTTAATAATCTTAACCTACTACCAATAGCCATTTTTCCGACTTCATTAAAAAACTCCATATAATTTCAATTACGTAACCAGTTACGCAAATATAATTATAATTTGAAATTATCAGTTTAAGCAACATGATTTTTATATCTTAGCCCACAAAACCATCCACTATGAGTCGTACACATTCATATACTACCACACTTAACTGGACAGGAAATCAAGGCAAAGGCACAGTTAACTACAAAAGCTACGAGCGATCTTACAACATTTCGATCCCAGGAAAACCTGACATTTCCGGCTCGGCCGACCCTGCATTTAGAGGAGACCCTGGCAAGCACAATCCAGAAGAAATGCTGGTAGCATCCTTATCATCATGCCATATGCTGTGGTATTTACACCTATGCTCCACAGCGGGCATTGTAGTGACAAGCTACCAGGATAATGCAGAAGGAACCATGGAAGAACTTAAAAATGGTAGTGGAAAATTCACTGAAGTCACCTTAAAACCAATAGTTACCATATCTAAGGCAGAACAAATAGAAAAAGCAAAGGAAATACATGCGGAGGCCAACAAAATGTGCTTTATCGCTAACTCTTGCAATTTTCCTGTGAGGCATGAGGCTGAAATAAAATTGAGTTAAAAATATCCATAACATAAATAAAAGCCTTATCAATTATCACTCTAGGAAGCGCCTCGTCGCTTATTTCTTACATCTAAAAAAATTTACTTGACCTGAAAACAATTTTTAGCTTAATTTGTTAAGCGTCTCATTCAAAGACGGTTTCATTATCATTGACTTTCATTTTTTAATTTAACGTTATGATCAAGTCTGAAATCATCTGGTTCCACCTATTGCTAGGCCTGGGTATTATTTTTTATGAACTAGCTATGAACAACATTTTTGAAGTCACTTTCTGGACTATGCTCACAAGCGCAGAATGGATGGTTTTCAAAAAATTAGGGCTTATAAGTTAAACTAAGCCCCTTCATTTTTACCCTCTTCGTTTAGTCGATTCATTAGCTTAGATAAGGTTTGTTTAAAATTCATTACCTCATCTAACGATATCTCATCAGTGCTCATTTGACTAACTATAGCTTCTGGAACGCAAGCAGCTTTATCTCGTAGTTCCTTACCCTCAGGAGTTAGAGAGATAACCACTTTTCTTTCATCGAGTTGTGAGCGCCTGCGCCTAACCAACTTCTTCTGCTCCATTCGCTTTAAAAGCGGAGTAAGGGTGTTTGACTCCAAAAACAGTAAATTACTAATTTCATTTACTGACTTATGATCCTCTTTCCATAACACCAAAAGCACCAGGTATTGTGGATAGGTAATATCCAGCTCCGCAAGCAACGGCGTATAAAGTTTAGTAACCATCCGAGAAACAGCATATAACGGAAAACATATTTGATTTTCCAGCCACAGCTGCTCCGGGCTACTATATTCATCATTTTTTTTCATTCTATTAACTAGACTTTTTATGTAACAGCGCCTTCAAAGCTCCGCTAGACCACAACGCCCACAATATAAGCACGGGCTGAAAGAATAATCTTATTAAGCGTTTTTTGTCAGTATCTAAACCAAAAGCATCTATTCCATTCAGATACTGGGCGATATTTCCAGGGAAAATAAGCACATAAAAAATGGCTAATGCAAGACCTGCCCAAACTTTAAACCTACCAAGAAATACCATTGAAACTCCCAAAATCAATTCTGCTATTCCTGATAAAATTACCACTAAATCTTTTCCTAAAGGAACCCAATCAGGAACCTGAGCTTGAAACTCGCCCCTCTGAAAGGTCATATGGCCAACAGCAGCCATGATCATGAACAATCCTAAAATTATCCTGAATACCTTCTGAACTTTACTAGTGTGAATGTTTTTAACTATCATTTTAATATCGTTTAAGAATTTATCGTGTGCGACACAAATATAACAGCATTCATCATATTAGGTTCAAACAAAAGCCATAGTTTGAAGAACTTTTCGTTAATTAAAGCGTAGAGTTATCAAAAAAGGCAATATTAGTTGCACTAAAGTTTATAGACCATGACTTACATATTAGAAAATAATCATTTAAAAATAAGCGCGAAATCACAGGGCGCAGAGCTTACTTCCATCATCAACAAAAAAACAGGAAAAGAAATGCTATGGGGCGGCAATCCTGATTTCTGGGGTAGACATGCTCCCATTTTATTCCCTTTTGTAGGTAAGCTAAATGACAACAACTACACTTATCAAGGAACAAAATATCCTATGAGCCAGCATGGCTTTGCCCGGGATATGAATTTTGAAATAGAGGAGCAATCGGATAATAAATTAGTGTTCAAGCTACAATCTAACGCTGAAACGCTAGAAAAATACCCATTTTCATTTGAGTTGAAACTAGGCTATGAACTGAAAGCAGAAACCATCATCCACACTTACGAAGTGAAAAATACAGGAACTGACACCATGCTTTATTCTATTGGTGGGCACCCAGCTTACAGCATAGAAGGTGATTTTGATACGCATGAACTTTCTTTTGAAAAGGAAGAGTCAGAATTAAAAAGAACTCACCTCCACGAAGGTTTATTAGATGAAAAGAAGCCATTCGAGTTAAAAAACCACAAAGTATTACCACTTAACTATCCTCTGTTTGCAGAAGACGCATTAGTATTTGAAAGCTTAAATTCTAACGAAATAAGTCTCACAAATAATGGCTCTAAACTGCTCACTATGAACTTTGAAGACTTCCCTTTCTTCGGCATCTGGACTAAGCCTGGAGCCCCATTTCTTTGCTTAGAACCTTGGTTAGGCATAGCAGATGTAAAAGACTTCGATGGAGATTTATCTGAAAAGAAAGGCATCATGAAACTTGAAGCAGGTCAGATGGATCACTTCAAGTATGAGGTGTCATTTTATTAAATCCTTAAAAAAGCCTTCGAAAATCGATTATAGCATAGATTTTCGAAGGCTCTTTTGTAATATCTTTCTCAGATAAGAAAAAATTATTCCATCCCTTCCCACCAATGATCAAAGGTTTGAGTAGTATCCTTTAAACGTACCACCTCACCGATTTTTGGTGTAACCAGAGGAAAATTATAATCCGCACTTAAACGACTGACTTCAGAAAGGGGCTCATCCCATGGATGCCAGGCCAGTTTAAATTTTGACGAGTGCACAGGAAACACTCGCTTCGCTTTGAGATCTGATCCTGCCTTTAACGTTTGCTCTGGCAACATATGAATCGCCTCCCAAGCCTTATTATACTGCCCGTTTTCTAATATTGCTAAATCAAAAGGACCAAATTTACTACCGATATCAGCGAAATGAGTATCATACCCGCTATCTCCACCAATATACAGCTTAAAGCCTTCCGCCTCTAACACGTAAGAGCTCCACAAGGTATTATTTCTTTTAAATCCTCGACCTGAAAAGTGTCTTGAAGGGGTAAAATAAGCCTTAAATCCATCATCTAAATCCACCGCATCACACCAATCTCCTTCTATAATCTGATCTTCAGTATACCCCCACAACTCAAAATGTGAACCTACACCCAATCCGCACATTACTTTGCGCACTTTATTCTTCATAGCCACGATAGTTTGATAGTCCAAATGGTCATAGTGATCATGACTGATGAACAGATAATCTATATCCGGCATATCTTCAACTCCATACCCATTAGCTCCCGGAAAGGCTTTTACAGAACTAGGAATAGGCGAGGCATTACCACTAAAAACAGGGTCAACCAGAATTTTACGGCCATTAAGCTGAATAAAATAAGAAGAATGCCCAAACCAAACCAATACATTTTCATCAGGACCGAAATTCTTTAGATCTGTAACTACAGAAGGTATACTATCTTTTGGCTGCGTTCTGGGGTGTTTTCCAAAAATCTGCTTATACATAACACCTATCATGCTGTAACCTTCTGTTAGCGTAGGGGTGTGGTGAAAGTTTTCAAATACTCCATCTTTAAAATGTGACGATTTACTCATCCTTTCTAATCGCTCTCCCTCCGGATTCTTACCAAACAGATCTTGTGACATATAAAAGTATGTGGCAATAGCAACCGCTACCACCACCCCTATAATTAATATCATTGCTCGCTTTATAATTTTAAAAAATCGATTCATGCATTACTAGACGTACGTAAGACATTTATATTTTAAGAAGACCTCTTTTCTACTCTATTTTATTTAACAATTCTAATTTTTCTATTTAACCTTTTATTCCATCCATTTAGGATCCTGTTTTTCGATCTCTTTATTAACAATACAATTATCATCATGAGCTCCTTTTAAGAAGCCTATACTCATTAGAAATTCGCCCACTATTTCCCCTCCGGTAAAGCGGAAAGTCTTCTTAAAAATCTTAACCCACTCCGCTTTAGTTTTAGGATGATGGTGCTCGAGCCACTTTTCAAAAGAGCCGTACTCCTGCTGTAGCTCTTTTATTTTTTTGGCATTTTCAATGGCTGCATTAACCTTTAGTTTATTTCTGATAATCCCCGCATCTTGAAGTAACCTTTCTCTATCCTCCTCAGTATAGGCGGCTATCTTTTCAATATTAAAATTATCATAGGCCGCTCTAAAAGAGTCCTCCTTCTTGAGTATAGTTTCCCAGCTCAAACCCGCCTGATTGATCTCCATGATTAATCTCCCAAAGAGCTCATTATCATCGTGGATAGGAAAACCATAGTGATAATCATGATATTTTTTATGTAAAGACCTCCTAGGCTCAGGCATAGTCTTTATAACTTCACAGTATGACATTTAATTCTTCGTTTAGAATAGAACAAACGGCGAGGATAACATGCTGTTTCGATATTTGAGAAAAACATTTTATCGGAAATCATCTATCTGGAGAGTTATTAGCATCAATTCCAACCATAACATATCTATTCTTTTTATTAAGTAATTCATTTATAAAGCAAAAATCTCCAATACACCTCTGTTAATGAGGTTAGACACAGAACTACTGGCCCCTTTTTTACCCATTTGCAAGGAATTCATTAGTTTTAGGTTTTAATAGTTTGCTTATTCAAAATATTGATGAACACATTTGAATCTTATCTCCATGATTTTGTAAAGCTACCTCAAGAGTCAATGCAGGCCCTATTAGGGCTTTTTAAACCGGTTTCTATGGAGAAGCAATCGCATTTCGCTAAAGAAGGAGAATACTCAAAAAAGCTATGCTTTATAGAACAGGGCATTATGCGCGCTTATTACAGAAACCCCAAAGGAGAAGAGTTTAACAAACTGTTTTTTATTAACCCTGCCATAGTAGGAGGATACTCATCGCTAATTACAGGCAACAAGAATATGATCAATATCCAATGCCTAACAGAATGCTCCTTGCTACAAGCCAGCTTTCAAGACATTCTGGATCTTTACGAGGAATATCCCTTAGTAGAGAGGCTGAATAGAGTAATTGCTGAAGATTTCTTCGTAAAAAAGGAAAGACGGGAAATGACACTGGTAATGAATGATGCATCTGAAAGGTACAAGATATTTAAAGAGGAATATCCGCAGCTTGAAAATCAGATTGCCCAGTATCATGTAGCTTCATATTTGGGAGTTACCCCAACACAGCTGAGCCGGATCAGAGCAAAAAGAGACTAGTCGTTTTCTTTACATATGTAAATGTTTCTCAACCAAGAGCCGCCCATCTTTGCTTCATAATCAAATATTAAAAGTTATGGATCAAAGCACATTCACAACTCCGACGGAAGAGTATTCTTCTAACACTAAAAAGAACTCAAAGAGAAATAAAGAAAACACCAGCAAACCATCTAATGCGTTTGTGGCTGTATCTTGGTGTACCTTAATTGTCGGTATGACGGCCTATTTTATTGGCCTTTATAATGCTGAAATGCTATTGAATGAAAAAGGATATTACTTTTCGATAATCATGTTCGGCTTGTTTTCAGTGGTTTCTGTACAAAAAAGTGTACGCGACAGACTGGAAGGGATACCCGTAACAGACATATACTACGGAATCAGCTGGTTTTCAGCCTTGCTGGCAGTAACACTATTGGTAGTAGGTTTATGGAATGCAGAACTGACCTTAAGTGAAAAAGGCTTCTATGCCATGAGCTTTTTATTGAGTATGTTCTCAGCCATTGCAGTACAGAAAAACACTCGTGACCTGCAAGCTCATACTAACTCCGATAATTAAAATCATTTTTAAAGAGGCTTCTCCACACAGAGAAGCCTCTTTTGTTATTTACCTCTAATAATAATTCTAAAATACCCTTTAAAGCGATCACAGCTTGGAGAAGAAGTTGATCCTTCAGACTTCTTTAAGATTCTCACCTAAAAACCAACTGCACACACCCGACGCATACCAATAATATTTTGGAAAGATTCTAAAAAAACAAATATTCATTTACAATGAAGTTAAAGCATATTAAAATTCCCTAGTTTAGCCTCTGAAAACAAAATGGAGTATGCGAATAGAGGCATATCCGTGTTTTATGTTAAATAAAGCCATAATTCTGAGCGAGAAAGGCATCTCTCAAATGCCTAATAATAAAGCTCAATTTTGAAAACATATAAGAAGAATGAGAAGTGATGAAGTAAAAAAAGGGTACGAGAGAACACCTCATAGATCGTTGTTCCGAGCCACCGGACTTAAAGATGAAGATTTTAACAAACCCTTTATTGGAGTAGCCAACTCATTTGTAGAGATTATCCCTGGCCACTTTTTTTTGAATAAAGTATCTGAGATTATAAAAGAAGAAATCAGAGCTAATGGCTGCGTTCCTTTTGAATTTAATACTATAGGAGTAGATGATGGTATTGCTATGGGGCATGACGGCATGCTTTACTCACTACCCAGCCGTGAGCTGATTGCCAGCTCGGTAGAGACTGTAATGAATGCTCATAAGCTGGATGCCATGATAGCTATCCCTAACTGCGATAAAATTGTACCCGGTATGATTATGGGCGCACTAAGGGTTAATGTGCCTACTGTGTTTGTAAGCGGCGGCCCCATGTCTAAAGGCCGTAAAAAAGACGGTACTCCTATAGACTTAGCCACCGCTTTTGAAGCGGTAGGTAAGCATGAGGCCGGCACTATTACCGATGAAGAACTGCTTGAAATAGAATGTAATGCCTGCCCAAGCGGTGGTAGCTGTTCTGGTATGTTTACAGCCAATTCTATGAACACGCTCATGGAAGCCATGGGGATAGCTTTACCTGGCAACGGAACCATTTTAGCACTTACCCCTCAACGTGAAGAGTTATATAGAAAAGCTGCCAGAAGAATCTGCGAAATAGCTAAGAGTGAGGAAGACTCTGAAAAATATAAGCTAAAGAATATATTAAATGAAAATGCGGTAAGAAATGCCTTCGCTGTAGATATGGCCATGGGCGGCAGCACCAATACGGTATTGCACATGCTAGCCATAGCAAATGAAGCTGGCGTTAACTTCCAACTAAAAGACATTAACACTATCTCTCAAAAAGTTTCTCACATAGCCAAAATATCTCCCAGCCTGAGCACGGTTCACATGGAAGATATTAACAGAGCCGGAGGCGTAAATGCCGTAATGAAAGAGATGACCAAAAGAGGAAATGATGTATTAGCAGATAACCCAACCATAGGCGGAGAAACTGTTCTTGAAAAAATAGCTGATGCTAAAATAAAAGACACTAATGTAATTCATCCCTTTACTAACCCTTATAGCAAAGTAGGTGGGTTAGCCATATTATATGGTAATCTGGCTGAAGAAGGAGCTGTAATTAAAACCGCAGGAATTACTGGTGACCGCGTATTCACCGGAAAAGCGATATGCTTCGATGGGCAACCAGAAGCCATTGAAGGCATTCGTCAAGGCAAGGTGAAGGCGGGAGATGTAGTAGTGATCAGATATGAAGGCCCAAAAGGAGGTCCCGGCATGCAGGAAATGCTCGCCCCCACCAGTATGATTATGGGCATGGGGCTAGGCAGCTCAGTAGCGCTCATCACTGATGGCCGCTTTAGTGGAGCCACAAGAGGAGCATCTATAGGTCACGTTTCCCCAGAAGCTGCTGAAGGTGGCATGATAGGCTTACTTAAAGATGGTGATGAAATTCATATAGATGTAGACAAATATATCTTATCGGTTAACCTTAGCGATGAAGAAATAGCTAAGCGAAAAGCCGAGTTTGTGCCTGTAAAAAAAGCTATTCAATCAAGATGGCTAGGGCAATATAGAGCCTTGGTAACTAATGCCAGCAATGGAGCTGTATTAAAAACAGACTTATTTTAAAGCAACAATCCGATCCTTTTTTTATTTACAAAAGACTTCTCGCTGCGAGAGGTCTTTTGTTTTTTAATATGGTCATTGCTTATCACCTCCTCCCCATTGAAATTATTTCAATAAGCCCCTTCCAAACGCATCCAATTTTAACAAATCAACAAAAAAATAATTAATTTTTAAAAACACCACATAAATAAAGTGATTTCATTGATAATATTTGAATAAAAAGAGACTTTACTTAACTTTGAAATATCAATTAACGAATTGATCTACACTGTAGGGTGATGAAACAGGCAGACATGCCCTCCGGTCTCGAGGGTGGAGGTCACGGGATAAATTCTTTCAGGTATCCAATAACACTTAAAAGCACTAACCGCTTCGTGGAGGTTCGAATCCTCCCTCTACAGCAACAATGAAAAGGCAGCTCTTAACAGCTGCCTTTTTATTTTCTCCTCACTTTTTTAACCGGCCTTTATGCAGCTAAGCATAAGCTAGTTATGAAAATTTCAGCTCCATTTAACATTTTCTATTGTTCGGAAGCATCAGCGGGCTATTTTCTATACCAGAATTGATCTAAATTCTGAGAACTAATCGTAATCCAGGAAAGTCTGAGTGGAGATAAATCAACCAGGGCATTAATTCTTACTCACTTCTAACATAAATATTACATCCAAAAACTCATCCTTTAGAGCTTATCTTAGCTCAAAACTCTACACTCTCCCCTCGCTATAACCTATAAACTACATGACAATATCACAATCTAAAACTTTAATTATCTGTGGCTCTATAGTTCAGCACATATCATAACAATTTAAATCCTGCGGGAGGATAAAAGAATAATCGGAAAAATCCACAAACAATCTTAGAGCGTAATGTTTCACGACATTTGACAAGAAAAAGCACCTGCCAAATGATTAGCTTTTGTATTGATAACTGTTAAGGCTAACACAGAAAATTAATTAGATCAAACCTTCTACATATTCAGCAAAAAAAACAGTTAGCAGCCAAATCATCGATCAATTTACCAAAGAAAAAATGTCACTACTCAATATGATTGCTCACCTAAAAGATAAGCTTTATACTAGGCATAAAGGCTTAATCTCTTCGTGTCTAAAAAGTCTATCATTAATAATTACTGTTTGTACTTTAGCTATATTAACTGTCAATCAAGCGCAAGCTCAAACACCTGGATTAATCATAGATCCTGCTGCAGGCGGGGCTCCTATTCTAGACCCTAATGCCGATGGTTATGTCTCAGCAGATAATGGAGGCTTCATAAGTAATGATAATACCGAGAGCGAAATAGCCTACCAACCTATTACTGTGCCTGAAGTAGAACCCACCAGCGATGTAGCTTCCGGCCCCGCTTGTGGCTTTACAGATTTTGCTGATGACGCTACACGCTATGTAGCCGCCTCATATTTAGATGCCTCCGATAATTGGCTATTCAGATTTCGCTTAGGCGGTTTTAGCCCTAACTCCAAAGGCTATAGTATTTTAATTGATACTGATAACTTATTTGGAAGCGGTAGTGATCCTAATTATGTAAGTGGCAACCCTGGCTTTGAAATCGAAATTGAATTGGTAACCAATTTTGGAGTGAGACTCTATGATGTAGACGGCACCACCACTCCTACACTGATGACCACTTTAGGTTATGATGATTATGCGCAAAAGTCTATCGCTCAATCTTCCTCTTGCGGTGATTTTGACTATTTTTACGACTTCTACATTCCCTTCTCTACCATTACTTTTTATTTCCCCTCGATTACCACCTCTACCCCCATGCGACTTGTAGCCAATACCGTGATCAATACTCAGAGTGCCTTAAGTGGCAACATCTCAGATATTGGAGGAATAGATGACAATGCATATGGCAATAATGTAGAAAAAATGTGGGGAATTATAGCAGACAATCAGGTAGCCACTGCACCAGACGACATCAACGCCGGCTTTCCGCCAAGCCGCAGTGTAGCACCTGTTATAAGCAGCCCTGTATCGATAGGAGCCACTAGCGTTTCAGGCTCATCCAGCGAAGCCACTGGCACCGTTATAGAACTTTTGGTAAATAATATTTCAGTAGGCACGACTACCGTTTCTGGAGGAAGCTGGACCTTATCAGGTCTAACCGCCTTGTCAGAAAATGATATATTGACTGCTACTGCTACTGCCAGTGGAGAATCGGTATCACTATTCTCTAATGAAGTAAGTGTGGGCGCTTCCTGCAGTGCTGCACCTTCCATTACTTGCGGTGGTCGTAAGGGAATAGAAGTCAGTACTACCACTTCTCTACCAGTAGGTACTATTCTTAATGCATATAATCCCGATCACGCTTCATTCCCTGGCCCTATTAGCACCTTTACGGTCACCACACCAGGTACATTGTTTGTTATCGCTTGTAACGGCTCCAATTCCGGCTGTAATTCTGGCACCAATTGCCAGCCCAATGGTACTTACTGGGCTACCGTGCAAGAGCCAGGGAAATGTGAATCTATTCCTTCCGCCCCTTTTTGTACCGGTGGAGGCAGCTCTGCAAGCACCCCCCCGATAATAAGCACCACCTCTGTAACCACCTCCACTACCACTATTACAGGAACTTCCACTAGCGGATTTAAAATATTTCTTTTTATTGATGGTGATTATGTCAGCACCACCACCGCTAACGGATCAGGAGCATGGAGCTTTTCGGGTCTATCTCTTAGCTTAGGCCAGACATTACAAGTAAGAGCTCTACAGTCAGGACAGTGTTTATCTCCAATAGCGAGCAGAATCGTGACAGAGCAATCTACTGCACCAACTATAACAGGGCCAATCGTAAATGGAGCTACCAGTGTATCTGGCACCAGCTCTGAAGCGTCAGGCACAGTTATCAATGTACGGGTAGGTGGTGTTACCGTGGGTACTACTACTGTAGATGCTAATGGCAACTGGACTGTTACAGGACTATCATTAAGCACAGGCCAGGTAATCACTGCTACCGCCACTGCCCCTGGAGAATTGGTAAGTGCCGCATCATCTTCTTTTACCGTTTTAGCTGCAAGCGCTACTCCGTCTATCACTGGCAGCTACTCAGAAGGAGATACATCCGTTTCTGGCACTTCTCCATCAGCCGACGGCTCAGAAATAGATGTATATATTGATGGAGGAGAATTAGGCTCTACAAATACCTCAGCCGGAAACTGGACTCTTGGCGGCCTCAACTCTGCCAACTCTGATTTATACGCAGGTGGTGTGTTAACAGCTACCGCCACAGAATCTGGCAAAGCCGAAAGTACTCCATCAGCAGGCAACACTGTAAACTGCCAACCGCCCCTCACCAACCGAACTGTAAATGTAATCAGCAATGAGGTATGCGAAAACACTACCGCTCAGGTAGAAATAACTAATTCTGAAGATGGGGTTATATATACCCTACGTGATAATGGAGATACTGTAGACAAAAGCACATCATTGCTGGGCACAGGAGGCGCTATCACTTTTGATTCTTTTGAATTAACAGCTAGCGAAACGTTACAAATAAAAGCCCTAAAAATACCCGATTTTACCTGCACAGGCTTAAATAGTAACACTGCAGCCATTACCGTGTATGATAACCCCGCTGACGACCGGGCAATCACCAGCACCGCCACTACCATTGAACCTGGAGAATCTACTAACATTGAAGTGGCTAACTCCGAGCCGGGGGTAGAATATCTATTAAGAGATGATGCCGATGATTCAGAGATAGGTACTGCAGTAACAGGAACTGGCAGCACCATTCTACTCCCTACCGGCAATCTGAATACCACCACCACTTTTAATGTACTGACCACCAAAACATCTCCTATCATATGCAGCATAGAACAGCTTAATACCGCTACAGTAACGGTTAATCCCATACTTCCTGTAGAGTTAATCAGCTTTACAGCGAAGAAAGATATTGACAATATGCTAGTTCACCTTAAATGGACTACAGCCTCAGAAATTAATAATGACTTTTTTATAATAGAACGCAGCTCAGATGGTGTGATTTTCAATATCATAGGACAGGTAAAAGGAGCAGGTAACAGCGATGAGCAATTAGACTATCACTTTACTGACGAAAGGCCTACTGCAGACTTGAGCTACTACAGACTAAAGCAAGTAGACTTTGATGGCAGTTATCAGTATTCTTCAATTGTATCTATCGCCAGTGATCAAGGTGACTATCAAGTTCTCATTAATCCTAATCCATTTGATAAATTCACCACATTTAGAGTGAATGGCGCCCATAAGAATGATCAAATCAACGTGACTCTAATGGATAATTCCGGGAAGTTAATGAAGCGCTTAGAAGGAGGCCCTGCTATCAAGCTTTACAGAGAAGAGTTATCATCAGGACTTTACATCTATAAGATATATGTGAATAAGCAATTGATAAAAACTGGCAAACTTATTATTGAATAATACTGCTTTAATTCATCTTATATAAAGGATTTTAAGAGCAATGGAATGAAAACAAATGATAGGACCTTCAAATGAATGACATGCCTTATTAAAAAATTATCAAAAAACAGCCCGTTAAAGAGATTGAAATTACTAACTTAATAATATAAACACGTTTAATTTATATAAATTGCAATAATTAAGTCATTTCATTAAGAAAATTTGAATAAAAGAAAGGTTTCCTTACCTTTGAAATATCAATTAACGAATTGATCTACACTGTAGGGTGATGAAACAGGCAGACATGCCCTCCGGTCTCGAGGGTGGAGGTCACGGGATAAATTCTTTCAGGTATCCAATAACACTTAAAAGCACTAACCGCTCCGTGGAGGTTCGAATCCTCCCTCTACAGCTACAAAAAAGACAGCTTTACCGGCTGTCTTTTTTTATTTTAAGCTCACCTTATTCTATCTTTAAGAATAAACAATAAATGCGCCTTATTGCGTTAATTACTATTCGATGAAACACTTGGCGAGTTCATTGATTTTTTTTTCGTTATTCAACCAAACCCACGATCTTAATCTGATTTTTAAATTATACCTATATGTTCCAAAATGTATTGAAGAAGATAAGGAATAATAGCTTTATTATGCTGGCATCTGCCCTGGCTATTATTTCCTGTAATGATGATGACACCGTTGACAATGGCATATCAGATGCAGTAAACAGTGAGCAAGCAACATTGGATTCTATATTTTTATATGCCAAAGAAATTTACTTCTGGAATGAAGATCTTCCCGAGTATGATGAATTTGCTCCCAGAAATTACGCCTCTTCATCTGGTGAAGAACTGGAAAACTTACAAGCTGCTTTATTTGACATCACTCAATATCCTATAAACCCAGATACTGGCAATCCTTATGAATACCTGGGGCCAGGAGTAGGCTCACCTAAGTACTCATATATAGAGGAAAATGGCTCTACCAGCTCTCAGTTAGGGTCTTTAGCCGTTAACCCTTTAGATGGTGAAGACGAGGGTTATGGTTTTGCTCTCACAGCTATAGGCACTGAAGATATTCGGGTAAGGTATGTTACCAATGGCTCACCGGCTCATGACCTTGGCATAAGAAGGGGCGACAAGCTAATAGCCATCAACGGCCAGAGTCTTAGTGTGGCTACACAATCAGATATTGACTTTATTAATGGTGCCTTTGATGATAATTCATTTACTGCCACCATGGTAGATTCAGAAAATGACACCGCTGATTTTGACCTATCTTACTCTACTTTTGAGCTCTCTCCGGTATTTAAAGATACTGTAATAGAAGCAGCCAACACCAGCATCGGCTATCTGGCTTATGACATGTTTACTTCACTAAGTAACTCTCAAGAAGATTTGGAAGCTGCTTTTAGCAATTTTGCCAGCGAACAAGTGACCGACCTCATTATAGACTTAAGGTATAATGGCGGAGGCTACGTAGCTACTGCCACGCTACTGACTAACCTTATTGCTCCAAGCAGTTTAAATGGCAATGTTATGTTTGTAGAGCACTTTAATGAAACTATGAAAAGCGGACAGGCTTCTATACTTAGAAATCAGATTTATACTGATGCCAGTGGTAATAGAGTACCATATAATGGCAGGGATCTCACTTATTATGATCTTGATTATAGTGCCGCTGGCAATACCACTCTATTTGAAAAAGCAGGAACTTTAGAGACTGTAGAAAATGTATATTTTATCACTACCGAAAATACGGCTTCATCTAGTGAATTGGTGATTAATTCGCTAAAACCTTATGTTAATGTAACCTTGATAGGAACTACCAGTTATGGTAAACCAATAGGGTTTTTCGGCATTGATATAGATGAATACACCATGTACATTTCTAATTTCCATACTTTGAACTCAGAAGGAAACGGTGATTATTTCCAGGGATTTGAGCCAGACTTTGAAGGGTATGATGACGTATCTCGTGACTTTGGTGATCCTGAAGAGTATTGTACGTCTGTAGCTATTGGTTTGGCTACTGGCAACCTTCCTAATTCTGGCAGAACTAGCAGAGAAAGTAGCTTTAATGCTATAGAGATTAATAAAACTCCAAGGTTCAATGGAATGATAGAACAAAGAATCAATATAAAACAATAGTCATTTTCAGGTCAGCTTTGAACCGCAATAAACAGGTTCAGAGCTGACCTTTTTAACTCATCATCTCCCTCCAGGAAACCTCTATTGAAAATTTATCAATTCGACACCTATAAAAGTCATTGAAATTAAAATACAATCAACAGAATGGTCATAAAATTAAATATACTATAATTATATAGCCGATTCATTAATATAATTTGAATAAAAGAAAGGTTTCTTTACCTTTGAAATATCAATTAACGAATTGATCTACACTGTAGGGTGATGAAACAGGCAGACATGCCCTCCGGTCTCGGGGGTGGAGGTCACGGGATAAATTCTTTCAAGAATCCAATAACACTTAAAAGTACTAACCGCTCCGTGGAGGTTCGAATCCTCCCTCTACAGCAACAAAAAAGGCAGCTCTTAACGGCTGCCTTTTTTTATTGTCATTTTAATGCTCTCAATTATTCCGGTCCATAATAATACAGACTACCTTTATAATATCCTTTTAACTTATGGCCTTCTTCATTAACCATATCAAAGGTGATTTCATAGTCGTCCCCGTCTTTTTCTACAGTCATAGCCCCTGAAACGAAGGCGCCTTCCAAGTTTCCGCCTACATCTTCATAATCTCCATAAAATAGTAATCCTGCTTCAATCGCCATATCACCGATATAAGTGTATTTTCCTGGGCCAAGTCCCTCTACTTCAGCTGAAGACAATGCTTCAAAAAACATCCCGAACCCTTCTCCATCAACTTCAATTTCACCATCACTTTCGTAAACCTCTAAACCGTCAGAATACAGCATTAAGGACAACCAACTTAAATCTTCACCCGACTCCCCTACTACAACGTCTTGAAATTCAAGAGCACCGCCTTTCAAATTGAATTCGTTATCTTCTATACTTACATAATTACCGGTTATCTCATTTTCATCATCGTCATCAGAACATGATGTCAGTAGCACAACACTAAGTGCCACAAAAAGCATTGATTTAAAACATGTCTTCATTTAGTTATAAATTATAGTTATTTATTGACTGAATATTACAATTAAAATTTTATTAATAAAATACCTATAACAAAAATAAGGCCACTCTCTTAACGAAAGTGGCCTACCCAATTAAACTAAACTTAACTACTAGTTATTCTTCAATACTTTCATTTCAGCATCTAAGTCAAATGTGTTATTTACTTTTTCTGCTGTAATGTTACTATCTACTTTAAAAGAGTCAGACAGTTGAATATCTTTAGATGATGCACCAATTTTAACAGTGTAAGTACCTTGTTCGGCTACCCACGCGCTCTGCGCATCTACAAATGAGGCCAGATCTTTAGCTTTTAAAGTGAAGCTTATTTTCTCTGATTTTCCCGGCTTCAAAGTTTTGGTTTTAGCAAATGCTTTCAATTCTGCCTCTGGCTTATCTACCAATACAGCGGGAGCACTAAGGTATAACTGAGCTATTTCTTTACCAGCTACTTTTCCCGTATTAGTTACTTTAAATGATACCTCTATCTCATCTTTAAAAGTGCCTTCACTGAGCTTAAGATCAGAATACTCAAAAGAAGTATATGATTTACCATAGCCGAATTCATACACAGGCTGTACGCCAAAAGTGTTAAAATAACGATAGCCTACATAAATACCTTCTTCATAAAATACTTCCTCAGGGTCAGCAATCGGAGTACCTAACCAGTTGGCAGCAGAAGGATGATTATTATAATCTACCGGGAAAGTCATGGTTAGCTTACCAGAAGGGTTAACTTTTCCTGAAAATACATCAGCCACAGAGTTACCACCTTCCTGGCCAGGTTGCCAAGCTAGCAATATGGCATCTACCTTATCTTTCCAGCTGGCAGTTTCTATAACACCACCAATATTCAGGATTACAATCACTTTCTTGTTTTCAGCATGAAAAGCTTCAGAAACCTTATTGATAAGTTTTATCTCGTCTTGTCCAAGATAGAAATCATCATTAATATGACGGTCTTCATTTTCTCCTGAATTGCGGCCAATGGTAATCACAGCTACTTCTGATGACTTAGCCTTTTGCTGCGCAAGATCATCTTCTAAAGGCATCTCTATCAATCTCTGCGGAACCGCTAGCAACCCTCCATTTTCCTCTCTTCGCTTCATTTCTTTAGCTACTGCATCATCCACGAAAGGCACATATTGCTTCTTTAAATCTTCGTCAATTTGATATCCCGCTTTTTTCAGGCCTTCAATCAAAGAAACTGTATAAGCTTCATTCACATCTCCACTTCCTGTACCGCCTGCAATAAAATTGTAAGATGTATTACCAAACACAGCAACTGGCGTTGACTTTTCAGTATAAGGCAGAACATTGTCGTTATTTTTTAACAGCACCATACCTTCAGCTGCAGCTTGACGAGTTACTTCAGCATGAGCTTTTAAATCTGGCTTATTGCTATACTTGTACTTTTTAAATGTTGGCGAATTAAGTACCATATTTAAAATACGCTTCAGGCTCTTGTTTACAGCTTCTTCAGAAATCTTACCTTCTTTCAAGGCTTTTACTAATCTGGCATGCTGCGCTTCCATACCAGGCATAAGCAAGTCATTACCCGCTTCTATTTGCGCCACCACATCACTTTCTGCTCCTTCTGTCATAATAGATTGAAAACCAGCATAACCACCAAACCAGTCAGTCATAACAAAGCCTTCGTATCCCCATTCGTCTCTCAAAATAGTAGTAAGCATATCTTTATGAGAAGATGCATACTCACCATTTATTTTATTGTAAGCCGACATAATAGTCCATGGCTGAGAATTTTTAATCGCGATTTCAAACCCTCTTAGATACAACTCTCTCATAGCACGCTCAGTGATATGCTCATTGATAGTCAACCGATTGGTTTCCTGATTATTAGCAGCATAATGCTTTATAGAAGTACCTACTCCGTTAGACTGTATACCATTTACATAAGCAGCGGCGATTTCACCTGATACCAATGGGTCTTCTGAATAATATTCGAAGTTTCTTCCATTTAGAGGGTTTCTGTGAATATTTAAGGCCGGAGCCAAAAGCACATCAACACCATATTCTTTCACTTCTTCTCCCATGGCTTTACCCACTTCCTCTATCAGCTCAGTATTCCAGGTAGAAGCCAGTGCTGTACCTACAGGAAAAGCCGTAGCATAGTAAGTATTATCATCACCTTTACGCTTAGGCTGAATTCTTAAGCCTGCTGGTCCATCTGCTACTACAGTTTCGGGTATTCCAAGTCTTGGAATGGCCCTGGTACCACCAGCAGCACCTAACACACGTACATCTGGCTCACCCTCTAAAGGAACCAAACCAGCATAACCAGGCATTCCTGGTCCTATTAATAAGTCTGCCTTTTCTTCGGCAGTCATTGCATTTATTACTTCATCAATAGAAGCTTTGCCAAGCTGAGGTGCTTTTTGAGCCACACTCACGTGACTAAAAGTAACCAGCAACGATGCTCCTAAGGCAAGTTTTTTTAGTTTATCAATCATTTTATTAAGTTATTGTTTATTCAAAAATTCAAACTGTAAAAGCCAATCTTCAAAGCGCTTATACCAGGTATCTACTGGCAAGCCTTGAGTTCCCATACCAAAACCATGACCGCCATTAGCATACACATGCAACTCTACAGGGTAGCCTGAAGGCAGCCACTTATTATATAAATCTATGCTTCTGGGAGCCAATCCTAACTGGTCATCACTAGCAGCACTGATAAACAGCGGGATTTCGGAAGCTGGCATATCTGCTTCTAAAATATCATTGCTAGGGCCTCCATAAATCGACGCGGCAAAATTTGGAAGTGTCTCTTCTTCACTATGGAAAACACTTTCTAATATTACACTTGCTCCAGCAGAAAAACCTATTACTCCAAGCTTCTGAGGGTCAATTCCCAGCTCCTTAGCATGCTCTCTTATGTAAGAAATTGCCGTTTTTATATCATTGCCAGCCATCTCTTTAATGGGAGCGGTTTTCTTATCAAACTGCTTACGATCTTTAAGGTTAGCCATCATTTCTCTGGCCGGATCGTTAGATTTGGTTTCTAGCAACCTGTATTTTAACACAAAGGCAGTGATCCCTTTTTTAGCTAATTCTTTAGCCAAATCTTTCCCCTCACGGTTGATAGAAAGGCTTTGAAAACCTCCTCCAGGAGCGATAATTATAGATGTTTTATTGGCCTTCCCTTTTGGCTTGTACAATAGTAAACTGGGGTCAGTCACATTATAGACCACCTGCGTTTTAAAAAGATCAGAATACATTTCTGCTTCTTTATGCTTCCAGCCCTCAGAGCCAGGCGCCGCTCCTTCATACAAAGAAATGGTCTTATCCTGAGCCTGTAACTGAACCCAGCATATTGCAAAGGAAAATATTAATATTGCTTTTAATTTATTCATGGTTTATAGCGTTTCGTTCTTTCATCATTAATTACACCGCTCCAGTTTAAGCCATAGCCAAAATCATAAACATGACCTTCAGCATCTTCATATGCTTCCATATCAAAAGGAACATCTTCTTGCTGTAGCTCTACTGTTTTCATATTTGCTGGCATTTGTAAAGGCAATAAACCAGAAGGCTCTGCTTTGCCTGAAATGATATCAAGCACAGCCTGGGTAGACACCCCAAAATTGAGCACTATCCCTTCCACCCTTTCTTCAAATTCAGAAAAAATCATGGGCTTATCTGCCGTAACTGAAACTATCACAGGCTTATCTTTCATCAGCATTTTGGTATCCCAAATGGTTTTGAGATCCATAATATTAGATGCTGTAGCTGTTTTACCTTTATAACTTCTATTAATTATTTCGGGGTCTACTACGGGGTCTCCTGCTGCTATACTCTGCTCACGTCCGTACTCAGATGTGTAACTCTGGTATTGTAATGATATGGGCAGGTAGCCATTGCCTCCTAACTGACGGTCAGCCTCACTATATCCAGCCTCAGCACTTTGAGGATTCTTCACGAATACAATGGCAAAATCAGCCATTTTAGGATCATCAGTAACATTATAGTACTGACTTACCAAATCAATATTTACCGGATAATCAAAAGTAGCAGGAGTAGCATTACCCCACCAGTCTGTTTTTACCGGAGTATAAATTTTAGGGATATAAACCGTTTTCTTATCTGCAATAGGCAATACTGATGACTTGTTTTTAAGCATTATCACCGATTTTAGCTGAGCCTGATAGCCAGCATCCATAAACTCAGGTTTACCAACTGTAGCTATAGTCTCATCGACATCAACATATGGGTTTTCGAACAGGCCTACTCTAAAGATATTTTTAAGAAGCCTTACAGCTGAGCGCTCAAAACGCGCCCTCATGTATTCTTCTCCAAACTCCTTTACTCCCATCTGATAGGCCGCAAGTACAGGGGCTTTTTCATTATTGCCTCCAAACTGATCTACACCAGCTTTGAGTACTTTATAATGCCTTTCTTCTATACTTAAATCTTCTACACCCCAGGGTTTACCCGCGAAAGTTCCCGGTGTAGCTCCCTCATCAGAGGTGATCAGCCAATCTGTGCAGACTACGTCATCATAACCATATTTATCTCGAAGAAGCTCAGTAATCATATATTTACTAAAGCCATTGCCTACATTTTCATTGTAAACCTTATCCTGATCATAGCTAATGGTGTAGTAAGGCATTACGGCCGAAGCTGATTTAGTGCCTCCATCCAGCTTGAAAGCTCCTTCTGTGAACGGCTTTACATGATCATTAAAATTAGCTCCGGGATACACAGCAAACTTACCCATAGCCCAGTGGCCATCTCTACCGCCTTCTTCTGGCCCACCGCCAGGCCAGTGTTTCACCATAGCATTTACACTGTGGTATCCCCAACCCTTATTGATTTCAAAGGCCTTTTCTGAAGTCTGAAAACCTTCTACATATGCCTTACCCATATCTTTTACCAAGTCCGGACTTTCACTAAACACATAGGCAATACGATACCAGCGAGGCTCTGTTCCTAAATCTATCTGTGGAGAAAGTGCGGTAGAAATACCCAGCGCTCTATACTCTTGAGAGGCGATCTCTCCAAATCCTTTAACCAAATCAGGATCAAAAGTAGCCCCCATAGCCAGGCCATCAGGCCATAAAGAAATATGCCCTCCTGCTCCGGCATTAAACTCAGAAGTAACGGTAGCGGTATTTCTAGGATCAGAACTATTATTAGCAGGAATACCCAAACCAAGCCCTTCTACATAAGCCTGAAGGTTGTTATTCCACTTAGCAGCTACTTCAGGAGATTGCACGCTGGTAATCAGAACGTGGCGCATGTTATCTTCCTTCAAAAACTTCTTCTGCTGATCAGTTAATAAAGAAGGATCAATATTTCCTTCTTCAAACAGCTTACCATCATAAGTACCCGGATAAGGTGAGTTTTTAGATGCCGGAATAGCCTGATGCTGACTATATAGCATCAGGCCGGCTATTTGTTCTACTGTCATTTTTGAAGCCAGGTCTTCTGCCCTTTTCTCCGGGGTCAGCCTCCAGTCTTCATAAGGATCGAGCTTACCATTTTTATTCAGGTCTTTAAACGCTTTACCTTTTACTTTTATGATTTTAACACCTGAAGCCTGGCTAAAGCCTAGCACGGGGCCAGACTTCACTTTTACCGTCTTAATATCGCTGCTTTGGGCGTCAGCTTTTTGACTATTTAGTCCCAAGCAAACAGCTAAAATAGTCGTGCAAATATTTTGTATTTTCATGAGTGGCTCTTTTGAATAAATATTGTATTAAAAGACTTAGGCTGTACTACTCCCCGCACTTCATCTCCATTTACCTTCACCTTGAAATTTTTGTCTTGATCTCCAATAGCACCATCAGGATTTGTAAAACCACTTATTACGTATGCAATTAAGAATAGCATAAATATGCTTTTGAGTCTATTCATAATTATACTATTTCAGATTATATAATTGAAGCTTAGAGTAGAAATCAGAAAACATAAGTCTATTATCTAATTGATTGTAAACTCTAATGAATCTACCCTTGTGATTCACTTCATATAAGCCCTCATCATTTACGTTAGGAGCTTGTTTCATCACAAAAAAACTAGATGAAGGATCAGCCTCAAAAGAGGACTGCAAGGCCGTAAGTAGCACTAAGGGATTATCTCCCATAATATAAGTTTCACCTATTCTTATATTGTATCTCTCCACCTTATCCATTAAAGCATAAATTTTATCAGCAAGATATTTACCAATTGGACCTTGTGTTTCCACTCTCAGCTTTAGTTCTGAATAAGACATTAAAGTTTGTCTATATGCATTTCTAGGCACCTGCCAAAGTGGTATATCTGATTGGTTGAAAATCACCTGTACGGCTTTCAGATCAATACCAGTATTGTATTCTAATGTTGTATATCCTGGTGGAGAGGTAGCTAAATCAGCATATTCGCTACCTCCTATCCAAATTAAAGTGAGCCTTTCAGATATTCTAGGTTCCATTAAATATGCGCTTGCAATCTCGGTAAGCCCACCTCCACACACTACATATAGCGGAGTTTCTACATCTGACCTCATTGCCTCTTTCACTATGGCTTTAGCCGCCACTGATTCAATAGGCTTCTTTGCGCTTGTAAGGGCCACATTACTTCCCTGATAAACAGCATATTTATCTTTCATCCCCATGAGCTGTAGAACCTCTTTTATATTACTAACAGCATGGGTGGCTGTTTCATCAGAACTATCAAATCCATCTCCAGATCTCAAGTGCGAGCCTATTATTCCCCGTATTTCTACAGAGGGAGATAATAAATGATGTACTAACTGAAATAATCCATCAGGATCTCCTGCATAATCATTATCTAAAATCACCCTAGCTCTAGCAGACACATGTTCACTGTTATGTTGAGCATGTGCTTTGGATATAATTGTAACCAAAACCATAATGCCTGCAATCAGTATTTTAATTCTTTTCGACATACTAGTTTCTTTTTTAATTATAAATGAAGACATCAGCCAATCTAGAAATGTATGTTCACAGAAGCCTGCACTGTAAATGGACGGATGTATGAGCTAGTTAGTAGCTGACCATAGTATTGACTCGGGTCAGTTATAAGCTCAGAGCCATTAATAGTTCCTTTGGCTCCACGCTGATTAAGGAAGTTTACTACAGTAGCCCCTACATCTATATGATCATTAACTTTATAATCTATACCACCAAAATTTTCCCAACGTGCTTTGAAATAAAGAACATTTGTAAGGCTAGAATACTGCCTGCTAAAATATCTGAAGCTAGCCCAGATTCTCCAATCACCGATAGTATAGCTAGGATCAATTTCCATAAGTGTTTTCGAGATTTCTAACACATTATTGTCGCTGTAATCATAGTCATTACCAAAGGCACCGAAGGTAAACTTCTTATAAACAGGATCTTGAAGAGTGATCAGATAGTGTAGCCTAAATCCCTTAAATGGGGTTAAAACCAAATCGGTAGTCCATCCGATAGTTTGAATATCATAGTTAACTGAGCCGTTTTGAGACTCTGAGCTATTAGCAGGATTTACAAAATTATATCTTTGCAAATAATTGTTTTTATACAGATACGTAGCTTGAGAAACTAAACTTAACCACGGAGTATTCCAAAAGACTCCTAAAGCTCCAAGGGGTGTCTTTCTTGTTTTTAAGTTAGGAACAAAAGAAGTAGAAAAGTCATTTAATCTTCCGTTCTCTTCAGTATATAAGAAGTTTCCTATCAACCCAAAATTCTTGGTAAGGTTGTAGTTAGCATTAATTTTTCCGCCAAGTTGTAGCCAACCTTCATTGAACGAAGCAGTTTGCTCACCATTCATTACTGTTGTAGAATTTGTAGCACTTGCTAAAAAGTCTCCTTTAATATTATGATATCGAATATGAACACCATAATTCAGACTTAGTTTATCGTTCACCTCCCATTTATCAGTGCCGAAAAACGACAATTTATTTTCCGTACCTTTATAAAATTCACCTCCAGCATTATAACCATAGAAGCCGTATTCATCTGTATTTGGACTTATTAATTTAGAAGGTTGGTCTTCTACCGTTTGGTAGAAAAAGGAACGGTTAGAATGATAATCATCTATATGATAATATTGCTCTAAAACACCTAACTGGAGGGTATGATTCTTTATGGTTTTATTAAGAGAGAATCTTCCCATTAATGTTTTAGTGGGTATATTAGGAGAGTTCATTGCTAATTGAGTTGCCACGTTTCCTGTATAAACATCTCCAGTATTAGCATAAGTATAGCCTGCCGAAGCGTCTACATTCTCCGTAATGCTCAGCGGAATTTGGTATAACAGGCTCGTTTTAGCACTATGATAACGTGTAGAATATTTAAAATTCCAGCCATTATTAAGCTGGTAATTACCAAATACATCTATTGTATGGCTTTCTGTAGTGGCTTGATTACCATCGATATCAGCAGAATAATATTCACCCGATATTAATTCTTTGAAGCGGTATGTACCGTCATTTACGATAAATGAACCCTTTCCAAAAGTAAAGCCATCCAGCTCTTGCGCTTCGCCTCCCTCTTGGTATCTAAATAAAGCATAATTAGTTACAGAGTAAGAGTTTGCATATTTATAAGCAGCAGTAATCTTTCCTTTATCGTCTTTGAAATACTTAGTGATACCTGCTCTGAAAATTTTTGTTTCATCAGCATTTCTCACTGATTTGAGATCATACGTATCAGGATCATAATTTAAGAATGCACCAGCAGAATATGTCCATCCATTTTTAGTTAAAGGCCCTGAGACATTTACATCTCCCTGAATCCATCCATAATGACTTCCAGAGAACTTTCCTTTAAAATGAAAATCTTTAGTGCCTGTTTGCGTATAACTATTAACAGCAAACCCCAAATCTCCCATAGAAGTAGCCAGTTCATCCATTTTTAGCAAACCTGTCTTTTCCAAGCTTACACTAGGCCTCCAGGATCTATTGGGAAGCTCAGGCCAAAAGTAATACACAGAAGGCAAATCATTTTCTAAAATAGTGATACCTCCCACTGATGGCGGAAGCCCAATATTAACATCACGTGGCCCAGTATTACTCGATGCATTTAACATCACATTTCTATCTCCTCCTTCTTTAGGCTTATCCTTGGTTACCTCTTGATTCAATTTTACAGAATCAGGTGCTGATAATTCATTTTCCTGCGCCAATGATCTATGGCCAGAAAGCCACAAAAAAGCGGCAATAATTAATAGTTGAAATTTATTCATGATATTCAATTAACAGTATTACTTAATTCATAGTTTCCTTTTGAAGCATTGAGAAATTGTAAAAAAAGGGGGCTATGCACCCTCTATATTTATTTAATAATTTATTTTGAATCTTTCACTTTTTCACCATTGAAAATAGCTTTATCACCCCCATTAAGAATTACTTTATGTAGATAATCATCCGTATCATACATTCGCTGGAAGGTGTCATAAAACTTTTCTATCTTCTCAGGAGATGTTTTTTTCCACTCATTTTCAGGCACTTTATACTCTTGCATCAAAGCATTAAGCTTCTCATGGAGTCGTTTTTGAACTTCAGCATATTCAGGCTTATCATAAACATTCGCATGCTCTCTTGGATCCTTTTCAAGATCATACATTTCCCAATAATCATTGGCATCATAAAAATGCATGAGTTTATATCTACCATCAGAAACCCCATAATGACGATCAACCATATGGAATGCCGGGAAGTCATAAAATTCATAGAATAATGCGTCTCTAAATTCTTCGTCTTTCACTTTACCATCCAACACCGGTTTGAAAGATTTGCCTTGCATATCAGCAGGTATTTCTACTCCAGCATAGTCAAGTAAAGTCTCAGCAAAATCAAGGTTTTGAGTTAAAGCATTAACCTCTTTTCCTGACTCTATTTCTTTTGGATAACGAATTAAGAAGGGTTGTCTGAAAGATGTTTCATACATAAACCTTTTATCGAACCAACCATTTTCTCCCATCCAAAATCCCTGATCTGAGGTATAAACCACGATTGTATTTTCGGCTAAGCCATTAGCCTCTAAATAATCCAACACTTCCCCTACACCATCATCTACAGCTTTAATAGTAGAAAGGTACTCTTCCATGTATCGCTGATATTTCCAAAGGTGAAGATCCTTCCCTTTTAAGTTAGCTTGATGAAAAGCATCATTTTTAGGCTGGTAAGCCTTATTCCAGGCTGATCTTTGCTCGGGTGTCATCCTTTCAAACTCCACATGAAACGGATCTTGCGCCAAATCAGGACTTCCTTCCTTTTTAGTCATTTTAAGATCATACCCTTCATACATATCTTTATAGATGGTCATGATCTGATTCTTAGCCGCTTTTTGCGAATCATCAAATTCACGGAAGTAATCACTAGGCACAGGAAACTCTACAGAATCATACACATTATAATATCGCGCTGGTGCCATCCAGTTTCTGTGGGGAGCTTTTTGATGAAGCATAAGAAAAAATGGCTTTCCACTATCTTTTTGCTGCTCTATCCAACTGATTCCTTTATCTGTAACTATATCGGTAGCATAGCCTTGAACTACAGAAGTGTCTCCATCAGCTATGAAATCAGGATTGTAATAATTACCCTGTCCTTGAAAAATATCATAATGGTCAAACCCAGTAGGTTCGGTTCCCAAATGCCATTTACCTATTATGGCAGTACTATAATCTGCCTGACCGAGTAGCTTTGGTAAGGTAATTTGCGTGCCATCAAACTGATCTCCATTCATTCTGAATCCATTTAAATGACTGAATTTACCAGTAATGATAGTAGCTCTACTTGGTCCACAAAGTGAATTAGTATTATAATTTCTGGTGAAGATAGCGCCATCTTCTGCCAGACGGTCAATATTAGGGGTAGGAGCAAGCTTACCTACTTCTGAGCCATAAGCACTTATAGCATCAACCGCATGATCATCTGACATGATGAAGATAATATTAGGCCTGGGTTTAGCCTTCGTATCATGGCCTTCCTCCGCATTCTTATCTGAAGAGGTTCCTCCACAGCTTACTAGAAAAAAAACCGTTCCCAGTATGGTAAAAAACTCACCTATCTTTCGAGTATACATATTTATGAGATTAATTTTAGTTTATTCTATATCACTTGTTACATCCATCACACACCTAAAACCGGTATGCTCAAAACCACTATCAGGTGAAGACATCATTCTGGATGTTGTTCTATAACCTGAACAATACATTTCATTACACATGAAGGATCCTCCACGCGTTACTTTTACGGGTACTGTTGGCTGCCTGGGATCGAAACCTCTTTCTGGGCCCTGCGGATCTACAGCTAACTGTTGGGCCACTGTTTTATAGTAATCATGCCTATAGTTATCAGCACACCATTCCCAAACATTACCCGCCATATCATATAGATTATACCCATTAGGCGGAAATGACTTAACAGGAGCCAGAGAGACAAACTGGTCTTGACCTGTATTTTTATAGGGAAATTTACCATCCCAGGTATTGGCTTTGGGTTCGCCTTCATAAGGCTCTTCGTTTCCCCATGGATACAGCTTATCTTCCATACCGCCGCGGGCTGCAAACTCAAATTCAGCTTCAGTAGGTAAGCGTTTGCCTGCCCATTGAGCATAAGCGTTAGCATCATACCATGAAACATGTACTACGGGGTAATTCTCCTTTCCTTCTATATCACTATCTGGTCCGTGAGGGTGCCTCCAGTTAGCTCCAGAAGTCCAGCGCCACCAGAGAGCGGCATTGTCTAAAGGCACAGGACCGTCAGTGCCATGAAATACTAAAGATGCGGGTACTAGTAAAGAATCTGCTGGCTTTGGCGTGCCCGGAGGAAGTTGCTTTTTTAACTCCTCCCAATCTGGCGCCTGCTCGGCCGTAGTAATATAACCTGTAGCTTCTACAAATTCAGCAAACTGGGCATTAGTTACTGATGTTTGATCTATATAAAATGATGATACTTTTACCTGATGTTGAGGATACTCATCTGGCCTGCCTCTTTTATCTGAAGCTCCCATGGAGAATGTACTCCCCTTTACCAAAATCATTCCTTCGGTGCTTCTTTCTTTTCTGGGCTCTATCTGTTGTGAAGCGTCTGTATTAGAAAATCTGGAAGGTAAGTTATTGTGACAACTAGTCATAGCTGTGTCTTCAGCTACTTTTGCCTCATTACTCACTTCTTTCTGCTGTTGCTTACAAGAAAAAGCTATCAACAACCACACCCCTATAATTATTTTACTCCTCATTCTTCCTTGCATGTTAAAATTGAGTCTCCGCTTATTTCAATCGTTTTCTAAAAAAGACATGTTTAAAGCTTCATTATGAAGCAATATAAAACAATTTTTTTATTGTTTCAAAGTGAATCAATAAAAATCTGCAAACGTTTTAGATTTTTATTCATTATTACTTAGTTTGGAGCCTAGCTTCTGCTATCAGATTAATCGACCACCTATGACTATTAAAATACATCAAAAACTTGTAGATGATTCCAATAAGAACAAGGAGCTCTATCTACCCAGTGTATCAATAGATTGTACCGTATTTGGTTTTAGTGAGGGAATATTAAAGGTTTTGCTTATTAAGATAAAACAAGCAAAGCAATGGGGCCTACCTGGTGGATACCTTAAAAAGGATGAAGATCTGCACACTGCTACTCAGCGTATTTTAAAAGAGAGAACAGGCGCTGGAGAAATTTTCCTTAATCATTTCAATACTTACGGCGATCCGTATCGATCTCAGGAATTTTTTAAAGACTACCCTGATGACCTATGGAATAAGCAGCGATTTATTTCCATTGCTTATTATGCACTTATAGATTTTTCCACGCTTACACCCACTCCGGGAGAATATACTAAATCCGCCGAATGGGTAGACCTGAATGAGCTCCCTGAGCTGATGATGGACCATGGTCAGATATTACAAGATGCCCTGATCCACCTAAGAAGGGACTTGAATTATAAACCAATAGGCCTTAATCTATTACCACATAAGTTTACAATGCCTGAGCTGCAAAAACTATATGAGACTTTACTCGATAAAAAGCTCAACAGGGGTAACTTCTATAGAAAAATGATGCGATACGGCATACTAACCAAGCTAAATGAAACCCGCAAAGGAGGCGCTCACAAAGCTCCGGACCTATATACCTTCAATCAGGAAGTGTATGAAAAAACCCTTAAAGAAGGACTACAGGAAAGCTGGTAAACATAATGCCCTAGCTCGTTTGAAAAAATTAATTCCAGATGTAAGTTATTACACAAATTCAAGAAATTATATACATCTGCAAGCCTTACCTTTACCCTGATTTTTTAATATTACAATAAGGTTATGGTTTGGAACTTTAATTTTTTAACGAAGAGTAAAATTATTCTCTTCATTTTGTTCTTTACGTTTCTCACAGCAGAGGCACAGATTGAAGATTATTCTTTTTCCGTTGGTGATGAATTTTTATTACGAAATAGTGATCGCTCTTTTTTTACAGAAGGAGCCCCTTGGCGAATTTTTATTGATGAAGTAACAGATATTGAGGAAAATGCTGTTACTGGAGTGGGGTATGATATAGGTTTCCCCTTCTATTTCAGTGGCAACTACTTTGATCGCTTCGCACTTTCTTCGAACGGTTATATTAAACTAGGAACTTCTCAAGAGCCCTTTAGCATCCCAACATCATTTGATAGCGTATTTTCTTCTAATTCATCATCCTTATTTGACAATATGATCGCTCTTGGAAGAATCAGCACTAGTTATTATCCCGATTACAATTCTATTTCAATTAGTACTTTTGGGTTTCCTGGAGAAAAAACATCTATTATAGGGATAGGATATCAAGACGGAGCTTCCCTAAAAGGTATTTCCTGCCAAATTGAACTTTCTGAAATTGATCAATCCTTTAGATTAGCATATTCAGCTCTTCAACGATATGGTATATTGACTGAAATTCAGTTCCTTACGATAGGGTTTAGAGGAGATACGGTTAACAAAGTCTCATTACTGAAAATTCAAGAAGACACTAACACTTGGGCCACTCCTCAAATTGTAGATGATTTAAATGCCGTCTGTGAGCTCAATGAAAATGTGTTCATTTTACCAAACGACAATGAGATTACAGGATGGTCATACAACTTCACACCTCCATCTGGCATTATCCCTCCTTGTAGCAAACCTTTTTATCTAATCACTTACAAAGGATTTCCTGAAGCCCAGTCAACTCGATTTTTAGATGATCCAAATCAAATTGGTTACTTCAACCTGCTTGATGGATTTGCTCAGGCTCCCACCACTAACTTAACAGTAGCTTGGGCTGAAGCCTCTGAGCATGATGCGACCTATGATATCCTTTTAGGTGTATCGGGGCAGGCTCCTGATACCTTATCTCTCAATCTTGCGTCAAGAGAAATCAATTTGCCGCAACTTCTTCCGGATACAGAATACACTATTGAAAGAATAGCTAAAGACAGTGATGGAAACGTTCTTTACTCTTGTCAGGCTTCTTTTTCGACTCAACTTTATCAAGACTATTGTCAACCTAGACCTTTAATAGGGGGCAACGAATATATCAATCATATTAGAATCAATACATTAGAATACAATCGAAATGCTGAAGATGAAATTCTGACACTTTTACCAGAAGAGCGGTACACTACTACCTTAAAAGCCAATGAAACCTATACCTTCAACTTCACAAATAGTGTTCTCAATGGCAACCTGTACAAGTATAATGTATGGGTCCACATTGATCTTAATAGAGATGGCAACTGGGACCACGAAACAGAATCTTTCCTGATGGGAACCACTGCATACAACGACAGAAGCTTAAGCAATACCATTACCATCCCTGAAAATGTAATACCAGGAAAGACCAGAATGAGAATAAAACTCACTAACTCAGCATCTACTACTCCTGGAGCAAATGAAGCCTGCGGCAATGATCTTTTTGGAGGAGGCAGACAAGACTACATCATAACGCTGGAAGCTCCTGAATCTTGCAATGGACTAGCGGTAAGTAACACCTCTCAAAATGCTAGTTGTATTAATGCCAGTAATGGCTCTATCACATTAAACCCTACAGGTGGATCCGGAGACTTTAGTTATTCATGGACAAGAAATGGTACTTCCTTCAATGCTAATACGCAGCAAATCTCTAATCTTGAACCAGGTAATTATCAGGCATGGGTTGAAGATGTAAACACTGGTTGTCAGGTGCAAACAGCGTTAATTGGCATAACACAGCCTTATCCATTATCTTTTTCAAGCCAAATCATATCTCCGCAATGCGCTGACTCTGAGACAGGATCTATCCAGATTTACCCTACTGGTGGTACTACCCCCTACTCGCTTTCTATCATCCAAAATGGTCAGTTATTATACCAGGTAAATAGTTATGACACATTATCTCAGGATCAGCTTTTAGCTGGCTCCTACGAATTAATTCTTACTGATGCCAATGATTGTGAAATTTCACAAACCATTATGATAGAAGACCAGCTTCAACCACTACAATGTAGCTACACTATAGAAGACGCCGATGGGCAAACAAAAAGAATATTCATCAACTGTGAGGGCGGAACCCCTCCATACCAATTTGAGTGGGAAGATCCTGCTATTCTTGGACAAGAAGTAATATTAACACCAGGCAGCTATAATGTCAATATAGCTGATAGTCAGGGTTGTAATACTACCATTGAAAACATAGAAATACCAACCATCACCAGCACCGAAAACCCCGTTTTATCAGACCTTCAAATCTATCCGAACCCTACTGAAAACAACCTTTGGATTAAAAGTAATGAAGATAAAAGCATGAACATTTCTATCATGAGCAGCACTGGTAAAACTATATCAGAACACCACCTGGAGTTAAAAGCTCATGAGCCTTATCTACTAGATGTATCTGGACTGGAAAGTGGGGTGTATGTGATAAAGATTTTAGATAATGAAAAAAATCAAATAGTCAAAATGATGAAATCCCTATAAAGACACTTTAAACAGCATCTATCAACTTAAACTAATATTCTATGAAAATTTCAAAATTGTTTTTTTTATTCTTTTTATTATGCTTCTCTAGCATAAAGGCTCAGGAGATACAAAAGAAAAATGGTAACTTATATAGTCCAATTGATAACTATGACGTAGTTGACTTTAATTCTTCTAATACAGAATATCGACTTAGTAACCCTGATGAGAAACCCATTGAAGACATCCGTTGGTATACCAGAGGAGACCTGAAGATTGTAGGAAATAATAATGGATTCACTGTTCAAGTAGAATCCAGAAACGTCAAGGAACCATCAAAACCTGGGTATGGTAAAGGAAGATTGTATGTTAGCTATGAGGTGGATGGTGCTGAAAAAGTCTGCGGTACTAGAACGGTCAGTGTAGATATATACAAATCTTTCGGAGAACAGTCAAATGTTCGTATTGTTGGTGGCTCATGCATACTCACTGGAGATACTGTTACCTACTCCATAGATCCTTTAGTTAGTGTAAATATTAATGATCAAATAGGCATAGACTTATACGAATGGGATGTCCCCAACAACTGGGATGTACTTTTTTATAGTGGAGACAGTAGCTCTATTACTTTTAAAGTAGGACAATTAACTGGTAATGACATTTTAAAAGCTGATATAGGAATTGCCAATTTCAATGATAGTTTCTCATACGAACTTCCTATGGCACAAGGTCCTGCAGCCCCCACATTTAGTGTAGCTCCACCTGAATGTTTATCTTTAGATGATTCTCAGTTCACAGTTTCCCTCAATGCCATTGAAGGTGAAGAATATGAATGGGGTTTTGGTATTGGCTCTAGCTGGACTTTTGCTGATGGTTCTAGCCCTAATGACCCCTCAATAACAGTAAATACTGATAACAGACAAGGAGAACTTACACTTAAAATAACTGGAAGCTGTAATCAACCCTTAGACACTGCCTTTGTCATAAACAGGTCTTTTGGAAGCAATAATGAAATAACTGGAGAAGAATGTGTGGAAGCAGGAAGCTATGTTACCTACTCAGTTACTAATTCAAACACTAACGTAATCTGGGATTTGCCAGAAGGCTGGAGTAAAGCTGATGCAAACACAACCTTGTCTACCATTACTTTAATCGCAGGAGAGACAGGCGGTGTAATAACTGCTCAATCTGCTAATTGTGGTAATGACGCTTTAACCTTTGATGTAACTATTAAACCAAACACTCCTGCTACAATCGATGGACCTACATGCTTAGAATTTGGCTTTGATGAAGAAGTAACATACAGCGTACCTGCTGTTGATAATGCTACCGGATACCAGTGGACTTTCCCTAGTAGCTTCTCTCCCAGCTCATTAACCACTACGTCACCATCTGCAACCACCACTGCTGGCTTCTTTAATGGGAACAGCTCAGTTTCTGTAATAGCCCTTGGTTGTGAGAATAGCGAATCAAGCTCATTAACAATTGCTTATGCTCCTGAAACGCCTGTTATCTCTGGACCTTCATGCTTAACCGAAACAGACCTGAATGCAAGTCTTACCTACAGTGTAGCAGCTCAACAAGGAGTTTCCTTTAACTGGTCTCTCCCTTCAGGATGGACATTCGTATCTAACAATACCCATCTTAATTCTATAACTGTAGCGCCTAATGGCAATGCTGTAGGAACTGTGAGCGTGTCAGCCGTAGGGTGTACAACCACCGCACCAAGTACCTTAGACGTATCTACAGCGGGTGACGGAGGCTATGAGTTTATAATCACACAGCCGTTTGGAGCTGGAATATATCAAATCACCACCACTTCTGGCGGGTATAATTTCAGTACTTATAATCAACTTATATGGTATTTAAATGGAAACGTTGTAAGCTCTAATACCATCATTTATGCTCCTGGTAATTGTGCTGAAGGAGAATTATCAGTAGAAATTATTGATAACACTGAGTGTATCAATACCACAACTTCAATTATAAATGAATGCTCTAATGGTTCTTCTGCGGCCAGAACCACGAACAACCTTACCGAAGAAGAAAAAATTGCGAACAAAATGCAATTTAAGGTTTCTCCTAACCCTGTTAGCAATAAGCTAAAAATAGCTTTACCAGAAACCGCTTCTCAATTCACTATTAGAGTTATAGACCTTAATGGTAAAACAATAATTACTGAGCAAACGAAAAATGAAAGTGCCACACTTAAACTGGGAGGTTTAGAAAGAGGAACTTATATCATATTAGCTGAAGACGGGGATCAACAGTATATAGAAAAAATCATTAAAGAATAAATCTATCCAAATAACAAAACCAAAAAAAGCTCGGAATTATAGAAATTCCGAGCTTTTATGCTCTAAGCCGTGTGGCAGATTATGATTTTCACAAAAAACACCCCAACAGGGGCACTTGGATTTCAAATTCATTAACGATTGTAGCTGAAAATAAAAATATACACAAAAAATTAGTCAATAAATTGATAAAATTTGAACAAAAAACATCTTTTATTAACTTTGAAATATCAATTAACGAATTGATCTACACTGTAGGGTGATGAAACAGGCAGACATGCCCTCCGGTCTCGGGGGTGGAGGTCACGGGATAAACTCTTTCAGGTATCCAATAACACTTAAAAGCACTAACCGCTCCGTGGAGGTTCGAATCCTCCCTCTACAGCAAAGGCAATAGCCTTTTTTCAAATAGTGAGAATTCCTTGTATTGCACAGAATGTTTAAACAGCTACCTGACGCTTTCCTAATCATCAGGTAGTTTGTTTAACTTCTTATTTTATTACTTCAGGGTCTAACTCCAGCTTGTAAAGCATATCTCGTTTATTTCCTATATAAGCTTCAAAATAGAACTTCAGATGTTTACCTATCAAAACATCATCGATATGGAACTGCTTCAAGTCATTTCCAGCTACATTACGAAGGTCGAATAATATATAATGTTCCTTTTCTCCTGTTATGTCGTTGATGGTATAAACTGAAATAAATCCACCAGCTCCTCCTCTATGAATATCCGGCCTGTCATTATCTGCAATATTGGCATTCTTAATATGATCAGGCATCATAAAGTAGTGAGTTTTATTCTTATCATAATAAGTGTAAAGAGCCCCTATATTCTGGTATGAGTGTGTGTTATCAGCACCCCCAATATGGTGTTTGTTTATATTCTTAGCCCACAAGACTTCACCTGCTGCATTTATTTTCATACCAACTACATCCTCTAAATGCAAGATATCTCTGGTTCTTCCCATATCATATTCACTCAAAATATAGCTAACCTCGCCCCATAACATCCAACTACCATCTTTCCTAGGCTCAACTTCTTTCAGCACCAAATTTCTTATTCCTAGATCGTAATCTTTCTCAATAAATTCAACTGAATCCCTTTTAGGCATCACATCATACAACAATTGCTTCGGGAAAAGCACTTTCTTCTCATCTAGAATTTTTCCTTCCTTTGTAATCTGAGCCATATACACTCCCTTAGCACTCACTTCATTATCTATTTTAGCCAAGCTGTGCCTTTTTTCAATATGATCACCAAAATAGCCTATCATCATAAAGTTACCGGTAGTGTCTTCTCTGAGAGTAACATCATTCATATAAGCCAGTTCTTCAGATTCCAGAAGATTTAAACTCACCTCACCGTCCATAAATTTAATGAAGTGATATTTTTCTTCTGCTCTTATTAAGCCATAGATAGTACCATCATTTGCTAATTCAATATCTAAATACTCTACCTCATCTCTTTGATATGGAAAGTCTAACACTCCACGAGTCAACTCATTTAGGTTATCATCAAAAACATAAGCCAAGACTTTTTCATCTTGATCATTAACACTGTTTTTAATACGATAACAAAATAGCAGTTTTGATTTATCCTGAGAAAGGTAAGGGTGAAAGAGAGGTCTTTTGAAAGCATACTTTAGTCCCTTTGCCACTGAAAATAACAATTTATATTCTTTAAGCCGCAAACTTTCCAAATCAACTTCACTAATGTACAAATCCCAATCAGCCAGCAAGTTCTTTTGATCTGTAAAAAATAAATATACCTTGCCTTGTTTTTTTAATAGCGCTTGTGGAACGTAGCGCTTAGACATACTTTCGTCTGTATTCTGCTTAATTTGATACAAGTGCTGTGCATCAAATTCCTGAAAGACAACCCCTTTCTTCTGAAATTTGACACTTAAAATTTGTGTACTATCATTTATAAATGTGAAAATCTCTTCATAATTGTCTTCAACGTTATAGAAATTGCCCCATTCTAGTTTATATCCGTCCGACAGCTGCTGACCACTGACCGTAAAAAAAGATGAAAAAATGAAAATGATTAAAAAATATAAGTGCTTCATATTGTGAAATTTGGCACTAATTTAAAAAATTGATCCTTTTGCTACTCACCAAATGATATATCTTATAAAATTTATGTCTTTTAAATATTTCACAAAATATATAGCCATAACTGAATCATTTTTCATTGAATCATAAAAAATGAAGTATAAAATTCTGATTCTTCAAATTTAATGACCAAAATGAGAGCTCTGTTTACTGATGTTAAATAAACTACGCATTTTTGTTAAACATAATTTCCTTTTATTTGTCAATGTAAAGGGCCTGTGCCTAAGAGAAAAACTCTCTAAATAATGGAAAAATAGATTCTATGAATGCTATAAACAAAATTCAAAATTACAATAAGCAGGTAGGCTTGAAATTTCAGCTCTACAATAGCTTATTTACCAACCTTCCTTTTCACCGTGTAGAAAAAACGGGCATATTGCTATCTACCTTTCTACTACACTGTGAAGATGGATTCAAAAAAAACCAAAGCCCAGTTGAAATCATTGACTCCTTTTTTAAACAAAGCACTTCTTACGACGATCCCCAGGAGCAATTAGACCTACTTTTCAGATTTATTCAATACACTGAAAGACAAATAGTACTTTTTGATGCTGTAGAAGAGGCCGCTTTTAGTGAAATATATGATCTAAAAGGTGTAGGTACCTTAAAGCACTTGGAATCTGAGGTGGTACAGTCTAAAAAACAAGATGAACTGGCTAAAAAACTAAAAGACTTTTCTGTAAGACTAGTCCTTACTGCTCACCCTACGCAGTTTTACCCTAGTGAAGTTCTGGGTATAATCAATGACCTATCAAGAGCAGTAGCTGAAGATAATACAAGTGAGGTGAATAGCTTATTACAACAGCTGGGAAAAACGCCTTTCTTTAAAAAAGAAAAACCAACCCCGTATGACGAAGCCGTAAACCTTATATGGTTTTTAAGACATAGGTTCTACAAAGCGGCTGGTAAAATTATGTCTGAGTTTAAATCTCAGTTTCCTGATGAAGTAAACGAGACTAACTCACTTATACGCATGGGCTTTTGGCCTGGCGGCGATAGAGACGGAAACCCTTTTGTAAAAGTAAACACCACTAAAAAAGTGGCTGCTGAACTAAGAGCAGGTCTTCTCAAAGCTTATTATGAAGATGTTCATATGCTAAGAAGAAGGTTGACTTTTAAAGGTGTAGATAGTGTATTGGCTAATCTGGAAGAGAAGATTTACCTTAATTTATCTGCCCCTGAAAAGCACAGTGACCTCTCTAAAGATGAAATGATCAGCACGCTGAAAGGAATTCAAAAAACATTATGGGAGAAGCACAATGGCCTTTTCTCTGAAATGGTTGAAGATCTACTCAGAAAAGTGGAGCTTTTCGGTCTTTATTTTGCCTCTCTGGATATCCGTCAGGATAGTTCAGTACATACAGACCTCATGGCTGAAGTAGCTAAAAAGACCTCTGCTCTTCCTGATAACTACACTCAACTGTCTGACGAAGAAAAAATTGAAGCGATACTCAATATCAATGAGGTAATAGATCCTTCCATTTTTGAAGACGAGCTTTTTAGAGATACATTAGAAACTATCGCTTCTGTGAAAATGATTCAGAAGCAAAATGGAGAAGAAGGTTGCCATCGCTACATCATTAGCCACAGCACCAGTGCGCTGGATGTTATGAATGTATTTGGCTTATTTAAACTTTCCGGCTGGGACGCCAATGACCTTAAAGTAGATATAGTGCCGCTGTTTGAGTCTGTAGAAGATTTGAATAACGCCTCTGAGGTAATGAATTCATTATATAAGAATGAAGTGTACCGCAAGCACCTGACCAACAGAAAAGATATCCAAACCATTATGGTAGGCTTCTCTGATGGTACCAAGGATGGTGGGTATTTAATGGCGAACTTCGGTATTTATAAAGCCAAAGAAGAGTTAACCAAAACATCTAAAGCTAATGATATTCAGGTAGTGTTCTTTGACGGACGTGGTGGACCTCCTGCCAGAGGTGGAGGTAGAACCCACCAGTTCTACGCATCACTGGGTAGCAATATTGCCAATAAAGAAATACAGCTTACTATACAAGGCCAAACCATTAGCTCTAATTTTGGTACTGTAGAAAGTGCTCGTTTTAATCTGGAGCAGCTTATGCACGCCGGCATTAGTAATGAACTGTTTTATGCCGGACAGGTTACTCAAACTAAAGAAGGTGATGATTTACTCCTTCAGTTATCTCAGAAGAGTTATCAGGCATATGAAGACCTTAAGAATCACCCTGCCTTCTTAGAGTATCTGAATGAGGTGAGCCCACTAAAATACTACGGACAAGCTAACATAGGTAGTCGTCCTTCCAAGCGTAAGCCTGGCAAGCTCAATCTGGATGATCTGCGAGCTGTACCTTATGTAGGTTCATGGAGCCAATTGAAGCAAAACTTACCAGGATATTATGGTGTAGGTTATGCCCTTGAACAAATGGAAGCAGAAGGAAAATGGAATGAAGTATGTAAGTTATACAAAGACTCACTGTTCTTCAAAACCCTACTTGATAACTGCGAAATGGCGATGTGCAAATGTTTCTTCCCATTAACAGCTTATCTGGCAGAGCACCCTGTATATGGTGAACTTTGGACTTTAATTCACGAAGAGTTTAAAAGAACCAAGGCCTATATGCTAAAATTAACCGGTACTTCTGAGTTGATGGGAGATAAGCCTATAAACAGAGTGTCTATCCAAATGAGACAGCGCATTGAGCTACCTCTACTTACTATTCAGCAATATGCTCTTAATAGAATAAGAGAAATACAAGCAGCTGAAGGAGAAGCTGCCAACATAGATGTATATGAAAAAATGGTTGTAAGATGCTCTTTCGGTATTATTAATGCCGGTAGAAATTCTGCTTAAAGCGTAAAAAATAACATTCTAAAAAAGCTCAATTCTAGCATAGAATTGAGCTTTTTCTATTCTTAGCCCTTCTTATTTCTTCTTTAACCTACAGAAAACTCCTAAACTTTCTGATGTATGTTATATTAATATTTTATAAGTATAGTTAGATTTTTTTTACTTAAATTCTATTTAAATAAACCTAAACTCTATGCTACTATATAAATCTACATGCGCACTTACCTATGACAGTCCACCTCATCTCAACAGTAAGACTACCTGTTCTTTTCTGTTGTGAATAGGGTCTGTTTCAAAAGTAACTCTTAAGTCAGAATCAGGCACTCGAAATCTTTCGTAATAGGGAATAGGAAGATGTTTCCAGTACCTATGTGACATTCACTAACCAAGTAACCACTTTTGAGACAGTCCCCTGAAATTGGTGGCTTTATTTCTTTATTGAAAACCTACCTATGTAGCTGGTAGAGTAGAAGGCAACTGAAAAAGGAGAGTGATGAGACTTGTACCAATCATAATCATACTGTGTGTAGCAGTTAATATGGCTATTGGCCAGACCTCGCAAGAGGACTTTCGTATTTATTCTAAAAAAGACGGACTATCAGGAAACAATGTAACCTCATTTGCACAAACCCCTGATGGCTACCTTTGGCTGGGTACTACTGATGGTCTCAATAGATATGATGGCTATTCTTTTAAAGTTTTTAAGCATCATGAAAATGATACCTCCTCTATCTCTGATAATTACATTACCGCTCTTTATGTAGATCATACCGGAGCTTTATGGATAGGCACTAAAACCAAAGGCCTGAATAGGTATAGACCAGCCGATGAAACCTTCGAACACTTTTTACATAATAACTACAACCCCACTTCCATTACTGATCCTTTTATCACTTGCATTACTGAAGATGCTAACAACCAGCTCTGGATAGGCACCAGCATGGGGCTTAACCTTTATAACAAGAAAACCAACACATTCAAACGCTATTTTCATGAAACTGAAGTACTTATAGATAATAGTAGCATTCAAAAGTTAAAAGAAGAAGATACTCCAGTAAGTATTATCAGCAAACTCAAACCAATCAAGAATATCATTTTCCCTAATGTATCTCAATTTTCATTAGCTCTAGAAAAACAACTCGGCACTGCACCCACAAAAAAGTATACAGAAACAATACTGAAACATGTAAAAACAAAAATGCATGGAGATCATATTCAAACCCTGGAGCCCGATAGAGATGGTAATATTTGGGTAGGATATATGAACAGAGGGCTCTATCATTTTAATCCTCACAGCAATTTTCTTGAAAAAATAGACTCTAAAGAAGGAGACAAAATCAATAACATCAACTCATTATTAATAGATGGAAGTCAATTATGGATAGGTGAAACCAATGGCAATCTCAAGTTGATGGATCTGCAAACCAACAAAATCACACATGCCACTTTTGAGCAGGCTCCGGGCAGTATAGAAGCACTATATAAAGAGCAGGATGGCACCTTATGGGCAGGCACTGATATTGGTATTTTCAGCACTCGCAATAACGACACCTTTCTGCATAAAAAATTCAAAAACACCGCCTCAGCCTATTACACGGGTAAATGTATATATCAAGACAATGAAAAAAACATATGGATAGCCCTGGATCAGCGAGGAGTTAAAATAATTCCATATCAAAAAACAGCTCCTATCACCACTCATTTCAAAACTCAAGATTCATTGTCGTTAGAGAGTATTTCTTCCGTAATGCAGGACCATCAGCAAAACCTTTGGATTGGTTATTATTCAGGTGGTATTTCTTTATGGAACAGCCAAAAACAGGAGATCACTTATTTTGAACCACAAAAAGGCAGCGGTTTAGGCAAGGGGTCTGTTTACACTATATTCGAAGATAACAAACATAATATATGGATAGGCACCTATGACGGCGGACTGCAGAAATATCAAGCCGAGGAAAAATCATTTGTGAAAATTCCTATTGAAGATTCCCTTGACAAGGAAGATAGATTAGATATAAGAGATATAAAACAAGATCATAAAGGCAATTTATGGATGGCTTCTCATGGTCATGGGCTCATTAAATACAATCCAAATACCGAAGAGGTAAAAGTGATTAAGGCCAATTATCTGAAATGGGAGCACAGCCTAGCTAACGACTGGCTGTACACGCTGGCTATAGACGCCAAAAATCAAATATGGATCGGCAGTGTAGCCGGAGTAACCTTATACAATACCCAAAAGCAATCTTTTAAAACCTTTAATGATAAAAACAGCAATATATCTCACAACCAGGTCCGTAGCCTTTTTATTGATGACAAGCAACGTGTTTGGGTGGGCACCGAAGATGGCCTCAACCTAACAGACACAGCCTTTAGCGGCACTTTTAAAACCTACTCATCGTCTGCCGGACTCACAGAACCCAACATTACAGCCATTACAGAAGATCCATTCGGCACCATCTGGACAGCCACTAAAAATGGCATTTACACCTATGACAAACTCTCCGACAGGTTCGTATCAGTAAGAAACAATGACAATTTTGATCATAATGAGCTTTTTCATGGCTCATACACTATTGGCGATGATGGAAAGATTCATTTCGGAGGGAATCAGGGGCTAATCACGATTAATCCATCTCCAGAGATCAGTGACACCCCCAAAATACCACTGTTTTTCACTCAAATGATTAATTTCAATGAAGCTGATAGTAGTAAAATGCTACTATCACCAAAGCAATCTGGCTCCATAAAAATCCCTTACAATAGAAATAACTTTGTACTTCACTACGTAGGCATCAACCTTAGCAACCCAGCTCAGACGCAATACAGCTATAAATTAGAAGGTAAGGAAAAGCAATGGACCCAAGGAGGCAAAGATTTGAAAGTAATTTATCATGATTTACCTCCAGGCAAATACACTTTCATGCTTAAAGCTACCAACAAAAATGGCCTTTGGAGGCAAGAACCCGTTACCTTAACCATAGTAGTAAGTCGTCCTTTTTGGATGGCATGGAGCACTTATCTGATTGTCCTTATCATAATTGCAGGCTCAGGATTCTACCTGAAAAAGAAAAAAATTAAAACTGTAGCTCCTCATTATGCATTCACACCTGATTTCAACTTTCCTTTTGTTTATACGAAAAACCTACAGTTTATTGACTACTTAAAAAGTGATAAAGAGGCCTTTTCCCAAATTCGCTTCCAGTTGCTGAATTATATATCTCCCTTCAACACCAGCCTGAAGACAAAAACTCTACCTCTAATCTTAATTCTGGACAATGAAAATTTTGCTGCCTATGAAAAAAAGCTCTCCCATGATTTTGATATCGAGAAGGCCTATAGCGAAAAAGAAGCCTTTCTTATTGCCATGAATAACCAGCCTGACATCATTATTTCTAAAACCATAAATGATAAAATGGATGGCATTAGACTCTGTCATAAAATTAAATCTGATCCAAGAACGGCTTTTATTCCGGTAATACTTACCACCCATAAAATATCTGAAGAAGAAATGCTTCAAAGCATGTCTGCCGGGGCTGAAGATTATCTGCCCTACTCATCAAAAATGCTTTTCTTAAAAACTAAACTTACCAACCTAATCCGGCTTAAGCGAAATATTACAGAGCATACTCTTTTCACTTACGGCTCTCAAGAGAGTCAGGAAGATTATAATAACATCCACTCTACTGACTTTCTCAGCTCAGTTCAAAAAATCATTCATGAACATATCAGTGATGATTCCTTTGGCCCCAATCATTTGGCTTCTAAACTCAATATGAGCAGGTCTCAACTTTACAAAAAAGTAAAAAAAGAATTTGGTCAATCGGTAAGCATTCTTATCAGAAATATGAGGCTGCAAAAAGCACTTGACCTACTCAAAAGCTCCCAGATGAATATAGCAGAAATAGCCTATAAAGTAGGGTTTACAGACCCGGGTTATTTTACCAGATGCTTCAAAAACTATTATGGCAAATCTCCCTCTGAGTATTTACAAGCAGAGCAAAAGTAACACCCTCCAAATCCGCCCCAAAAGGCCATTTGAGACAATAGTACAAGGTGTGGACAATAGTCCTACTGTGAAACAATAGTTTAATTGATTGATAAAATAGTGACTATGTTCATTGAATAAAGGAGGTAACTTCAATGAACAAACCTAAAACCACGTGGATATGAAAAAACTCTACTACACTACTAAGAATTTACTAAACCACCTCACCCTAACCTTTGTCTTACTCGTACTAGTTCCATCCCCAGGTCTCCCTCAAAACTTCCTCAGTACTGAGGGAGACCACCTTATAGATGCCAATGGCAATGAGGTGCGCCTCACAGGGGTAAACTGGTTTGGCTTTGAGACCAATGAACTGGTTCCTCACGGGCTGTGGGCCAGAGACCTTGAAAGCATGCTTATTCAGATAAAAGATCAGGGATTTAACTGCATCCGTATCCCTTGGTGTAATGCCATGCTGGCGCCGGGAGCTACTGCCTCTGTCAACTCCTTTGGCACAGATCCTTACACAGGTGTTAGCCCTATGAATGCTGAAGCAGCCACCAAATCACAGCCTATAGAAATTATGGATATCATTGTAGAATGGTGTCAGGAAAATGATATGAAAATCATATTAGACAACCATTCTCGTGCCCCCGGCGCTTACATGGAAGAAGACCTGTGGTACACCAGTGCCGTGCCTGAAAGCCAATGGATAGATGATTGGGTATTTATGACTAATAGATACAAAAATTATGATGCCGTAATAGGCATGGATCTTAATAATGAGCCGCATGATCGTGCTACCTGGGGCAACTCTAACCCCGCGACTGACTGGAACAAAGCCGCAGAAAGATGCGGAAATGCGATCTTAGCTGTTAACCCCAATGTACTCATATTAGTGGAAGGCACAGAAGAGCACCTTGGCGATGTGTACTGGTGGGGCGGTAACCTTATAGGAGCGGCTCAATATCCTGTACAATTGAACGTGCCCAATAAGCTCATGTACTCACCACATGAGTATGGCCCAACGGTATTCCCTCAAGACTGGTTTACAGATCCTGCTTTCCCTAGCAACATGCCTGGAATTTGGGATGAGCACTTCGGATACTTATATAATCAGGACATTTCTCCACTACTTATAGGCGAATTTGGAATAAGAGATTCTGAAGGAGCGGATGAAATTTGGTTCGATTCCTTTTTGGAATACATGGGCAATGACTATTCATGGACTTTCTGGTGTTGGAATCCTAACTCAGGAGATACAGGAGGTCTTTTAGACTACTCATGGGTAAATATAGTAGACTGGAAAATGGAGAAGCTTACCCCCTACTTAGCTCCTATGATTCCCAATGGCAATGTAGGTCCGCCTGCCGATGAACTCATTACCTCCACTAGCTCAATCAGCTTTAGTGCTTCTTCAGCAAGTTCAGAAATTTCTATCCAATCAAATATTTCATGGACAGCCAGCACCTCCACATCTTGGATATCTCTATCTCCCACCAGCGGCTCTGGAAATGGCACATTGACAGTATCAGTAACAGAAAATACCGATTCAACTGCAAGGAGTGGAAATATTACCCTTACCGGCAACGACATAGTAAGAACTATTGAAGTATCACAAAATGCCAGCAGCTCAGATAGCTTATTCTTAACCTTATCACCTCAGTCATTGGAGTTTGAGGCAGGTTCAGCTACAGCTTCCTTAAGCATATCATCTAACATCAGCTGGGCTGCAAGCACTACTGTCAGCTGGATAACCATCAGCCCTGCAACAGGCAGCGGCTCAGGAAACATAGACATTTCAGTAAGCGCTAATACCTCCTCAGAAAGAAGTGCTGAGGTCATAGTTAGCGGTGAAGGAATCTCTGCTTCGGTAACTATAAGCCAGGCAGAAGCAGATAATGAAGGCCCCTGTTCAAATGCCACAGAAATTTCCCTTCCTTTCACCCATGAAGGATCGGGCAATTTCTGCTGGATAACCTCTGACAACATAAGCTATGTCAACTCATGGAATATGGAGCAGGTAGAAATCAATGGCTCAGACTATACCAACACCTGGTCTAACACCATGCCCACTAGAATAAACGGCAGCTATTACATTCATTATGTAGCCAATTTCGCTTATTCTCATTTGGAAATCAATGCTAACACCAGCAATGCCAGGTTAGCATCAGATCAGATTAAGGATACTTCTTTGAAAATCTACCCTAACCCTACTGCAGGAGCTATTACCATTCAAACGGATAAGTATGAAAGCCTGCAGGTTATCATTTATGATACTCAGGGCAGGTTAACTTACGAAGAAACCTTAAATAACGTAGCTAATATACATACCATAGAGCCGAAGATTGCCCCCGGGTTATACACACTTCAGGTGCTCAATAACAGCGAGATTATTCACTCAGAACAAGTAATCTTCAAAGACTAAAACACAAAATACCTCAAGAGCCTGATAGCTGCTTTTCAAAAGCAGCCTGGCCTTGTATTGCCTTAATCCTTTTAAATCGAAAACCAACTTTTAATCATAATAAACGATAACACTTATGAAAAAACCATTAATCATCTATTCATTATGCATGGTGTGCTTTATCATGAGCATCCACTCGGCCGTGGGCCAAACCAACGAATATTTAGAGCGGTTTTTACAGCTTAGAGAAAAGGTAAACAACCCAGCCAATGGCTATTTTAGCCCTGATGGAGTTCCTTATCACTCTGTAGAGACGCTCATTGTAGAAGCACCAGACTATGGACATGAGACTGTAAGTGAAACCTACTCTTATTGGCTATGGATGGAAGCCCTTTATGGCAAAATAGAAGGCGACTGGCAACCTCTGAATGCTGCATGGCAAAATATGGATGACAACATCATCCCTACTACTGAGCTACAGCCTACAGCCGGAAACTATAACCCGAATTCACCTGCCACTTATGCTGCAGAATTCCCTCTTCCTTCATACTACCCATCTCCTTTGCAGCCAGGCATTCCTGTAGGTCAGGATCCTATTTCTTCTGAGCTGACTGCAGCTTACGGAGATAGAGTTTATGGTATGCACTGGCTATTAGATAGTGATAACTTCTATGGCTATGGAAACCAAGGTGATGGTGTAAGCACTCCTTCTTACATTAACACCTTCCAAAGAGGTGAAGAAGAATCAGTATGGGAAACTATACCACAGCCCTCTTGGGATGAGTTTAACTTCGGAGGTCAGTACGGCTACCTGGATTTATTTACTGAGGAAGCACAAGCACCTGCTGCTCAGTGGAAATATACTAATGCTCCTGATGCTGATGCCAGAGCGGTACAAGTAATGTATTGGGCATACCTTTGGGCTGAAGAACAAGGTTTAGACCCTGAAAGTACGCTACCTGTAGCTGAAGCCAGTAAAATGGGTGACTTTTTAAGGTTAGCTATGTTTGATAAATATTTTAAACCGATGGGGGTTCAAAGTGCTTCTGCTCCAGGGGCCACTGGTTATGAAAGCGCTCACTATCTAATGTCATGGTATTATGCATGGGGTGGCCCTACCTCTACTTCTCAAAATTGGGCTTGGAGAATTGGCTGTAGCCATAACCACTTTGGATACCAAAACCCTGTGGCAGCTTATGCTTTAAGTGAGTTTGACCCTTTAAAGCCTGTCACTCCTAATGGAGCCAGAGACTGGGGCACCAGTCTTGAGCGACAGTTAGAATTTTACCAGTGGTTACAGTCAGACGAAGGTGCCATAGCTGGTGGAGCTACTAACAGCTGGAATGGAGACTACAGTGCTTACCCTGCCGGAACTCCTACATTTTATGACATGGCATATACTGAAAGTCCTGTTTACAATGATCCGGGTAGTAACACCTGGTTTGGATGGCAAGCATGGTCTATGGAGCGTATGGCTGAGTATTATTACATAGTAGATGATCCTCGTGCTGCAGAAGTAATGGATAAATGGGTTGACTGGGTGATCTCTGCTGTTAACCTTACTGGCGGAACTTACCAACTGCCCTCTACTCTAGAGTGGACAGGAGCTCCTAACACTTGGAATGCTGCCAACCCAATGCCTAACACAGGTCTGCATGTTGCTGTATTGGATTACAGTCAGGATGTAGGTGTAGCTGGTTGCTTGGCCAGAACACTTACTTACTATGCTGCCGCTACTGAAAAATGGGGTACATTAGATACTGATGCTCAAAACCTGGCTAAAGAGCTTTTGGATAGAGTATGGGATAACTACTGGGATGAAAACGGCATAGGTGTTTCTAACCCTGAGACCCGTGGTGATTATGATCGATTCTTCGAGCAAGAGGTGTATGTGCCTGCTGGCTGGAGTGGTGAAATGCCTAATGGCGATGACATTGAGCCTGGTATCACTTTCTTAGACATCCGCTCAGACTACAGAAACGACCCTGACTTTCCAGCTCTGGAAGCAGCCTACAATTCAGGAACTGATTACACTACCTACTACCACAGATATTGGGCTCAGGCCGATGTGGCTATTGCCAATGCTATCTATGGTATGTTCTTCGGAGAAGGCTCAGATGTCAATCATGCTCCTGATGCCGTAGCTACTGCAGATGTACTTTCAGGAGACGCACCACTACTAGTAAGTTTTGATGGTTCTGAATCAAGCGATCCTGATGGAGATCCTATTACTTTCGCTTGGGATTTTGCAGATGGAAGTGTAGCCACAGGCGCTACTGCCACTCATGAATTCACAACACCAGGATCATATGATGTAACCCTTACAGTAACTGACAGCGCAGGACTTTCTAATGAGGCTACAATAACCATAGAAGTGGGTTCTCCTGGCAATGACGCTCCTACTGCTGCCTTTACTGCTACTCCTACTTCAGGAGAAGCCCCTTTAACCGTATCAGTAGATGCTAGTGCTTCATCAGATCCAGATTCAGATCCGCTGACTTACAGCTGGGATTTTGGAGATGGCACATCTGGAAGTGGCGTAACTGCTTCAAAAACATATTCAACATCAGGAAGTTACACCATTACCCTGACCGTTTCAGATGGTGAGTTTACTGATACGGCTACAGAAGAAATAGAAGTAGAAGAAGAACCAGATTTGGCTTGTGATTCTCCTACTCCTATAACCATGCCTTTTAGTTTTGATGGTGCAGGAGAATATTGCTGGGTAGTAAGTGGTAATGTAAGCTACATTAACTCTTGGAACACTACTTCCATCACTATTAACGGTGTGGACTATACTAATACTTGGTCTAACAGTATGCCTGCTCCCATAAATGGAAACTATTATATTCATTTTGAATCTTCAGTAGCATGGGCCCACTTTGAAATAAACGGAACCAGTTCTTCTGCCAGAATAGGAAATTCTGAAGAAAAACTTCCTATGGAAGAAATTTCATTGTTCCCTAATCCTGCCAAAGACAGATTTTATCTGAAAGGAACTAATCCTGATGCCGAAATCATGATAATGGACCTTTCTGGTAAAGTGGCTGCTGAGTTTATCAGCAAAGGTGAAAACAGACTTGAAATACCTACCAGCGGATTCCACAAAGGAATGTACCTGGTAAGAATAATAGATAGCGGTGAAGTAACTACATTATCCATTGTTGTAGAGTAATTCACTATGATTAAGGGGCTGTCTCCACTGTAGTTACTAGAATAGTAAATGCTACATTGAGACAGCCCCTTTTATTTTTCAATTTACCTATTTGAAATCTATGGCTTCACAAAGCTCTTGGTTTCTATCCTCTTTCCTTCCCTTACCTGAAGCAGATAAAATCCCTTATTTAAACTACTCAGTGATAGCTCAGCCTGAATAACTCCCTGACCACTGGCATCATATACCTCACTAAACACCACTTGTCCGGAAGAATTCAAAATCGTAAATAAAACCTCTTGAGATTCATCGTGTATAGGATAATTCACTTGCAACAATTCACCTTGCAATGGATTAGGGTAAACTTTCCATCCTTCTTTTTGAGATGGTGTTACACTTGCTAAACGAGCAGATGAAGAAGAACAAGAAGGCGGCGTAGCACTATCACTGAAGTAAATAGCAAAATCGCCACTTTGAGATACCATAACAAAATTATCTCCATCTATTGCCACATAATAAGCTCCATCCAAGCCAGCAAATCCTGAGTTTTGAAAAGTAATAGAAGGAGAAGTTGTAACAAATGATATGGTAGATACGGTTCTTAAATCATTCCACCAGCTGGGAGATCCATTATTGGTAGACATAGAGAACTGCCAGACAGAATTATGCTGAAGACTCCAGTTAATACCCATATTACTAACATTACTTAGGTTAGGTCCTCCAGTACCCAGCACATGAACATAATCATAAGTATTATTTATTGAAGGCAAAGCGGCCGATAATGGCGTTCCAAACTCACAATCTCCACCGCCGGTAGTAGGTGCTGTTACTGTAATTTCTATACTATCACTATCAGAGCCACCCTGGCCATCATCTACTGTAAGCACCACATTATACACTCCTTCTGATAAAAAAGTATGGGTTGCTAATACTCCTGAAGCCAGGCTTCCATCACCAAAATCCCAGCTGTAAGTCAGTGGATCAGCGTCAGCATCTGAAGAGGAGGAAGCATCAAAAGTAATAGCTAATGGCAGCTCACCTGCTGTAGCTGAAGCCGAAATTACTGCCACTGGAGCAGAGTTAGAAACGGTATCGACTGAATTAACCGTGATGTCCAGGCTATAATCATCAGTGGCCTGTCCATCTGAAACTGTTAAAGTTGCAGTATAACTGCCGGGTGCCATATAAGTATGAGAAATCATCTCTCCCGAGCCACTATTGCTATCACCAAAGTCCCAAGAATAGGTCAAAGGGTCATTATCCGCATCGAAAGATGCACTACCGTCAAACTCTACCAACAAAGGATCAGAGCCAGAAACAGGATCGGCTGTAAACAAGGCTGTAGGTGCTGTATTGACTGGCTGCCCTCCAGAAGGCTCTCCATATACAATACCACGGCCTGCTGTACTCATGTATACTCTCCCGAAAACATTTAAATCACCTTGCACAAACTCTCCATTGGCCAGACCTCCATATTCATGCTCATCATCATTTACCCGTACCCAGCTAGCTCCCTGATTAGTAGACATAAATACGCCGGTAACATCACTCACCGTTCCAAATATGAACACCGTAGGGTAGCTGGCTCCGGGAGCTGCTTTACCCAGGCCTACCGCTTCACAATAAGAAACCGACGATATAGCAGTAAAAGACTGCCCACTGTTAGTAGTTCTGGTAAGGCCATTCTCGGTTAAAGGCACCCACACATGTCCTTCCTGACCTAGCACCGCCCTCACCGTTTCAAAAGAGCCGGTAGACAAGGTAGCGGTTTGAGTGAAAGACACCCCTTTATCAGTACTTACATAAAAGGCTCCATCCGCTGGGTTAAACGCATAAAACTTGTTAGCATTTACCTTATCAGCTTCAGGCCTTCCTCCCGAAAAAGATAAGCCACTTACTGTGGTCCAGGCTGAGCTTTCATATCTATACATAGATGTACTCTGCTCTGGCGCCCATAAGGTAACTGCTCCATCAGTAGAAATAGCTACTTTACCTCCGCTCAGCGAAGCCGGCGGACTGGAAATATAAGTCTGCGTACTCCAGGTAAGGCCACCATCTTCTGACCACTGCACAGGCCCTATAGGAATAGTACTGTATTGCGTAATCACTTCTCTGGTTCTGGCAGCCTTCACCAGCACTTCACCCTCAACGGCATAATCCAGGCCTGTAGTAGACCCCAGCGCATATAAAGAACCTGATACATTGGTTTTATGACGGCCATTGACAGGTGAAATCTCTAGATTATTGTGCACAAAACCATCATAATCAAGAATTACTGAAACTGTAGGGCCTCCTGGGATAGTTACAACATCCGAAGGAACTGTTTCTTCAATACCATGAGCCTGAAATTGCCAGGTAGACTTTCCATGCCATACAGAATCCTGAGAATTATCTCTCCACTCTACGGTAACATAAGAGTCGCTTAAATTCTCAGTAGCCCACATGCCATTACCCGCAGTAACAAAAGCCCTTTCTGCATTAAAGGGATCAATAACAGCAGCTCCATTCCAGTGAATATTACTACCTCTTATCCAGGGAATGCCATTATCATCTAGTATATCATAATCAGGAGTTGATCCTCCTTCTTGCCAATAATATCGAAACATTTCTCTCCATGACTGCCCTCCATCTTCACTTAAATAAATATTATCTCCCCATGAATCCTGATAAGTACCATTATTATTCCAATATTGAGGGCCTCTATAGCTGTTTATAGAGGTAGCCAAAATTCGATCTTCATCATTAGGGTCAATAGAAATACCGCTGAAGGCTCCATAATGCACCTGATCTTCGCCTTCCGTCACTTTATCAAGATCAAGCATAAAATTCTCAGGAGAGATGTTCGTCCAGACTCCAGAAGTCACATTGAGCTTATAGATGGCCCCTCGATTATAGTACTCCGTAACACCATCCCACAACATGGCATGTGGCCCTCCTCCATTTCCGTAAGTAACATAAAGTTCTTCTCCATCGCTGGAAAGCGCCATTCTCTGAGGCATAATATCTCCTTGTGTAGGCCTGTCTGCTACCAGCTGCCAGGTGCTTCCGGCATCATGGCTTACATATAGATTATCATCAGGGCGAGACACACCAGCGTAAATAGTTTGGCTCACACCTGCAGAACCACTAGACGCATCAAAAGTAACGATAGCCACTCCACTTCCATTCGGCGTAGTAGTTACTGGCAAAGAGGTTACTCGTGACCAGGAGCTACCCCGGTTAGTACTTTTCCAAAGGCCATTGAAGCGGGTGCCACAAAAAATAACATTGCTGTTATTAGGGTCTACAGCCAGCCGCTCTCCATTGGCACGCCCCATGCCATTACCATGAGCAGTAAATTGATTGGTAACATTAATCTTGTCCCAGGTATTACCATAATCATCAGACCGCAAAAACATGGTCTTGCCGTCGTTCCAATAGGATGTACCTGCCAGCATATACACCCTGCCGGGCTCATTAGGATCAATAGCGATTCCATCTACCCCTAGCAGCCCCCTTTCATCGCTAGAAACCCAATCTAGCAAGGGCACCCAGCTAGCTGAGGCTTCATCCCACCGGTAAGCACCGCCCACATCAGTACGTGCATAAAAGACATTAGGATCATTTGGTGCTGCTATTACAGCCGAGACAAATCCACCACCGCCCATGGCGACATTATCCCAGGTATGCTGCCCGTAAGTAAAGGATGTGCTAATAAAACAGAGAAAAATAAAGACATAGATGTTTCTCAAACAGGTGGAGGATGCCGCACGGGCTCCTGCACCATCATAATGGTTTTCCATAACAGTAATAGGTTTAGTTTATAAATTGTATTTATTGAATTGAGGGAATTCAAGAGAATAATAGTTTTTAGCGCGTTGTCATTCAGTAGCTTATATAATTTACCTAATTAATTTCAGCGTAAGGAATCAATTCCTGCATAATTATTTTACATGTAGGGTTCTGATTAAAAGCGTAAGTTTTACTGATATTTTAGAGGGCTATTAACGACTACAAAAGCAGGTCATCTACGCCTCTTTTTTTGAGTAAAAATCAGTAAGGTTCCAACCTGTTACTCATGACCATTTTTAGAGCAAATCAGACGTGACCAGCCCGCAAATCAGAAGTTTAACTTTTATTAACAATTGAGCTGAGCAGGACCTCCTTCCGCTAAAAAAGTGGCCGCAAGACCTATAAAATGTCTTTTTACTATTGATTTCAGAATGAAAAGTATCTTTTCCAAACTTTCCTCCTCTTGTGGGCAGGGGCACTCTCTTGACTGGCATATAGCCTTTCTGTATGTTTGAAGTCTGATGAAAAAGTGGATAGTTAGATTTTTCCTTTTCTTAAGCTTTTCCCTTATAAGCGAAAACACCCTGATGAGCCTGGCTCAGGAGCAGGGACAAGCTAACTATGCCTGCACACGTAAACAACTTCAGCAACCCTCCCCAAAAGATAACTTTAGTGGTAAAATCAATACCATACAAAAAGATAAAAGCGGACAGCAACAAGGGGAGCATATCATTGAGATTACTGAAAATGAAGTAGAAGAAAATGAATTGCTTTTCGGGAAAAAACACCTGGAAATAACACACTACTTTAGCATACTTTTTCATGAGCAGCTGGCTGAATTTTTTGAGTCTAGCAATAGGCAGGTTCCATTTTGGAAGCACTTCACGTATGATTCTTCATTCAAGTGGTTTCTCCTGCTGAGAGTTATCAGACTCTGATATAAATACTGATTAGGCGGCACCCTCTGTCGCTGAAATCCCAAGAATACAATTTTTCAATTAAGGCCTTTTCAAATCCAAAAGGCCTCGAGGTATCATGTATAATCATGCCTCAAAATCAATTTGCAATACAACCTTATCATTTAAACAGCAATTTTTAAAAGCGGAATTATTATGAACAAAATTCTTATGCTTATGGGCTTGTGTGCCTTATTGTGTTTCACAAGTTGCCACTCAGAGAAAGAAAAAACGGAGGAAGAAGTAAAATTTTCTGTGACCAGTCCTATTCGGATGGACACCTCTCTAACTAAAGAGTATGTGTGCCAAATAAAATCAATCCGTCATATAGAGCTTAGAGCACAGGAAAAGGGTTATCTGGATGACATTTATGTAGATGAAGGTCAAAATGTAAAAAAAGGGCAACTATTATTTCAGATTATGCCCAAACTATATGAAGCCGAAAAGCTTAAGGCTAAGGCTGAAGCTAAAGCAGCAGAAATAGAGCTTAGAAATACACAATCATTAGCAGACAGCAACATTGTTTCTCCTAATGAACTTGCTTTGGCTCAAGCCAAATTTGAACAAGCGAATGCAGAACTGAAATTGGCCGATGTACACTTAGGGTTCACTCAAATAAGAGCTCCTTTTGATGGTATTATTGACCGTTTCCATGTAAGACCAGGTAGTTTAATTAATGAAGAAGACCTGCTTACCAACCTTTCTGATAACAGTGAAATGTGGGTGTACTTTAACGTACCAGAGGCAGAATACCTTGATTATAAAACTAAAGTAAAAGGAGACAGCACCATGAATGTGAAGCTCCTTATGGCTAATAATAAGATTTTTGGCTACCCTGGAGAGGTTAAAACTATTGAAGCTGACTTTAATAACGAAACAGGTAACATCCCTTTCAGAGCTACCTTCCCTAACCCCGATAGACTCCTGAGACACGGAGAAACAGGTAGTATTTTAATGACTAAAGAACTTAAAAATGCCTTATTAATCCCTCAGAAAGCCACTTTTGAGGTGTTAGAGAAGAAATATGTTTTTGTAATTACTGATGAGAATGTAGTGAAGGCAAGACCTATCACTATAAAAGCAGAAATGCCTCACCTATATGCCATACAAGATGGCCTAAAAGAAGGCGACAAAATACTTTTAGAAGGCCTTCGCCTGGTAGAAGATGGAGACGAAATCGAATATGATTTTGTGAAACCACAAACAGCTATTAATAGCCTGGATCTCTACGCCGAGTAATCAAGTATTACAATAAAGACACGATTTTATGTTTAAAAAGATAATACACCGGCCGGTATTTGCCATAGTCATATCGGTCATAATAGTTTTTATAGGTACGCTGGCTATCAATCAGCTGCCTATTTCGCAATATCCACAGATAGCCCCAACCACCGTAAACGTAGCCATAGCCTACCCTGGTGCCAGTGCTGATGTGCTAGTAAAATCTACCCTGATCACCCTGGAGAATTCCATTAACGGCACACAGGGCATGAGATATATGGCCACCGATGCCACCAGTGCTGGTGAGGCCACTTTAAGGTTAATTTTTGAACCAGGCACAGACCCTAACCAGGCCGTAATACGGGTAAAAACCCGGGTAGACCGCGTAATGCCACTACTACCTGAACTGGTACAGCGAGAAGGTGTGGTTATTACCCCAATACAGCCTAGTATGTTGATGTATGTTAACATCTATGGTAAGGATAAAAGCATGGATGAGAAGTTTCTCTACAACTATGCTAACGTGCAAATGGTGCCGGAGCTTAACCGAACAAAAGGGGTAGCAAACTCTCAGATACTTGGTAGCCGTAGGTACGCCATGCGGGTATGGCTTAACCCTGACAGAATGAGGGCTTATAACATTTCTGTAGATGAAGTGATGGAAGCCATGGCAGAGCAAAGTATAGTAGGTAGACCTGGTAGGCTGGGTCGTAGTTCAGGTATTGAATCTCAGTCATTAGAATATGTGCTGACCTATAAAGGCCGTTTGAGCGACCCTAAAGAATATGAAGATATCATAATAAGAGCGAATGCTGAGGGTGAAAGTATACACCTGAGAGATGTAGCTAAAGTAGAGCTAGGAAGTGAGTTTTTTGATATTTATTCTAACCTTGACGGACACCCTTCGGCATCTATTGTATTAAAGCAAAACTACGGTAGTAACGCCAGCGAAGTAATCTCCTCAGTGAAAGAAAAGCTGAAAGAAATGGAGAAGAACTTCCCTCCAGGACTTGAGTATAAAATCACTTATGACGTATCTAAATTCCTGGATGCTTCCATAGAACAAGTAATTCATACCTTACGAGATGCCTTCATTCTTGTAGCCATCGTAGTGTTTATATTCCTAGGCGACTGGAGATCTACCCTGATCCCGATTCTGGCAGTGCCGGTATCATTAGTAGGAGCCTTTTTCGTAATACAGTTTTTCGGGCTTTCCATTAACCTGGTTACGCTTTTTGCTCTGGTACTCGCTATTGGTATAGTGGTAGATGATGCCATTGTGGTAGTAGAAGCGGTACACGCCAAAATGGAAGAAAAGCATCTCAATCCGTATAAAGCGGTAAAAGAGGTAATGGGAGAAATCAGTGGTGCTATCATAGCTATTACTGCAGTAATGGTATCTGTGTTCTTACCTATATCATTTATGTCTGGCCCAGTAGGTACATTCTACCGTCAGTTCTCTATCACTATGGCCAGTTCTATAGTTATCTCAGCACTCATAGCTTTAACGCTTACGCCGGTACTTTGTGCCATGCTATTGAAAAACAATCATGGTAAAGAAAGGAAGAGAAATATCCTTAACCGCGGGCTGGATAGCTTTAACAGAGGCTTTGAGAAGCTTACAGGTAGGTATGCGAATTTATTGAAGAAGATTGTTAACCGAAAAGCCGTAACCTGGGGAGTACTTTTATTATTCTGTGCGGGTATATTCTTTGTTAACAAAATATTACCTGGCGGATTTATTCCTAGTGAAGACCAGGGAACTATCTATGCCATTATACAAACACCTCCGGGAGCTACACTAGAAAGAACCAATGAGGTTTCTCGAAACTTACAGAAGATATGTGAAGAAATAGACGGAGTAGAATCTGTAACCTCACTAGCTGGTTATGAGATCATGACTGAAGGACGTGGTTCTAACGCAGGTACTTGTCTTATCAACTTAAAAGGTTGGTCAGAAAGAGAGCATTCTGTTACCGAGATCATGGAAGAGCTGGAAGAAAAATCAAAAGGACTAGGCGCTGTCATAGAATTTTTCGAACCACCAGCTATTCCTGGTTTCGGCTCTTCAGGTGGTTTTTCTATGCGTTTGCTAGACAAAACAACTGACACTGATTATCAGGATTTCGATAAAATCAATAAAGACTTCATCGCTAATCTTAAAAAGAGAAAAGAGCTTACCGGTGTATTCACCTTCTTCGCGGCTAACTATCCTCAGTATGAATTAGAGATAGACAACAAAGCAGCCATGCAAAAAGGCGTTTCTATAGGCGATGCTATGGAGAACCTTGACATTCTGATAGGTAGTACCTACGAGCAGGGTTTCATTAAATTCGGCCGATTCTTTAAGGTATACGTACAGTCAGATCCTAAATTCAGAAGACTGCCTTCTGATGTTTTGAACCTGTTCATTAAAAACGATCATGGTGAAATGGTACCTTACTCTGCCTTCATGAAATTGAAGAAAAGCCAGGGACCGAATGAAATCACTCGTTATAACATGTACAATTCTGCCTCCATCAGAGGGCTTCCTGCAAAAGGTTATACTACTGCTGATGCCATAGAGGCTATCAAAGAAGTAGCTGCTAACACCTTGCCTAGAGGTTATGACATAGCCTGGGAAGGGTTGTCTTATGACGAAGCACAGAGAGGAAATGAGTCATTATACATATTCATAATCGTATCTGTATTTGTGTACCTGGTTCTGGCTGCTCAGTATGAAAGTTTCATATTACCACTGGCCGTACTATTGTCTCTGCCTATGGGTATTTTCGGTTCATTCCTATTACTCAAAGCTATGGGGCTGGCCAATGACATTTACGCCCAGGTAGGTCTGATCATGCTGGTAGGATTATTAGGTAAAAACGCCGTGCTTATTGTAGAGTTCGCGGTACAGAAATACAGAGAAGGCTTCTCCATACCCGATGCTGCCATTGAAGGTGCCAGGGTACGTTTCAGACCTATCCTCATGACATCATTTGCCTTTATCGCAGGACTTATTCCTTTGATATTAGCTCACGGAGCAGGAGCCATTGGTAACCACACTATCGGTTCATCAGCCCTGGGAGGTATGCTTTTCGGAACCATATTCGGGGTAATAATAATACCCGGCCTATATGTAATATTCGGAAAAATAGCCTCTGGTCGTAAGCTGATAAAAGATGAAGATGATAATCCATTAACAGAAGACTATGTACACCATAAATAAGAAAAGAATATATAAATACATAGGAGTTACGTGCATAGCACTTTCGTTTGCGGCATGTAAAACTCCCACGGCAATAGAGAAAACGGCCAATATGGAACCCCCTGCGAGTTATAATGACTCGCAAGATTCTACTAACGTGGCCTCCATAGAATGGGAAGAATACTTCTCTGATCCTTACTTAAAAGCACTTATTGACTCGGCTTTAAGTAATAATCAGGAGCTCAACATCACTTTACAGGAAATTAATATTGCTAAAAATGAAGTGAGAGCCAGAAAAGGAGAATACTTACCCTTTTTAGGCGTAAGAGCAGGAGCTGAACTAGAAAAAGTAGGTAGATACACCAGCCAAGGAGCTAATGATGCTACTACTGACATAAAACCAGGAGTAGAAACACCTGACCCTCTAGGAGATTTAGCCATAGAGGCTGTGGCTAACTGGGAGGTCGACATCTGGAAGAAGCTTCGCAATGCCAAGAAATCTGCACTTATGCGCTACTTATCTAGCATAGAAGGTAAAAACTTTATGGTGACTAACCTTATTGCAGAAATAGCCAACTCTTACTATGAACTGCTGGCGCTAGATAATCAGTTAGCCATAGTACAGAGGAATATTAATATCCAGAGCAATGCACTGGGCATAGTAAAAATGCAAAAAAAGGCAGGTAGAGCTACCGAGCTGGCCGTAAGAAAGTTTGAAGCAGAAGTATTTCATACCAGAAGCCTTCAGTATGATATTCAGCAAAAAATAGTAGAAGCTGAAAACAAGATCAACTTCCTGGTAGGCCGCTACCCGCAGCATGTAGAGCGTGATTATGAAGTGTTTAGTAATGATGATTTCATAAGAGAAAACATTGCCGCTGGTTTACCTGCTCAGCTATTAGCCAACAGGCCGGATATCAGAGAAGCGGAAAAAGAGCTTGCAGCTTCTAAGCTAGATGTAAAAGTGGCTAAAGCCAGATTTTATCCTTCCTTAGGCATCAGCGCTGGCGTGGGATATAATGCCTTCAATGCTAAGTATTTACTTACCACACCTGAGTCTTTAATATACTCTGTAGCTGGTGATCTTATGGCTCCTTTGATTAACAGAAATGAGATCAAAGCCACTTATAACAGTGCTAATGCCAAACAAGTACAGGCAGTATATAACTATGAGCAAACTATTTTAAATGCCTATATAGAAGTAGCTAATCAAATGGCGAAAATTGACAACTTGGCAAAAAGTTACGATCTAAAATCTAAGGAAGTAGATGCGCTTACCAGCTCTATTACCATCTCTAACAACCTGTTTAAATCGGCTCGTGCTGATTATATGGAGGTTTTAATGACACAAAGAGATGCGTTAGAATCAAAATTTGAATTGGTAGAAACCAAAATGCAGCAAAAGAATGCGGTAGTTAATATCTACCGTGCGTTAGGCGGCGGATGGAAATGATTTAGTGCCCCGATAATCAAAAGCTGTCCCGCTTTAGTTGGAAGCCCTCGGAGTTCTTAGGAACTTTGAGGGCTTTTTTTGTTTTACGCTCATAACTGAAGTATACTTCCCAAAACATGTTCGATTCTGACCAAAAGTGTTTGCAATCGAGCACCTCTAATTTCACAATCCAATAAAAATAAATCCACATATAACTGATTATCAATCAGTTAAATTAATGACATATGTATTGACTAAGTATTTTGAAATTCCGCCACTATGCTAAAAAACTACTTCAAGATTGCACTTAGAAACATGGTAAGAAATAAGCTTTTTACCACCATTAACATTTTAGGTCTATCAGTCAGTATAGCCTGTTGCCTACTTCTATTCCTTTATGTTTCTGAACAGTTAGGTTATGACCAACAGCATGGTGAAAACGTATATCGTATTACCTCTGAAATAACCCAAACAGGAGGTAATAAGCTACAATTAGCTACCAGCTCTGTGCCTGTAGCCCCAGCAATTCAGCAAGAAATACCTGAAATAGAAGTAGCCTCAAGAGTAATTAACACCGAATCATTCGGCAAAGACATCATTTATGTAGGCACTGATTCTTATTACATTAAAGGAGGGGCAGCAGCAGACTCATCTATTTTTAAAGTATTACACTATGATATTATTGCCGGCAATTCTGATATGCCACTGCCTCATGGAAATGCCGTAGTGCTAGAAAAGGAATGGTCTAATAAACTTTTTGGTGAAAATAATGCTATTGGTAAATCTGTGAAGATCAGCACTGGCATGGGAGTTTCAGAGTTTGAAGTGACCGGAGTATATGACAAAAGCAGCTTTAATACACACCTATCCCCCTCCTTCATCATATCGCTATCTAACACTGATTGGAAAAACTTCATCACCTACCTCTCTCCTCAGTGGGTCACTAATAACCTCACCTCAACCTATATTAAACTACAACCAGGTGCTTCTACTATGCCTGTAGAAGAAAAAATAGATCAAATATTTAGAAGAAATGGAGCTGAAGACATGAAGGCGTATGGAATAGCAAAAGAAATGGCCTTACAGCCCGTAAAAGATATTCATACCAGTGACCTCACTTTTAATAGCGGTGAAGAAACAGGCATAAGCCTCACTTTCATTAATGTTTTAATAGGTATAGGCATCCTCATTCTGGTGCTGGCCTGTATTAATTACATCAACCTTTCTACTGCTCAAGCCAGTAAACGTGCCCTTGAAGTAGGCGTAAGAAAAGTAATGGGGATATCAACCAAAGGCCTAATTTCACAATTTTTAGGTGAATCGTTTATGGTGGTTTTGGTCTCTTTAATAGTTAGCTTTTGCCTGGCCAGCTTAACCCTGCCTGTCTTTAATCAGCTGGTAGATCAGCCTATTACGCTCAACGCTAAAAACATGCCACTGATAATAGAATACATGGCTATATTTCTTTTTATTACAGCATTTTTAGCTGGTATTTATCCGGCCATCTACCTGTCTTCTTTTAAGGCAACATCCGTATTGAAAGGCAAAAACAAAGATAAAGGCGGGGCAGCGCTGCTTCGAAAAATATTGGTTGTCGGTCAATTTGTGATATCTATAGCTCTCATCAGTGCCATATTAGTCATATCAGATCAGGTTGCGTTTATAAAGAATAAAGATTTAGGATTTCAGCCTACCTCTAAAGTGGTTATTCCACTAGCAAACGACCTCAATAAGGAAGCTCCCGTGCTTAAAGAACAATTCAAAAAACTGGCTCAAGTCTCAGAAGTAGGCGGCGGAGATAACATACCCGGAGAGTTCATTTTCAGTGATCTGTTTTTGCACAAAAGCGGTGAAACCATGGACGAGGCGATTCATATATACCAAAACGAAGTAGATGATGACTACATTAAAGCTTTGCACATGAAATTAATAGCTGGAAGGCATTTTAGAGAAAACATAAAAGATGATTCGCTTACTACCCGTATCATACTCAACCGAGAAGCAGTGAACCAGTTTGGTTTCACCCCTGAGGAAGTGATAGATCAGGATTTATACAGCAAATGGAACAACATAGAGTACACTTATCATGTAGTAGGTGTGGTAGATGATATTAATCAAAATTCTCTTCATGAAACCATAAAGCCTACCATGCTAGTATACCGAAATGGTGAAGTGGCACAGCTTATTGTAAAAACAGATGTAAATAACTACTCAGAGACCATGGCCAGCTTGCAGGCTATCTGGAAAACGGTAATCCCAGACAGCCCTTTTGAAGCCTTTACCTTAAACGACCACCTGATAAAACAGTATCAAAGTGATTTTAAGACTTTCAATCTGATTAAATATTTTGCCTTTATTTCAATATTTATCAGCTGCATGGGGCTTTATGCACTCTCTGTGTTTATTGCCGAACGCAGATTCAAAGAAATAGGAGTAAGAAAAGTACTAGGTGCCGACATAAAAGACATTTTACTGCTAGTATCTAAAGACCTTTCACTACTAGTTGTTATCGCTTTTGTTCTCTCCGTGCCCATTTCTATTTATGCTATGAATATCTGGTTATCAGGATTTGCCTATAAAGTAGAACAGCACCCTATTACCTATTTCATAGCAGGCTGCGCCACAGTATGTATTGCTTGGCTTACCATCGGGTATCAATCAATAAAAGCTGCCAGAACTAATCCTGTAGATGTACTTGTGGATGAGTAGGGGTTTATGGTTGAGTAAATGAAATATGGAAATCGTATTGAAAGTTTTTAAAAGGTCCCTTTATATTTAGCCAAACTGAGTCATTCATAGCCAACTTAGCTCATGGCAATAGTTTCTTTCATTCAAGGAATCCGATTGTAAATAAAACAATATCCATAATTATCATCCAAACAAAGAAGATAAATGTCCAAAATTTAAGAACAATTGCATTCCAGAAGTAGGTCAGAATATCATCATTAGGGTCCTTTCGAAATTCATCCCGAAGCTTGACTGGTTTGAAAAAATAAAATATTCCCACAAATGTGGATAGAGAACCTACCACCACTAACAACTGAAGATATTTAGAAACGGTAAGCCCCAATATATATCCTACTGTAAAAATCAAGATACCATAACCAATCAATCTATTAATTGTCTTTCTTTCCATAAAATATTATTAAAATTAGTCTTAGCACACAGACGCAATTATAGAAAGTCCTTCAAAGAAAATTGTAATTACAGATGTAATTCTTAAAACGCTGTTAATTTTTTCTTATTCAATTTTTGATAAGATCGGAGCAGCCAATACAACTTGAAACTCACTGGTAATCAGATTTTATTAAATGAAATCTTTATCGATCCATAAGCTCGTGAATATAATAAGTAAGAGACTCACCTTCAAACATGTCGACCCGCAATCCATTTTATCTAGCCGTTTATAATCAGAAAACATTCTAGTTTTAGTCTTCATACTGTTTCCCAGAATTGATATAAATTGCAAGATCAGATAGCCCCATTGTTGATCTTCAACTATCTACAATTGTGGAATCTTCAAGGGGATAAATTTGAAATTGTCCATAGAATCCTCTCACACAGAATATCGTCTAAGTCACAAACACAATTTCAATATTGTAGATTGCCTGACCTGGCTCAATAATCCCTCACTTCATCAAACCATCCCATTGCTTTTTTGGCATCTATTTCAAGGCTTGGCACTTGCCTTAATTGGTTTATTGCTTCTGCTATATCTTCTCTTTCAGAGGTTTCTATTTGAGGCAATTCATTAAAGGTTTTTGCGAATTCAATTAACAAAGTCTTTACCTCCTCCACCACTTTAGCCTTTCCTAACTTCTTCACTGTCGACTTATAGACCTTTACAGCTAATTTGGCATTTTTACCCTCCCAGGCAGTAAACGGGATCCCATATTCTGTGGTAAACCATATTTGCTTTCTTAGCTGAGATACGCTCGAATATTGCATTTCTCTTTCCTTAGACAATTTATTGAGTTCCTTTCTTAGCACTTTCCCTCTACCTTCTTCAATATTCCAGCCAATGAAGCTTTTCAAAAACTTCCAGGTATTTAACTCCGGCAGATCACTTAAATCAGGAACATAGCGGAGTGATAAACTTTCCAGATTAGGCAACTTGCTAAGCACATGTAGATTGGTCATGTTTCCTGATAAACTCAAACTCTTCAGGTACTCAAACTGTAATAGTTGCTCACAATCAAAAGATTGACCTACTGGTTTTACTGTTACATGAATGGATGACGACTTTTTGAAAGCCGGAAACTCAGGCAAACGATAACTCGCGTCGCTTTCTTCAATAGCTGGATTGAAATGTATATTTTCAAGCGAACCTGCCTTTTCAATGTCAAGGTTTTTCAGATTACCATCAAGCACTAATGTGGTTATTCCACTGCCAATTTTCAACTTTATTGGGTGCTCCTCCGCTATAATGGTAAGCTGATTAATATTGGAATTTTCAAAGTCAACCGAAACCTGCTTAAAAGGTTTCCATGTAAAATATTCTATCTTCCTTTTTTCGGACCAGAAGCTAAAACCAGAATCATTTCCATAATAATAAAACCATCGGGGCCAGTCTCCATTAGGATACAGATGAGCATTTTGCTGGCCGTGCGGCGTGTATAAATTATTAAAGCAATCCCAGTTGATATTTTGATGCTCACCAACTATAACATCAAAGTCTAATTTATCTTTAAGATGCTCAGGTCCCAACGACAAGCTCCCTTGGCCCGCCTCCCTTTTTATAGCATGACTGTCTTTATCCGTTAAAGAAATTATTAGTTCTTCCATTTTTTAAGAATGCTGTCTGTTATAAGAAAATCAATTAACTGCCTCTATCCATTTTACCACCCAAAGGCAGAAATTTGATTACTCTCATTGAATTGCAAATCAAAACACGGAGTTAAATCAACCACCTCACCACTTTTCGATTGTAAAATAATATCATAACTCATGTCTCCATATTCCAAAATATGCTTCAATTGATATCCGGGAAACTCATGTTTCATATCTTTTACCCACATTTTAAACCGTCGTTCTCTTTCTTTACTGGCAAGATGCTGGGTGATAAAAGCATCAATATCTTCATCATCAGCCAAAACCAGTTTTACGAAATGCTGTATGATTTCCAGCTGTTTATGGGCGGTATCAGCATTGCTATGTTTAATACTTTTCATTTTGGGCACTATGGGGGTATAGTTTTCATTAAATAGTAATTGTTCTATTTCCCATGCCACCATTTGAGTATCATACCTTAACTCATTCGTCATGTATATAATTACTGCATTCTCTTCCGGCATTTGTATAAAATCAGCATAAAAAACGCCATTTGATCCGTTATGAGCTATGATTTTTGTATTCCTATCACTATTTAATATATTCCATCCATAAGCATAATGAGAATCGCCAGCTTCATTTTCTTTAACATGAGGAAAAGTGAGTTGCTCAAATGATTTTTGAGAAATGATTTTATATTCTACGAGTGCCTTATACCATTTATACAAATCAGAAGGGTTAGAAAGAATACCCCCATTTCCTTTTAAATGCCAAGATATTTGACTTGAATCGGCCTTCCATTTTATAAGGTGAGTACCCCAATCTTCTCCACATTTATAGCCATGGGCTATTTGGGTAGAATCCCAATTCGGAATAAGATACCCTGTACTTTTCATTCCTGCCTTTTGAAAAAGATTTTTCTGCAAATAGGCTTCATAATCCATTTGAGTTACCGCTTCAATAATCATAGCCAAAAGGCTGTAACCCACATTAGAATAGCTGTACTGACTGCCCGGGATAAAGTCTAACGGTGATGCATAAACCTGACCTAAAAACTCCGCTTTTGAAATAGGCACAAAATCCACTCCATACCCAAGATTCCCGACGATGCCTGACGTATGAGTCAATAATTGATGAATAGTAATGCTCTGTTTATCCGCTGGTGTATCAGAGAAAAACTTAGAAATAGAATCACTTACCGACAATTTACCTTCTTCCTGCAAGCTTAGTACAGCAGCGGCTGTAAACTGCTTGGTTAATGATCCTGTTGTGAAAATGGTTTTTTCAGTTACAGGAAGTTTCTCTGTCTTGTCTCTTAATCCAACACCGCCAGAGTATAACACCTGATCATCTTTAGCTACTAAAATGCTTGCCGAAGGTCCATTATCATCACAGTCAGTAATATATGCTTTGAGCCGTTCACCCAAGGAATTTTCCTTTGCTATTGGCTTGGTTTTATTTTTACACGAAAGACAAACCGTTAAAATGATTGCTATTATAGAAATGTAATTTTTCATTGCTGGTTTATACTGTGATGCTTTGATTAACGTCAACACCTAATCACCACAGTAAATGGCGCTTTAAATACAGTTTTTCAAGCTAAACTACTGAATTTTACTTTTAGAGCTGTCATTGCTAAGAGGACGTAATTGATTTTCTTTTTCTTAAGACCTCAATCTATCAAATCAAATAATCTAATAGGTATCCATATTATTCAACGATAAACTTCAATACACTTTCTGCTTTCCCATTAACAGTAAGCTTAGCGTAATAAATGCCTGCAGGGGTTTGTTCTGCACCTTTCCATTCATACCTGCTGGTGTCTGTCTCCACCTTAATGGTTCCGCACTTCTTACCGTGAGTGTTGTATACTTCTATTATTCCGTCATTGAAGTGTGCATCAGAAAGCATAAATGTGACACTAGTAGATGAAGGGTTGGGATACACCGTCAAAAGCTGTACCGCATCTCTTCCTTCTACACCAGTAATATGATAAGCCTGATAGTCTTCATTACTTAAATTGGCAGTAAGCTGCTCATAAGTCCTACTTGTTGGCTCAAAGCTAAATCCATCTAATTCAGGAGTTAAAGTACCATTCCAATCATAAGGTACTTCTACGGAATAATAGCCGACATCATCGGTATAAATTTCATTAGTGAAGCCATTAATTAACACTTCTCCTAAACCAGATTCGGCAGTAGATATAACACCCGAAATAGTATAACTGCCAATATACTCCGCTTGATAATCCTGATCCTGTAGTGATGACTGAAGGTTATTATATTCTTGTGACTCTGGAGAGAAAAGGTAATCTTCTTTAACAGGTATAACTTCGCCACTCCAACCCTCTAAAACATGTGCTTCATAATACCCGGCAGCCGAAGTAAACACTGGCTCATCAAACCCTTGCAGTTCTACATTCTCTAAAGGCTGATCAGCTACATCAGTAATCATTCCTGATATCGCTATACCTTCTTTGATAATGTAATTGACAGTTGTGGAACTGCTTCGATTATAGTTAGTTTTTTCGTATACATAAACTTCTAACTGAGCAGTGTAAGAACTGTCCTCATACATAGGCTGAACTTCCAGCAGGCTATCGGATAAATTAACCTTCAATACATTTGAGCGACTAATTTGCCAGGTTAATAAATTATTACTCAAATAATCATCCGAACTATATTCACTTAAATTTAATGTGGAAAATGATCTGGCTCCTCTACTTATCAACTGATCTGTTATATCCTCTATTTCTGGATTTCTATTGGGAGGGTTAATTTCTCCCATCAGAGTCACTGACTTTTGAATAACTCCTCCCTCTGGATCCATCACTTGTAGGGTTATGGTTACGCTGGTATCCTGATTAGCTAAAACATTAGCATCAAGTGTAATTCCGTCAGGGCGAATAATCGGCTGGACATATACTTTGCCTGGTATTACTTCTCCATTTAGCGAATCTGCCTCCAATACTCTATAAGTTAATCGGTCGTAATCTGTAAAATCATCGGTAACAAAATATTTCAAATACGTAATACTGGTAAAATAATAAAATGCATTACAACCGGTAGTTCCAGGCGTACAAGGAGGTTCTGCATCTTGGGCAAGATTCATATAAATTGTATCCATACTTACCTCTGGATTAGCATTTTCATCAGATAACATTTCAATAGTGAGTTGAGCAATAGCCACATTTCCTCCTTCATCTTCAACCTCCACAGTGAGCGTATCTTTTCCATAACCATTTACGGTTTTAGGTAAAACAAATTTGGCATAACTACGACTGTATAAAGTGTCTGGTTTAAGTATAAAATGCTCAGTTTCTTCTGGAAAGCGAAACTCCAATTCATTGATAGGAGTGAAATCATCCTTTGCGGCAATATTCAGATAGGCTCTTCCTCCCTCCCTAAATATCAGATCTTGATAAGTTAATTCTGGAGCATTATCATTTCCTAATACCCTTACTACATTGCTCCTCAAGCTTAAATTAGGTAAAGAAGGGTTCTTAATAATGCAGTAATAAATGCCAGCGTGGGCAGAAGCATCATAACTAGAGATATGTATACTGTCTTCAGTAGAATATTTTGTTGCTCCTGTCAGAGCAATATTATCAGCTCTATACCACTGATAAGTATTTCCTGATGCGGGTATATAATTATCAATAAAAACATCCAACACCTCTCCTGCTCTGGGTTCTAAGGTTCTATAGGTGCCAATATATTGTTGTGGTTGAAACTCAATGTAAGAAGGGTTAAACTGTCCGTAAAAATTTATAATATCTCGAAAGGTGTATCGATTATTAGTAATTAAAAGACGCTCGGTGATATTATTATCTATTACCTCCAGCTCCCCGGAAAGATTATTATCACTTACATCTAAACGTAGTCTGTTTATTCTAAAAACATCTTCCGGAATTTCTCCCTCCATTTGATTCTTATTCGCTGTAATCTGTCTAAGACCTCGCAGCCCAACGATGCTTTCCGGAAATTCGGTAAGTTTATTTTCAGAAATATCTATCTGAATTAGATTGGTTAAATTTGACATATCCGCAGGAAGAGCAGAAAGTTGATTTCTGTTTACATCTAATCGCTCAAGCTTTGTGAGATTATTGATAGATGAAGGCAAGTCTGTAAGTTGATTATTGGATAATACCAATTGATCTAAATTTGATAAGTTACCTACAGATTCAGGCAATGAAATTAGTCCATTAGCCTGTAAATATAACTTTTGTAACTGTTGTAATTCATCGATTGAAGAAGGGAGTCCCGTAATGGAATTGTAAGATAGACGCAAATCAATTAATGATTCTAATTCTAATATAGATGCTGGAAATTGCTCTAAATGAATATTTTGGCTAAGACTTAATACCTTCAGATTGATCAAATCTGAGAGATCTGGAAGATCAGCAAATTCATTATTACCAAGTAATAGTATCTCTAATTGTTCTAACTCATTAATAAAATCTGGCAAAGTTTCAATGCTATTATAACCAAGACTCAAACTTTTCAGATCCTCTAGGTCAGTCATCTCTTCGGGTAAATATTTTAGATTAAAATGGGAAACACCTAAACTTACCAACGAATCCATAGCGCTCAAAACTTGTATGGCGGCAGGAAGACTATCTGTTGTAAAGTGAGGATTAAACCAGTCACCTGAAAGTGTAACCCCATATACCTTCCCAGAATTATAATCATATGAAACTCCGGTCCACTCTCGAACATTTTTTGTGGTATTCCAAAAAGCCGGCCATCCCGAATCCATCATTTGCTGATGAAAATTGAGTAATACTAAGCTATCTGGCTTATAAGCAGGAGTTTGTGCTTCTGCCGCTTTCAAAAATAGCCCACAGAAGCAAAGGGTTAAAAAATACTTTACCATCACCTTAAAGCAAGTAATTAAAAAATTATTGCTTTAAGTAAGTATAAATGACTCAAAACTCAAAATATATATACAATATATTTATTTAACCCTATTAAAATTAGTTCAAGTATTTCATACAAGGCTACAACTCCCTCACCACTTTACAAGGCGAGCCCACCGCCAAGGTATTAGCAGGTATACTCTTGGCTACCAGGCTGCCAGCGCCTATGGTGCAGCCATCACCTATGGAAACACCGGGTAGCAGAATACAATTACCGCCAATCCAAACATCATTGCCAATGGTGATAGGCTTAGCAAAGCCAATATGCTTTTTACGCTCCTCTGTATCTATGGGGTGGCACGCTGTATATATTTGTACGTTGGGAGCTATAAACACATTATCTCCTATAGTTACAGGGCAGCAATCTAAAAGTGTGAAATTATAATTGATAAAAACATTATCTCCTAACACTGTATTTACACCGTAATCTATGCGCATAGGTTTCTCTATATGCACCCCCTGCCCCATTACACCAAAAATCTGACGCTGAACATTTTCCTTCTCCTCCACAGCTCTGGGAGCCAAACCATTAAAAACATCTACCAACTCTCTGGTTCTATACCTTATCTCCACCAGCTCAGGATCGTTTATGAAGTACTTTTCTCCGGCCAGCATTTTCTCTCTTTCAGTTTTCATCTGCAAAATATTATAAGTGTAGTGATTACATTTATAAATGTATCCAAAACCATTTAATCTTACAGCCTTCCTTCCCGATTTTTAGTATCTCAGTTTATTAAGAATACATAAACTTAATCCTTCATGCCAGAAAATCAGTAGATTACACCCCTACGCATCAAAAGTAAAGTTCTACCGCCAAGGGTTTGAATTCTGTAATTATTGGTTTGAAAGTCATACTAACCGATGCTCCCTCTAAGCGTTTCATTAATATAGGTTTCATAAGGCAAATCCATTTTAACCTTTAATTATGATTACGAAAAAACTTACATTACTAGTTGTTGTTCTGGCTTTTGGCCTACACTCATGCACTCCAAGCCAGCCTGAGTCTGACAGCTCCGCCCAGACAGAACTTACCGAAGCAGAAGCGAGTGCAGACAATAAAGAATTAGACTTTATCTTCCCGAAAGGGCAAAAAGGACCTGATAAAAACTTTACAGGCAATGCCTATAACTACGGTCTTGTGTCTATGGATTCTACTTACACTACACTAGTAGGTAATGTATACTTTGAGCCAGGGGCAAGAAGTAACTGGCACACCCACCCAGGCGGACAAATACTTATCATTACTGACGGCCAGGGATATCATCAGATAGAAGGTGAACCTATTCAGATTTTAAAGAAAGGTGATGTTGCCAAGTGCCCTCCTAACACCAGACACTGGCATGGAGCCAGCCCTGAAGTAGGCATGCAGCAAATGTATATTGTTCCTAACACAGAAAAAGGAGTAGTAGACTGGATGGAAGCCGTTACTGACGAGCAATACAACAGCAAAAAATAAGAATTACAAGATATCACTGTCGCCTGCCCCGCTAGTGGCAGTGATTTTATTATAGATTTAAAATAATACAAATATGGAAATCACTAAAAACGGAAGCCAAAAATCTGTACAAGGCCCAGAAGACTGGTTTACAGGTAGCGTGAGAATTGACCCTTTATTTGGTCAAAAAGAAAATGTAACTAAAGGTGCTGCTTCATTAGTAACCTTTGAGCCAGGAGCAAGAACAGCATGGCATACTCACCCTGCTGGTCAAACGCTTATAGTAGAATCTGGCTTAGGCTGGGTACAGAAAGAAGGCGGACCGATAGAAGAAATTCGTCCGGGAGACATTGTATGGTTTGCACCTAATGAAAAGCACTGGCATGGAGCCTCTCCTGAGAAAGCTATGAGCCACATAGCTGTGCAGGAAGAAGTAGATGGTGAAGTAGTTACCTGGATGGAAAAAGTATCTGACGAACAATATTCAAAATAACAAAATGCCGCATATTCAAGTAAAAGTGTTGGAAGGAAAAACCGAGGAAGAGAAGAATAAGCTGGCTCAGGAGCTGGTAAAAGCAGCTCAAAAGGTAATAGACCTGGGAGATGATTCTTTCTCTGTTTCCATTGAAGATTTCACATCTGATGAATGGAAAAACGAGGTTTATCCTAACCACATCATGAAAAGAAAAGACATTCTCTACAAAGAACCAGGTTACGAAATGTAATCTCTTTCTTAGTACAGAATATATAAATCCAAATAAATAAGCCAGAACAGCATTATGCGTTCTGGCTTATTTATTTTATCTGTGAGCCATTTGAGTAAAATCAACCGTCTCCAAAATAAGGAAAAAAGAGGTTACTGTTTATCTTTAATTTCTAACTGTCGAGTAAACAGAAAATCCTTCTAACTAAAAGGCTCTCTTGTTGCTTTCAGTTCCTACTGCTTTGATAGCTAAAATACCAATTAGATTTTCAGCTGCAAGCAGAGCTATTTTTATGATAATTTAATTACAATTGAGATCATAATAATCAAGAGCATCTTCTATCTCATGATCCCTTTTTATACGATTTTGAGTGTTAACATAGGCAGCAAACATCTGACACTCCTCAGCAAGTTCTTTAATCCCCCTTTTTCTATCTAAGAATTTAAGCTTACCTCCCTCCTCTATGAAATAAGAGACTGAGGCTACTTTATTAGCAGAACTCTGTGGTCCATTCATTCCATATATCATAGTTCTACTGTATGTATATGATTTAAAAAAACTCTTTTTCCCTTTAGTAAGATAGAAGCCGATATAATATGAATTGTTATTATTCAACACCACATACTTTGATCCATCTCTTAAATAAATTTTCCTAACCTCCGACTTAGGCAGTTTTGTTTTCACTCCATTTAGCCTACCTTTTATAAAAGGCTTGTCATCAGAAGGAAAAATATTTTGACCACGATATAACCGCAGGGTGGTTACAAATTCAATAGTGTCACCAGAGGTTTTAATAATTTTTACCGGTTCGGTACTTTGACAAAAGACTCGCGAAGAGCCAATGCAAATGAGAGCTAATAATAAGGTTAATTTTTGATGCATGTCTATAACTGTTAAAAGTGAACATATAAACAGCACATTCCCTATAATTCTATTTTACTCCTGCTTGCACAAAACAAGAATAAATAGCTATCAATCTAAATTACACAACAATATAACTATTATATATTATTTATTTTATATATTAAAGTGATTATATCTTAATTAATAAACACTAGTGTCCGAGAAAAAGATAGGGGCCTCTGAATAATTTCAAGAGTGCCCCATAATGTGTATTTTCGGTTTACCACAACAAAAAATCACACATGAGTAAAAATACATATTTCTACGGACAGCCAATCTTTTCTCAACTATTATCGCTGATAGATAAATCGGTGTTAAATCAAATAATATCAAAATACCAATCTGACAGATATTACAAGAAATTGAATACTTGGCATCACCTAGTAAGCATGTTATACTGCTGTTTCAGTGGGGCAAGTGCTCTCAGAGAGCTTACTACGGGGCTTTTGGCCTGCCAAAACAAGCTGATCCACTTAGGTATTCAATTTATACCCAGACGTTCCACTTTATCAGATAGCAACAAAAAACGCAGTAGTATAGTCTTTGCAGACATTTACATGAAATTGTTTAAAAAGTATCGGCACCTTTTGCCGGACAGCCGCTTGAGAATGGAAGTTCTCAATAAACTTTATATTGTTGATTCAACGATTATTAGTCTGTTTAAAGATATTCTCAAGGTAGCAGGACGCCCTAGAAAAGATGGCAAAAGCAAGGGAGGCATTAAAGCTCATGTAATGATTCATGCGGCAGAATTAATGCCATGTTTAGTACGGTTGACCAAGGGAAGTCAGCATGATCATACATTTTTAAAGCAATTACAACTCCCAGAAGGATCCTATGTGGTGATGGATAAAGGGTATATCGATTATAGACAATACACACAGTGGAGTCATCAAGGGATATTTTACATTACCAGAATGAAGGAAAATGCCAGATATCAATCAATAGATGAGCTAGAATTGCCTGAAGATAAAGACTTTTGTGTACTTAAGGATGAAAAAGTTGTTATCAGTTTCAAGACTGATGGACAAGTGCAAGAGCTTCAAAATAGAAGAATAGCCTATTATGATGACCTCAATAATAAATTATTAGTGTTTATGACCAATAATATGGAGTTGGAAGCAGCCACAATAGCGGGAGTGTTAGCTCATCTCTGTCTGCTTCCCTCCCAGGGGCTAGCCCCTGGGAGGGAATTTTTTATTTTTTGGTTTGACTGGTTTTTAGTTCCAGTTCCAATCTTCCCTCAAATCTAATGGCTAATTGCTGCACCGTCAAACCCCAATTCCGCAAAGGTGAAGTCCATTTTTTCTCAATACGTCTGCAAACTAAGTAAACTAATTTCATCAAGGCCATATCACTGGTAAATGCTCCCTTACTCTTGGTAACTTTTCTTACTTGTCTATGAAAGCCCTCCACTGGATTTGTAGTGTATATTAACTTTCTTATGGGTTTACTGTAATCGAAATAAGTGCTAAGTAGTTCCCAGTTATCATTCCAAGATCGTATCACCACAGGATATTTCTTTCCCCATTTTTCTTCCAGTTCTAATAAAGCAGTCTCTGCCTGATCTTTTGTGTCTGCTTGATAAACTAATTTAAGATCTTGTATAAACACTTTCTGTTCTTTACTGGCTACATATTTCAAGCTATTTCGAATCTGATGAACTACACAAAGTTGAACATCTGTTTGTGGGTAGATGGAGTGTATCGCTTCACTAAAACCTTTCAAGTTATCAGTGCAGGCTATCAAAATATCTTTCAAGCCTCTATTTTGTAGCTCAGTAAGTATCTGAAGCCAAAAATTAGCTCCTTCGCTTTCTGATAGGTACATGCCCAATATCTCCTTGTTGCCCTGCTTATTGATCCCTAAAATATTATAAAGGGCTTTATGCTTCACCTTACCTTCATCTCGCACCTTGAAATGCATGGCATCTAGCCAAACAATACAATAGACCGATTCTAATGGCCTATTTTGCCACTCCTTTACTTTAGGGATCACTCGGTCTGTGATATCACTTAACACCTCTGTTGATATATTTGTGTCATACATCTCCTTGATGTGCTCTTGAATATCTCTCAAACTATTACCTAGCCCATACATGGCTATTATTTGCTTCTCAAGATTGTCTGCCAGTATACGCTGGCGTTTCTCTACTATTCTTGGCTCAAAGCTGCTATGACGATCTTGAGGAGTATTTATCTCAACGTCTCCTAAACTACTCTTAACTGTTTTCTGGCCTTTGCCATTGCGCTTATTGCCATGAGAGCGTCCTTTTTCTTCACTGGATAGGTGATCCTCCATTTCTGCTTCCAGAGCTTCTTCTAAGAACTCCTTCAACATGGGGCTGAAAGCCCCATCCTTACCAAATAGAGATTCTCCTTTTAAAAATTGTTTAAGTGCTTTTTCCTTTAATTCTTCTTTCTCTTGTTTGTTCATTGCTCTTTAGTCTAAACATTATTTCTTTATATCCAAAGTTTAGACAGAGATGAATTGACAGTCTCACAATAGCGGCCATTTATAAATACCGATGGCAGATAGAGCTTTTATTTAAAAAGCTGAAGCAGAACTTTCCTCTCAAATATTTTCTGGGGGACAACCAAAATGCTATTGAGATCCAAATTTGGAGTGCCCTGATCTGTCTATTATTGATGGAAGTAGTCCGAAAACAGATCAAAAAAAGATGGGCCTTCTCTAATATGGTCTCATTGGTAAGGTTTCACTTGATGGCCTATGTTCACCTTACCCGCTTTCTAAACAATCCAGACCTAGAACTTCAAAAAACAATATATAAAACCAATCAATACCCTTTATTTAGTCCATAGAGGGCTCACTTTTCCAGATTAGAAGAAAACCACTTTATTTTTGCTTAGAATCGCTAAAATTTCTTAGACCAGAGTTTAGTCGGACACTAGTGATTAATAAATATAAAACCCTAATCACCACCCTGCCAAGCTCTTCTTCATTACCGAATTTCCTTTCAAGTTCACTTTTTTTTTCAAAAGTGTAGGATAAAGACAACCTCATATACCGACTAATATCACTGTCAGTATAGACTTGTTTCACGCCTTTAACTGATAGACATGAAGGTTATTCAACAGTATTCAAAACCTGATTTTTTTACTAAAAAATACTAAATTGCCTCCGCATGAGTGAGTGGAAGAGCAATAACATAAAGGAGTACCAGTTCAATGAGATGCAGCAAATGCGTGGTAAAAAGCCTTCAACAAAAGGCTTACACATTTTGCAGGAGCATAATAAAAAGGGAGAAGATGCTGGCTTTATGTTTCCATTTCGCACTGATCACCATGTGGTAATACTGCTACTAAGCGGCAAAGTAAAAGTACAGCTTAACCTTACCACCTTCCTCTTAGAACCACACGATTTGATATTAATATCCGGAAGAATGGTTACTCAATCCATAGATTTTTTGGAAGATGCCACGGCTATAATTATTGCCTTCACTAAAGAATACGCCCTGGAAAATGCTCAGAAAACACAAGCTTTAGAGTCTTTCCAGCTGCTCAGAACTACGATTAGTAAAAAAGTATCTTTAGATGCTCGTGAGCTGGAAAACTTTATGGCCCTGACTACCTATCTCAATAACAAAATACAAAATGAACAGGAAGAGCATATAGATGCTAAGATGGTACACGCCTTCAACCTGCTTTCTTTTGAGCTGAGCGGATTATACGAAAAACACCATCCCTCCATTTCCATTGACTTATCTAGGAAGGAAGAGCTATCGGCCAGTTTTATAAAATTATTAGGCAAACACTTTAGAGAAGAGCGAAGTGTGAGCTTTTATGCCAACGCCCTGCATGTTACTTCCGGCCATTTGACTAAAACACTAAAGCAGGTCTCTGGTAAATCTACCCGGCAGCTTATAGATGAAGCAGTGATACTAGATGCCAAAATACTACTGGCCAAAAGGGCTCTCACAGTGGCTCAAATATCTGCCGCCCTCAACTTTAACGATCAGTCGTTTTTCGGTAAATTTTTTAAAAAGGAAACCGGCCTCTCACCTTCTGCCTACAGGCAATTGCTCAGTCAATCAGAAGCTTAAGCCCAATACCTTATTTTCACCAAACCTTAGTTATTGAAAATATGAGACAAAACTGCCCTCAATAAAATTAAAAATCTGACTACCAATTACTTAACTAAGTAATAAGGCAAGATAACGACAATACCACATTTTCACTCATTAAAGAATAATGCCTGTTTTTCACCAATAGTTGCCTGAATCCAACCTCACTAGAGAATCGAAATCTACCCACCTTTGCACATTAAATGTTACGAATAAACCGTCTTTAACGGCTGATAGAGTAACTATAACAGGTAATCATAATTAACATTTTCAAGGATGAAGCTTCAATATTTTTTGAGGAAAAACAACACATTGCGCTATGTGCTTAGCATGGCGACTACCGCATGCTTATTATCATTATGGAGCTGCGGCAGCGAGCAGGAAAAAGATCAACAAGAAAGTAGCGCCTACAAGGTTTCTGTAGAGAAAGTAACCGGAAGCACTGGCGCTGAAGAGTACGACTACAGCGGCAACTTGGAAGCTGACAATAAAGTAGATTTATCTTTCAGCGTAAGCGGGCGTGTAGTTTCAGTAAATGTAGAAGAAGGTCAGCATGTAAAAAAAGGCAGCTTATTGGCCTCTATTGAGCAAACCAGGTATAGAAGTGCTTTTGAAATTGCTGAAGCCAACTACACTAAAGCAGCTGATAATTTTAAAAGAAACGAAGAATTACACAAAAAAGGAAGCTTACCAGAAAGAGACTTTATAGCCTCTCAGGCTGACCTGGCTCAGGCCAAAGCTAACAAAGACTTAGCAGCAAAAGACCTGGCTGACACCAGACTAGTAGCCCCTTTTACAGGTGTAATCACTAATAAAATAACAGAAAAAGGCGCTATTATGGCCCCCGGAAGCCCAGCTTTCACCTTAACAAAAACAGATGTTATGTACGCCACTGCATCTATTGCAGAAGGAGACATTGCTCATGTATCTACTGGTGATTCTGTAGAAGTAACAATACCCGCTTTAAATGCAAAAATAGCAGGCACAGTTAATATCATTAACCCGCAAGCCGATAATTACTCAAGAACATTTGAAGTAAAAGTAAGACTGGCTAATGAAGATGGAGCCATCCTTCCCGGAATGCTAGCTCAGCTACACATTAATACCGGAGTAAAACAAAACCGAATTACTATACCTACTACCTGCATTCTTAAAGACACTGACAATATCGCATATGTGTTTTTAGCGCAGCCAGACCATACTGCTATTAAAAAGAGAATCAACATCTCAAGAGCAACAGGATTGAACAAGGTAATCATATCCTCAGGTCTTAATGAAGGTGATCTGCTTATAGTAGAAGGCCAATCTAAACTAGTTGATGGAAGCCCCATCCAATATTAATGCATTGAAATTTTAAAAATTCTAACTGGAATTTGATATGACAAAAAGAAGAAATATGCATTACCTGGAAGCGGCTATGAAGCACAACCAGGTAGTGAAAGTAGTAACGGCACTGCTACTAATATTTGGCATCTACTCTCTGCTCAATATGCCGAGGAGTGAAGACCCGGATATAGTAATGCCAACAGCCATGATATATGCTTTTTACCCCGGCGCAGATGAGCATCAGGTAGAAAAAGAAGTAACGGATAAGATAGAAGAATACCTGTTTTCATTTGAAGAGGTAAAAAAGGCCAAAACAAAATCTGAGACAAGAGAAGGCCAGACTTTCGTAACAGTAGAAATATATTCTTCAGTAAAAAACAGAAAGCAGTTTTGGCACACCTTGCAGCTGGACATGAACGCCAACTTACTACCTAACTTACCTCAAGGAGTAATTGGACCGTTTGTTAACAGTAACTTTAGTGATGTTACAGCCATGATACTTTCCGTTTCATCATCTGAACGTTCTTATTCTGAAATTGAGGACTATGTAGACAAATTAGATGATGGCTTAAAAGTAATCCCCACTGTATCTAAGATCAACCGAAGCGGTGAGCAGCAGCGACAGGTTTACATCAGTGTAAATGATGAAAAGCTGCGCCAATATGGTTTTGACATGGGTCTTGTTATCAATAAACTACAAGAGGCCAATGTAACGCAGTACACCGGAGAGCTTAACATGGGCTCCAATGCGCTTATCCCTGTTTATAGCTCTGGCCGTTTTCAGTCTGAGCAAGAAATTGCCAACCAGATTATATACACTACTCCGGAAGGTGTGGTAGTACGCCTAAAAGATGTGGCTACTATAGAGCGTCGTTTTGAAGAAAAAGAGGCTTATGTACGTGTAGGCGAAGAGCAAGCGATGGTACTATCCATTAACATGCTTCCGGGCAATAATATTGTAGCTTTTGGAGAAACGGTACAAGAGAAAGTAGAAGAAATTCAGGCCAGCTTCCCGCCTGACATTCATATTAAAACCATTGTAAATCAGCCTGAGATAGTAGATGAAAGTATCGCTCACTTCATGCTTGAGTTCGGTATGGCCATTGCCTCAGTTATTATTGTGGTAATGCTATTATTACCTTTCCGTGTAGCAGCAGTAGCCTCTATTACAGCACCTATCTCTATTATAGTCACTTTTGGACTTATGAACATGGTAGGCCTTTACCTGCACCAGGTTACGCTTTCCGGTTTAATTATAGTACTGGGTATGGTGGTAGATGATGCCATAGTAGTAGTAGATAATTATATAGAAAAACTAGATGAAGGAGTACGCCCATGGACTGCCGCCTGGACTTCGGCCAAGCAGCTTTCAATACCTATTTTCACCGCAACTATTGCTATTATCTTCGCCTTCGCACCTTTAGCCATTTTCATGGATGGAGTAGCTCAGGATTTCATGTCTTCATTACCCGTAGCTATTGGGTTAGCACTATGCACATCTCTGATTGTAGCGCTGTTTTTCACTCCATTTACTTGCTATGTCTTCATAAAAACAGGCCTTAAGCATAAAATGAAAGAGCGTAAGAAAAGAAGAAAGAGCCTGCTGGATCATATGCAACAGCTGTTTGATAAATGTATAGAGCTAGCATTTCGTTGGCCTAAAGTAACACTAGGATTCGGCGTTTTGTCTATCATCTGCGCCTTTATGGTGGCAGGTAATGTTCAGGAAAAATTCTTCCCTAAAAGTGAAAGAAACCAGTTTAACCTGGAGGTTCGTTTACCGGTAGGTGCCACCCTTGCTCGCACCGAAGAAGCGGTAAAGGAATTAGAAGCCATCCTAAAGAAAGAAGAAAGGATTACTGATATCACCAGCTTTGTAGGTATGAGTTCGCCTCGTTTTCACACGGCCTATGCTCCTGAGACGCCACGAAGAAACTATGCTCAGATTTTCATTACCACCATCAGCAATGATGCTGCCGATGACCTGGCTAATGAATACCTTGAAAAGTTCAAGCACTTTTTGCCCGACGGAGACATTCAGGTGAAACAGCTCAGTCTGCAAGAAGGTGCTCCTATTGCCGTTCGTGTATTTGGTGAAGATGATAATGATCTGAAAAAAGTAGCCTTAAAGGTGAAAGATATTCTGGAAAACACGGAAGGCACTAATTATATCCGTCTGGATGCAGAAAATGATTATCTGGGCGTGAAGCTAAATATAGATGAAGACAGAGCGGCTCGCCTTGGCGTTAGTAATGCGGCCATTACCCAGGCCTTAGGTGCTGGACTAAAAGGTTATGCAGTATCTACCATGTGGGAAGCGGATAAGCCTGTCGATATTTTTGTGCGTTATGACTCGGTAAGCCGTAAAGATTTCGATGCCCTGGCCAACCTGCATATTTCTTCTGCCTATGGACAAAAAGTGCCATTGAAAGATGTTGCCAGCCTGGATATGTCATGGCACACCGGCATGATAGCCCACAGAAACGGATTAAAAGCACTATCTGTACTATCAGAAGCGCAGTTAGAAAGAACACCGGCCAGTATACTTAGAGACATCACTCCTAAAATTGATGCCTTAGAATTGCCAGCAGGAGTGCACATTGAGTACGGTGGTGATGCAGAATCTACCAGAGACAACCAACCTAATATGATGACTTCATTAGGTGTGAGTTTAATACTTATTTTCCTGACATTACTATTCCAGTTTAAGAACCTGGGTAAAAGCTTGATTGTGCTCAGCACCTTCCCGCTTAGCCTTTTAGGAGCCTTCACCGGATTATACATTACAGGAAATCCTTTAGGAATGACAGCTTTCATGGGTATTATCAGTCTTATTGGTATAGTGGTGAGAAACGGAATTATACTGGTAGATTATACTGATGAGCTAATCCTTGATCATGGATATAAGATTAAAGCTGCAGCATTGGCCGCTTCAAAACGTAGGATGAGACCTATATTCCTTACCTCCGGAGCAGCAGCCGTGGGGGTAATACCTATGATACTGAGCAAATCTCCTATGTGGGCTCCACTAGGTAGTGTGCTAGCTTTTGGCTTATTAGTTTCTATGGTGCTCACCTTGTTTGTAGTACCTGTTCTTTACAGTCTTTTCATTAAGCCTTCAAAACCAGCTGAATTTGATCAGCCTGATGGTGACGATCCTGTAATGTATAAACCAGCACATGCATAAGATATGAATTACAGTGGCAGGCTCTTGTACCAGACCTGCCCTTAATTCCATTTTGATAACGATAATAATTATTTAAATGTCTATTTATAAATTGATTACCATCCTCAGCTGTGTGGGGATTTTAATGGTGACACAAAGGACCAAGGCCCAGCAGATAACCATTAGCCTGGACTCCGCCAAGCAACTGGCGCTGACCAATAATCGGGATATCCGGCAGGCACAGCAGCACCTGGAAGCGGCCGAGGCAGCAGAAGCATCGGCAAAAGCCGCCAACAAACCCACGGTAGATGCCAGCGTGGTAGGTTTATACCTGGGTGAGCCCATGCAAACCATACTGCCTGAAACTAGCCTTAACGGTAGCCTCGCTATCAGCGAAGTAGTATATGCAGGTGGAAAAATTCGAAATGGCAAGAAAATGGCCACATCCTCTGTTTTATTACAAACCTCGCAAAAGGAGTTGACCGAAAGTGAGATACTATTACAAACAGAAACAGCCTACTGGCAGCTGGTAAGCACTTATGAACAAGTAGCCCTAGCTCAGAAGTACCTGTTATTATTAGACACTCTGCATCAGGACTTGCTCAACACATATAATGCTGGTGTTATTAATAAAAATGATGTATTACGAGTAAAAGTAAGGCTCAATGATGCTCAAATTTCTCTGCAAACAGCCCTGGATGGACTAGAGATTGCTAAACGAAGCTTTGCCCAGCTAACCGGCATCAACACTTTAGATTTTGTTTTGGAAGATAACATACCCGAAGCAGAAACCTCACAGCAGCTATTAACAGATCCTGATGCTGTGGTGAACAGACGAGCTGAAATTAATATTCTTGAACAGTCGGTAAAAATGCAGGAGCTACAGGTAGACCTACTGGAAGGTGATCGCAGACCCAGCCTGGCTGTAACTTTAAATGGCATATATGCTGCAGGAGACAATATTGACTTCTCTGATGGAAGCAATAATTTCACCTCTGCCGTTGGCTTGGTAAGCCTGAGCATACCTATACTAGACTGGGGCGGTCGCAAGCAGCTAGTGAAAGAGCAGAAAGCTAATGCGCAAGCTCAACAGCTAGAACTAGAAAACACCAAAGAACTTATTTCCATAGAAATAAGAAACGCGTATCTGGAATTAAAAAGAGCCTCTATCAGGGTGAAATTATCTCAGGAATCATTAGAACAAGCCAAGGAAAACCTCAGGTTACTCAATGACCAATTTGATGCAGGCACTATTACAGGAAAAGATGTGTTAGAAGGTCAGGTGCTGTGGCAAGAAGCCTATGCTCAGGTGATAGACGCAAAAACTTCTTTAAAAATCAATGAGGCCAGCTACCTCAAAGCTATAGCCGAATACTAGAAAATAAATTCTTCATTGGTAAAACCCTGGATGATGCTGCTTTCTTAAAGCACTAATCCGGGGTTTGTTTTTTTAGGAGATTAATTTCTTATGCCTTTCTATATCTTCTAGCGCATTATCAGAAAATTTCTTTCACACCTTGCCTGATGCGCTCTACCATTTCTACATTAAAATAAAGGTCATCCTTCACTACAAGAGTTAACACATACGCTTTATCCTTTCCTCTTAGAGAAATCACTTGTTCTCCGGCATTCACCTATTAAAAATAATAGAATAATAACCTCCAAAACGGGCTTAATAAATCGATTTAACATAAAATAACATCAAAAAAATTAAGATCCACCATCTATACCTACCAATTCTGGTAATCCATTCATCAAAATGCCTTAAATTTACCCGTTGCTATTGGCAGAATGAATGCTTAGGCTACTATTGATCAATTATTTTCGGAAGAAGTAAACATATTTTTTAAGCTGGAAGTTATTTAGACTTTTGGGGAAAAGAGGAAAATAGAAAATGACACCAAACATTATTGAAGCTAAGAAAAAGCTTAATCAAATAGGTTATCTTAATATCAAAGTGGATGAGGAGCTTGATTTAGTAGCAGAAATCCAAAAGTTAAAGAAAGAGAAAAATGCGGTGATCCTGGCTCATTATTATCAGGAAGCGATAATACAAGACATTGCAGATTATCTGGGAGACAGCCTGGCTTTGGCCAAAAAAGCAGCTCAGACTGATGCTGAAACCATAGTATTTGCCGGAGTGCACTTTATGGCTGAAACCGCTAAAATCATCAATCCTGATAAAAAAGTATTGTTACCAGACTTAAAAGCAGGCTGTTCTTTAGCTGACTCTTGCCCTCCTGATGAATTTAAGAAATTTATTGACCAGCATCCGGATCATATAGTAATTACTTACATCAATTGTTCGGCAGAGATTAAGACTTTGAGTGACATTACCTGCACCTCTTCTAATGCTGTACAGGTAATAGAATCTATCCCTAAAGATCAGCCCATTATATTTGCACCTGACAAAAACCTGGGCAAATACCTCATAAAAGAAACTGGCCGTGATATGTTACTTTGGGATGGCTCCTGCATGGTGCATGAAGCGTTTTCTATAGAAAGATTACTTGACCTTCATAAAAAACATCCGAAAGCAAAAATCATTGCTCACCCTGAATCTGAAGAGCCTCTTTTAAAAACGGCTCAATTTATTGGCTCCACCGCTCAGTTACTGAAATTTGTAAAAGAAGATGCTGGAGAAGAATTTATAGTGGCCACGGAAGCAGGCATTCTACACCAGATGGCTAAAGAAGTGCCTAATAAAATATTGATACCTGCCCCTAGCAACGAAGACAACACCTGCGCTTGTAGCGAATGTGCTTACATGAAACTTAACACTTTGGAGAAACTATATCTCTGCATGAAGTACGAATCGCCAGAGATTACGCTATCAGAAGAAGTGATAGAAAAAGGAAGAAGACCTATTGAAAGAATGTTGAGTATATCTTAACAAAAATATCAGCTTTTATCCTTTACATTTGAGCGAAGAATAAAGCACAAGCGCTTTAGAAAGAGAAGTTATTATGAAATTTGATACAGACTTTTTAGTGATAGGCTCCGGACTAGCCGGGCTCGCTTATGCGCTAAAAGTGGCTAATAAACTACCCGATACCAAGGTAACGATAATCACCAAAGCACAAGAAGAAGAATCTAACACCAGATACGCGCAGGGAGGCATCGCTGTAATGCTGGATAAAGACGAGGATTCTTTTAAAAACCATATAAATGACACCTTAATAGCGGGCGACGGGCTGTGCGATAAGGAAGTAGTGAAAATGGTGGTAAAAAAAGGGCCTAAAAGGTTTAGAGAGATTACTGGCTGGGGTGCTGAGTTCGACAAGCAGCCTTCTGGAGATTATGACCTGAGCAGAGAAGGGGGCCATTCTGTAAATCGAATTGTACACCATAAAGATGTTACTGGCTGGGAAATGTCTCGCACGCTGTTAAAACAAGTGCACTCTATGCCCAACATAGAAATTCTATCTTTCCACTTTGCTATAGATTTAATTACAGAGCATCATTTTAAAGAAAAAGGAGAAATCAATTCTGATGAGGTGAAATGTTATGGTGCATATGTACTGAATCAGAAAACGCAACAGATCGAAAGAGTCTTATCAAGAATCACTCTTTTGGCCAGCGGCGGCACCGGCCACGTTTACAAAAACACCACCAACCCATTAGTAGCCACCGGAGATGGTATAGCCATGGCCTATAGAGCCAAGGCCTTCATTCAGAACATGGAGTTTATCCAGTTTCACCCCACATCTCTTTATAACCCCGGAGCTTCTCCTTCATTTTTAATATCTGAAGCGGTAAGAGGGTTTGGCGCTAAGCTCAGAACCCGATCAGGAGAAGCCTTTATGCATAAATATGACAAAAGAGAAGAGCTTGCCTCCAGAGATATTGTAGCTCGGGCTATTGACTCCGAACTCAAGATTAGCGGTGATGATTTTGTATACTTAGATTGCCGACATTTAGACATGGAAGGTTTTAAGAATCACTTTCCTAACATCTATGAGAAATGTGCCAGCTTAGGCATTCATGCCGAAAAAGATATGATACCAGTAGTGCCCGCCGCCCATTACCTGTGCGGCGGCATTAATGTAGATATGAAAGGCCGAACTAACGTAAGTAACCTATATGCATGTGGCGAATGTAGCAACACCGGCTTGCATGGCGCTAACAGACTGGCCTCTAACTCACTCTTAGAAGCCCTGGTTTATGCCCATAAATGCTACAAAGACGGTATCAAAAAATACGAATCTATCGAAATACCTGCCGAGATAAACGAATGGAATGCTGAAGGCACGGTAGAACCAAAAGAGAAAATAGTGATTACGCACATGCGTAAAGAACTGCAAACCCTCATGAGTGATTTGGTAGGTATTGTAAGATCGAACGAAAGACTAAGGCTTGCCAAAGAAAAGCTGCATTTGATCTACAAAGAAACCAAGAAGCTATATGATAACTCCACCCTTTCTCCGCAACTCTGCGAACTGAGAAATCTGGTAACTATTGCCTACCTCATCATAGAGCAATCAATAGACAGAAAGGAAAACAGAGGCGGGTATTTTAATAAGGATTTGGTGTAGAGTTTTTGCTTTAATGAATAGGTTTATTGGTATGGTTTAGCTCTTACTCTACCAACCACACATCAAAAGTGAGTGGAGTCCTTCAGGTAATTTTTCTATCTTAAAGAAAAATTTATCAACATACGTATTTTACTCTCTATCGTTCTTTTTTCATTGATTATTGGCTGTACACCTAAGGAACAATCAAACCCATATTTAGAGCCTGGAGATGGACTGGTAGAAGTAGAAGGTGGTAAAGTTTGGTACGGAATTATGGGCGAAGGAACCAAAGCTCCCTATGTCTGCCTACATGGAGGACCCGGCGGTACAAGTCGCCGATATTTTGATTTGGAACCACTCACAGAAGAGCGTCCCGTGATTATGATTGATCAGCTGGGTGGCGGGCAATCCACCCATCACACGGACACCTCTCTGCTAAAAGTTGAAAATTTTGTAGAGCAAGTGCATGCAGTAGCGAAACATTTGAATCTCAAAGAATATTATATAACCGGGCATTCATGGGGCACAGCATTAGCATTAGAATATTATTCAGCATATCCGGAAGGGGTTAAAGGCATAGCATTTAACAGTCCTTACTTTAGCACACCGGTATGGATAGCCGGCACCAATCAGTTAGTTACTGAGATGCCCGACAGCATCCAACAAGCCCTTGCTATTGCCAACCAGGATAGCGTATATGACAGCGATTCATATCAAAAAGCAAACGAATATTTCTCTCAACAGCACCTACTCCGCACCAGCAGAACCGAGCACCCTTATGACACCGTGAAGGCATCAGGCAGTAGCTTTATCTACAATTATATGTGGGGTCCTAGTGAGTTTAGAGCCACAGGCACCTTGCGAGATTATGACAACATTACTGCTCTCAATGAAGTTAAAGTACCCGTACTATTCACCACCGGTCAGTACGACGAAGCACGCCCTGAAGATGTGAAGAAATATGTAAAAATGGTTAATAATGCCGAGTATGTAGAGATACCGAACGCCGGCCATGCCTCTATGAGCGACAACCTCCCAGTTTACTTAAAAGCACATAAAGAGTTTGCTAATAAGGTAGATGCTGCGGATGAGTAAGGTTATTTTCTTTAAATAAAGCTTCCAGCTTAACATCAGATTGCACTATGAAACATATAGATTTTGAGTGTAAGTTGAAAACCTGAACCAAGTTAGTGATAACTTCCATGATATCTCTGTTCATCAAAATCATAATAAGCAAAAACAGAATTTCCACGCCATCCTACTGCACTTATATCTCTAATTTTGCCGCTTTTTGACACAATCCTTATTTCTCTATATCTTACCCCTATCCAAGCTCGTCTATTTTCTTGAGGTATGTTTTGAACATCTTTAGTTTCCTGAAACTTAATTAAACTTTCAATTGGTATTGACTTTAATTTTGAATAAGCAACGTTAGTTTCATAAGTGATAATACTATGCATAAGTATATATGTGAAAAATAATGAAGTAACGATTACGAAACCAAAAGCATTTGATTTAACTGTAAAAAATTTTAACCTTATTAAAGTGTAAAAAATACACACTCCAACAATTAAATATGTAATTAAATATGATTATCCGTAATTACCCATAATGTAAAAAAAGTATTAAATTAGTGTATGGATATATTCAGTTTCACTACCCACTTCAGTGATGAACAATCATGCAGAGAGCATTTTAAAGGAGAACGAGACAAGTTAGGAGTTATATGTCACCGTTGCGGTCATGATCAGCATTATTGGATAAAAAGCCGATGGAGCTATGAGTGTAAAGCTTGCCGAAGTAGAACTTCTTTACGTAGCGGCACGATCATGCAAGACTCTAACCTTTCTTTTCTGGTTTGGTACAAAACAATGTTTTTAATGAGTGTTACCAAAAAAGGTTTTTCCAGCAAGGAGATTCAGAAGCAATTGGGATTGAAACGATATGAGCCCGTATGGGCAATGGTTCATAAACTGAGAAAAGCCATGGGAAATCGAGATTCCAGATACACTTTAGAGGGAATGATTGAGATGGATGAGGGCTATTTTACAGTGGAATCAACTGAGATCGAGAAGAATAAAGGGAAAAGAGGTAGAGGAGCGGCAGGAAAACAAAATGTAGCAGTAATGGCTGAATCTACTCCTTTAGAAGACTTGGAAACAGGAAAAAAAGAACGTCAATGTCGTTATTTCAAAGCTAAAGTACTTAAAGGCCACAGTTCACAGGAAGTAGATCATGTATTACAATCATCCATTGATGAACAAAGTATTGTTTTTTCAGACCAAAGCACTTCCTATGTTAACATTGCTGATTATATAGAGCTTCACATTACTGAGAAATCTAATAAGCAAACCACTAACGAGACACTTAAATGGGTGCATATCACCATTAGCAATGCCAAAAGAACATTTCTAGGGAACTACCATAAGATTAAAGGAAAGTACCTTCAATTGTATCTCAATGAGTTTGTTTACAAACTCAATAGACGATACTTTGGTGATAAGCTCTTTGATAGGCTCGTTATAGCTAACATTACAGCATATGACTAATTACGGATAATCATAAATTAAATATACAATTATATCAAATTCCATTTCTATCCCAATAATTGTCATAATAGAGATAATCAAAAAATAGGAGAGTATATAATTAAATAATTTCATCATGTATTAGTTTTCCCTGCATAGCCTTTTAAAATCAACGTTTACCGTAAAATAAATGCATTATCCTTTCCGTGTCGACCATAAATATCCTAACCTGAAGATAGCAAAATTATTCCAGAGGGTTGAAAGCCCTTACACACAGGAGTGTATGTTCAAAACTTACACATGGTAGATCCATGTTGAAAACCTGAACCAAGGTTGTGAAAACATAAAAAAACAGGCACGCAATGGCCTGTCTTTTCATCTTATAGTTTCATATCTAATTATTGCTTGATAAAGCTATAATTTACTTCTCGTCCGGCATGAGAGACTTTGATATAATATATACCCGATTCTAAGGTGGCAATATTAATTTGATCCGATGCCTGAAGCTCATCTTTTTTCATTACCACTTTTCCTAGGTTATTATAAATGCTTAATTCTGCTCCTTTAAAATCATCTGACAAGGCTATATTCAACACATCATTTGCAGGATTAGGATAGATCATCATGCCATTATCAGCATTTTCATTTATATCCGCACTTGCTCTTGCTGTACTATTCGCAGAATTTTCCACAATCTCAAACTCGGTATTACTAGACCATACCCCCGTATATCCTGATGCACCTGTGATTGTGAGTCGTACATAGCGAGCTGATATTTCCGAAAAACTATCAGAAATAGGTTGCGTTGTACTGGTATTCGTACTGCGATCTACCATATAAGAATTGGTGAAATATAGGTTGTCAGACAGCTCAACAGTAAACTGATAGGCTCTATCCTCATAGGTAGATAGCCTGGTGCCAGTAATTCGTTTGTTTTCTCCGTAATCAATGATAACCGTTTGAGGAAAGCCCTCTGCTGACCACCGGGAATCATAATCGCCATCAATAATATTTGTAGCCGGGTTCCCCTCTTGTTCTTCAGACGCAGATATGATTAGCGGATAAGACGGGGCAGAGGCACAACTAGCAGGGTATCCGCCTGTGATCTCAATATAGTCTACATTACCTAATCCCTCAGCGGTAGTTGCTTCTATTCTAATATCAGCCGTGCCTACTTGAACCGGAATATTAACTGATGCATTGAGATAAGTACCAAAGCCCCCAGTAGCGAGGAATGGCAAGCTGGCCACTATACTATCATTCACCAAAATATTCCCAGGACGATTAGTGGCTGAAGCATAGCGAATGATAAGAGTTTCTGTACCATCAGCCATGAAGTTGATCTTATAGTCAATACCGTTACCAACAGCGTTAGTAGTATTGGCAGCTCCTGATCCTGTATAATTAAAGTCCGTATCTATAGTGCCATCCACACCACAAAACCCTGCTTCGTTTTCCTGTATGGTTTTGGTTACAGGAGAATTATAAAAATCATCTGAATAAGCCATAGTAGACTCCTGATTTTGATATACCTCCCCTGCAGGGTATAACGCTCCGGTACCTGAGTTAGTCATTCTTAAGGTCTCATTGCAGCCATCCCACACATAATATCTCTCTACAAAGGGGGCATTTTCCAGCATGGCAATGAATTCCTGAATCACCTCTGCATTTTCATCTACACCTGGTTCGTTACCATTATAAGTCCAGTTGCATCCATTATTAAACTCCGTAATCCAGATGGGGCGCCCGGTATTATTATGAACAGATAATAATTGATCATAAAGCTGCTGCGCGGTATAATTAGCTCTATAAAAATGCCATGCTACAAAGTCAACACGATAGCCTAGGGCATCTGCCTGATTCATGAATTCATAAGTCCAGGACAAACCACCATCAGTAGTGGCCGGCGCACCAAGCCTTAACCCTGATTCCATCATAGATGGCCAGGCGGCTATGGCATCTGCTACCGAGCTAAAGCCATCATCAACCGAGTTATCAGGCTCATTATACCCCAAGGCATGCGTACAAGAATATTTATCGTAGAAGTTATCATAAGAATTCCAGTTAGGGTTATGCCTCATAGGCACATACTCTCTATCCAAGGTTCCATAATCGGTATTATTATAGTCATAAAATGAACCGCAATTAAACCTGTCAGCATCTGCTACACTACCTCTCCATCCTTTTTTGGTGGTCCACCTCCATTGTCTTACCACTACCATGGAGGCCGTATTCACTAGCCCTTCAGGCATTTCATCTATAATCAGATCGGTATCATCAGCTATATATACCCTACTGCCTCCGGTTCCGTTAGCATTAACTGCAAATGTGGCCATATAGCCCTTTTTCAATATAAATGACTCAATATTATCATTCATAGCACCCAGGTCAGCAGTTTTATAATGCTGATTAATCACAAAATCCATAGATGACCCACTTTGGCCAGCTCCTGCATAGACCGTTAATGCAGCATAATCGTTAGGGTGCGCCATTACCATTGCCCCTTCCAGGTAATTAGTCACTCTGATGTTAGTTCCTAAAACAGGAGCATCTCCCTCGACAGTCATATACGCCAGTGGGCCATTAACCACAGCCGAAGGAATCATATTAGGGAAATACACCCAAGTATCAGTGGTGGCAAAATCAATCACACCATCAACAATAGGGGCGGTTGAAGAGGTCAGCGTGATTTGCCCGACACCTGTTAACTTAACACTATCACTAAAAGAGGTCATGGTAGCGCTATAATTATCATATACGGTAAGAGAAGCACTGTAAACATCCTGCTCCACGTTCAGTATAGCTGCATTCATTGCATCTTCAGCAGTAAGAATATCCCCTACGTCAGCGGATGTATTATTTAACACTGCCTGTGAAAGATTTACTTCAGCTTGAAGATCAGCATACACCGTTGATCCGGCAGGCACAGGTTCAGGGTTTGCTATCATAGTGTTGGCCTGATCAACCAGAGACTGCAACTTCACTTTGGTAACAGGAAGACTATAAAGCTTCACATCATCTGTAAAAACCTTAGCATAGGCACCAGTTCCTGAGTTTCCTGCCCTCACTCCTACCTGAATATATCCGGATGTTTGACTAGTTAGCCTGAAAGAAATGGTAGTGGTGTTCCAGGCTCCCAATGAAGAACTATAGGTAAAATCAGATAAGGCACTATTACCATCATCTCCCAGCCAACCCGTTAAGTTAGCAGCAATACCATTGGTTCCAATAAATGTGCTCACCACCTCCATTTCGTACAACCCTGCAGGCAAGGTTACAGCCTGGTTATAGACAATATCACCACCCCAGCCAATAGTGGTTCCGAGCGCTCCCTGCCCTGAGCCACTGGCTCCATTAGAACCTGTGGCAGGCACCTGACTACTATTCAACAGCCCTTCCCAGCCAAATTCGAAAGTTCCAACGGCACCCCAGCCATCGGCAATCGCCAAGTTCCAACCACTCACCTCGTTGGTTATGGGAGGACCAGTAGTGGGTATAGAAGAGGAATCACCAGTGAGATAATTACAATTATTATTAAAACCAGGGTTAGAAAGGTGGGTATTGGTAATATCTGTTTGTGCGTGCGAATTATATCCGGCTATAGATGCCGAAAATATTAAAAGACAATAAAGCCATGACTTATACCATCTGAAATAAACTGCTACATTGTCTGCAATTTTTGAGTAGGTTAAATAGATACATTTTTTCATTTTACAAGGTTTAGGTTGAACTTTTATTAATACTATTTCATTTCTAATTCATTTTTTGGATTGAAAATTCTATACTTATTCTGGTAATTCATTGAGCTGATAAGGTGACAACAACATATTTTTTCAAATCAATTGCTACTACAAGCCAGTCATCTAGTCTGAATAAAGAAGGATGACACCTAAACAACTAACCACCAAGACAATAGCGACATATAACATCTACGCATAAGCTTGAACACTGAAAATGTTATATTACCCACTCCTTTAATTTAACATTTCCAATAATATATTGACATTTAAAGTCGATATATTATTCCCTCCAACCCTACTCAGCTCAGCGGCAGATGCTTCTAATGAAATTATAAAGATTTGACATTTAGTACCATGTTAGGTAGGCTGGTGATCATGATGAAGTTCGGAACTACGTACATTAACTGATCTTCTGAAATAGCAACCCTACCTTTGTAATGAGGAAGTCCTCTCTAAGGGAATCGGGAATTTCAATTTCTGCCATTGCCTCAAAAGAATCATTAATGATCATTAAAAACTGTTTTGGAGTTGATTGGGTATTGCTTTGTGATCGGTGCATCCGATAAAAATCGCCTGAGTATTTACTTTATTCAAAAAAAAGGTCACCGTATAGGTCTCATTTTCATTGATAATAAAGGTGTTTTACTGGAGGGGGTAAAATTAAAAAACCCTCCAAATCGTGAAATTTGGAGGGTTTTGTACTTAGATGGTTATCTAATCGTCGGGATGACTGGATTACAACTACCCCTTATTAATTATTGAATATCAATTACTTAACTGAATTTTAATTTTTAAGGAACACGAATTGGAGCCTTTTATTTTGACCTCCATTGTTCTTGTTTCAATTTAGTTAATTATGGGTTTTGTTACAAGGTTGAACATCGGTATTGCATGCCTGTACATGTGACCCTGCCTTAATATCAGTGTCTTTTAAATAGCCTAAATAAACTAGCAGCACTATATGAAAGACTACTAGCCTCAGAAAAGGGAAAAGTGGAGACGCTTAAAAACAAGGTAAATAGATCTTAATATATTTTGAATGGCCGACAATTATAACGGCCTAGATTTAGCACGTGTATTGCTTCGCTACGTGCGATATATATTAGTATTAGAATAAAGTACAGGAACTTCAATGTTATTTTGTAATAGATAGACATCTATTCTATAGCAGTGAAAATATATTCACTTCTTCCTGTAACTTTTTTACTATCATAGTAGCCATACATAATTATTAACTCTTCCTGATTAAGTGAAAAAATAGACGCGCTTCCATAAAAGGTTAAAATCCTTAAGTCATCACTTATTTCCCATGTACCAAAATCATCTGTAGACTCTGGAAAACACTTTTGATTATACATGAAACTAAATTCTTGATTTTCCTTTTTAAAAACTAGTACATCATCATCTTGGCAATCCTTTTTAATGTTATTTCCATCTGGATCTATTATTCGATCAATTTTCCACGATTTTTCAGATCCATTTGTCAAAAACTGAATATACTGTTCTTTTGTAACAGGATCATCTTCATCATCTTCGCAGGCAAAAACAAAACATACTATACACGTCGCCAATATTAGTTTAAAAAATTTATTCATTGTTGTTTATTTATATTTGTCTTAATTTAAAAATGAAAATTTCTTACTGCTTTGGGTAAGATTCATCACGCTCTCTGTATGATTAGCATCCATTGATGCCAACAGCTAATCATCGGTCAATCTAATAGATAAAAATAATATCAACAAAAAAATTAGAAATTATAAATACTCCAATTTAGGAAGATGACTCATGAGTTATAATACCTCTATTCTCGTTACAGTATCACCATAACCTAACTGCAAAAATTAGCTTCTAATCGCATAACAAACCTAATACCCTTCATCAGATATACCATAATCAGATTTATTAACAGTATACCAAGCTCTTAACTCTTGTAAGGCTTGCTCGTAATTATCTACTGCCAGTTCTCCGTCTTCTGCGGGGAGGGGCTGAGCAGTAAGGTGTGGGGCAAGGTATTCCATTACTCTGTAGCCACAAAGGATAGCGGCTTCGTTATCTGGGTCTGCGGAGGTGCAGTTGTTTTCATTGCTGTTAATGATGGTGAAGAGATAATCAAAGGCCGTTTTGTTACGGGTGTATACCAAGTCTGGCACTAGTTCATAGACCAGGTTATCATTGACCGGAAGGTTTTCAAGGATGCC